>JAKVBZ010000026.1 GCA_022448645.1 Pirellulaceae bacterium
CTGCTGCGCTCGGGAATTCTCTTGGCAAGGTGAAATTCGCTAAACGCTTGGCATCAAAAGAGTTTGAGGGTTCATGGACCGGAGTTACCCCCGGACTGTCGATCCGGTGGTTGCGGGTTCGAGTCCCGTCGGCCTCGCTTATGTCATCCGCTGCCAAAGGGTGACAAACAGTGTCAAACCCCTTGTCCCGCAAGGGGTTTTGTTTTTTCTATAGGTGGCCCGACCTCCGGTAACCGACGGTCAGGTGATGCCACGACCTGCCAGGGAAAGACGTCTGCAGGTGCAACCACGTTCTTGCCATTTGCTCTCACCTCCTCCCGTATGGCATCATTCGCAGCTGCCTGGCCGATTGTGGACAGCTCCGACAATTCCCGGACAAGGAATGTGACCATCGGTGAACTGGCTCCTGCTATTTTGCTGAACTTTGGGGCTGGGCGTCGGCAAAGCGAAATCCGAACAGGTAGGCTGATTTTAGCCAAAAGCGGATATGGATGTTTTTACCTCGCAGCGACGAAAGGTCGGGATTCCCTTTCCAACTCACCACCTGTCCGTATTCATCACCGTACATTCGGTCACAATCGTCCTGGCCAAAGCCGGGCAAATGCTGGTCTCCGTAGACGCCCCCTTCACGATCCAACAGTTCTACCAGGACGTGACCGTAACGAACATTTTCCGGGTTCCACGCCTGATGTTCGGGAGAAATGTTCACCAATAGCCGGTTGCCTGTCACTTTAACTTCGCGCGACAGCAGCCAGCCACCACCGGTGTCACCGTACTGGCCGACGAATCGATCGCGACGAATGCGGGCAACTCCAATGGCCCGTGTGTTAGCCGGAAATCGCGTTCTCCAGCTTTTCGAGGAACCAACGTAATACAGGTAAAGATGGTGTCCCCGGGGAACCACGCTGGTGAGCATCCAGGTGTGTCCCCCATCCCAGTCGCCTGGCCTGCCATAAGGAATAAACTTCTCACGCAGTGGTGAACGATACCAGCGAAACCCGTCAGAGCTCGACACCAGTTCAATCCAACCCTTGTCTTTTCCCCGGCGGGGTTGAATCGCGACGAAACCCAGGTACTGGTTGCCGTACTTGATCGTAGACATCCGATCGAAAAACCATCCCGGATTGTCGGACGTTTTGCCGCGGTCCAGTTCATCGGGAGCCAGGATATGCCGCGCCGGCTCCCAGTTTTTCATGTCGCTGCTCACGGTAACCGAAATGCGTGTTCGAACATTCTCCTGGTGATATCGGTTTTCGTTCGCGGCCAGTGCCTGCGGCCGGGCGTAAAGCAGCCAGAGCTTGCGAGTCTCGTCCCAAACGGGAACGTGCTGGGCGTCAAGCGCCTTAAGATAAACCGGATTATCATGGTGCGGGGTCCAGTCGAGTCCGTTGTTGCTGTAGGCCACGTTCACGCAGTTACCGTATTCGGGCAACTGGTCGCGATACCAGATCATGAAGCGACCATGCTCGCGCAAATGATCGGGAGTGTGCAATACCACGAATTCCTGGCAGTTCGTGACACCCGTCAGAAGGATATTTGTCTTTGAATATCCCATGTACGACACACGATCCATGAGCGGCTTGGTCCACGTGATGCCATCAGGACTTTCGGCGTAGCTCATCATGTAAGGGTGTCGCTTGTAGTTCTTGAGCGTATTGCCACGTCCCCAGGCACCAATGTCATAGTTCGCATACCACATGCGAAAAATTTGGTCCTGCTCGTCAAACAATACAACCGGTAAACCAATGGAATGCTCCCAGGGCTGATCTGCCTTGACGATGGGATTGTTATATTCCTTCTCCGGTTCGTTGATGCGGCGATAAACGTCCCAACGATCAGCGTACGACGACGGATCAAGAAACAGTTGTAGCTGGTGTCCCGTGTCGACAGGATCACCATTGCGATAGTAGCGATCGGGGTTGTCGGCTTCGAGCTGTCCCTGGACCGCTTCTGGAGAGGTAGTCGGTGAAGCCTCTTCCGAGCAGACCAACGGAGTCTTCAAAAAGGCTCCTAGGAAAATAATAAGTGCCACCACTGTACCCATATTCGATCGATGTTCCATTTCTAAACCATTCTTCATTTGTTTTCCTTTTGCAGCAGTTGGACAGCATGCTTTCGGTCCCTGAAATCGACGATGGTGTTTTTAATCAGATTGCTTTGTTGATCTGTGATCGATTTAAAGCAAAGGCGTCGAAATCGCCGGGTCTTTATCTATCTTACCATTATTGCTTGCTTCGTGTGCAGTTTTCAGCCAAGGATCTGGTAACTGACGACGGCAAAGTGAGTCGCCACACAGTCAATATCTGGGAATCACTAACACTGGACACCACCGTGGCAGCGAATACGGCTTACCGTTTGCGGGCCGATGAATTCACAGCTTGAAAAATCCCCAGGTACAACACCCACTCGGCCGTATGGTCCATCCCGTAGGCGAGCAACGAACCAACGTTTCGTGCCTGTTCAACATGCAGGGCAACGTATGAGAGATGGTGCCAGGACTGATACGGGGCCGATGTCAGTGCGCACGCAATCATTGTCCGAACGGTACAGCGTCAGGTAGTCGCCGTGTGCTGCGGGGGGATGTTGGCCAATCAAGCGACGACTGTCCGTGTTGGAGGCTGTAACAGTAATGCTGCGATTGGTCATGGTTTTCAGTGTCTTTGGAGTGTGGCGAAGTGTAGGACAAGTTGGACTTGTTGGGTGTGTTTATCCCGTCGTTGTTTGGCAAGTCACTGCCATCACCTGACATAGCTTCCCACAGACTCAGCGAAGAATCGGTCATTACCTGGTGCAGTGGGACATGTTATAATGGACTTAGATCACCACCGATTCCGCCATACTGGCAGCATGTTCCGATCCTTCAGCATCTGGCTCGCGGCCCCGTTCTATTTGTTGGCCCAATCCGTAGGGCTGAGCGCTCTCGCTGTGGAATCTTTTCCGGTTGTGTTCAACCGAGACATTCGACCGATTCTCTCGGATCGTTGCTTCAGCTGCCACGGTCCCGATGACAAAAAACGTGAGGCGGACCTGCGGTTTGATTTGGAAGAGGAAGCGAAAAAAGACCTGGGTGGATACCATGCGATTGTCCCGGAAAAGCCCCATGAAAGCGTATTGATCGATCGCATCACGGCCTCGCATACTGCCGAGCGGATGCCTCCCGAAGCAGTGGACGATGCGCTCTCTTCTGCAGAGATCGAGTTGCTTAGACGTTGGATCGCCGAGGGGGCCGTTTACGAGAAGCACTGGTCATTTCAAGTCATTTCCCCACAAGCCTTACCCAGTGTCGCCGCATCCAACTGGTCGCGGAACGCCATCGACCGGTTCGTGTTGGCGAATTTGGAACGACGAGGCGTTGTTCCATCCCCCGTTGCCGATCGGGCAACACTCATACGGCGTCTTTCTTTGGATCTGACAGGATTGCCGCCGATGCCGCAAGCGGTCACACGGTTTATCGATGACACTTCACCGAATGCCTACGAAAAAGTGGTCGATCGAATACTGGCTTCGCAGCATTACGGGGAACGAATGGCGCGCCATTGGCTTGATCTGGCGCGTTACGCCGACACCAATGGCTACGCAAATGATCGGTTGCGTTCGGTCTGGCCATTTCGCGACTGGGTGATTCAAGCATTCAATGAAGACATGCCGTTTGATCAGTTCACGATCGAACAACTGGCCGGAGATCTGCTGTCCGCACCGACAGAATCACAATTGGTTGCAACTGGATTTCATCGCAACACGCCGTATCAAACAGAAGGGGGATCGGATCCAGAACAGTATCGTGTGGAACGCACCAAGAATCGTACCGACACGACCGGTGCCGTCTGGTTAGGGCTGACGGTGGGGTGTGCCCAATGTCATACCCATAAATATGATCCCATCACGCAGCAGGAGTACTACCAACTTTACGCGTTTTTCAATGGTTCTGATGAGCCCACCCACACACTAAAGGGTACTGCAAAGCAGTTGAGTGCGATTAAAAAGTTGGAAAGCAAGCTGGCCAAATTGGAAAGCCAAGTCGCCCAGGAACAGGCGTTGCGAGACAGTCCTCTAGCGCCCGAATGGAAATGGCTCCAGTTCGAGGCGATGGCGAGCCAGGCTGGCGCCACACTGGAATCATTGGAGGACGGTTCGATTCTGGCCAGTGGTGTGAATGCGTCCGCCGACACTTACGTATTCAAAACGACTTTGAAATCCCCAGCAACCGTGGTCCGTATCGAGACATTGACTCATGAATCGTTACCCCATCACGGTCCAGGCCGTGCTGAAAACGGCAATTTCATCCTGGCAGAATTGACGATAGAAAGCCAAGGAAAGCAAATGGCGATCGTGTCGGGGACGGCCGACCATGCACAACAGAATTATCCAGTCGCCGATGCTTTTGATAGCGACGTTGAAACCGGCTGGGCCATTAACGTTCCCGCAGGCAGCATGAATGTGAATCGGACCGCAATCTTTGCCCTGGCGGAAACGGTCCAAGGGGACTTGTGCATCAAGATCAAGCAGGGCATGAATGGTCACAGCCTGGGGCGGTTTCGCATCGCGACGAGTCCGCAAATGTCATTGTTCGACTCGGCAAATAAGTTGGCGGCACTCTCAGAGAAAAAGCAACACCTTCAGGCTGAACTGAAACGGCTTAAGTCTTCAAGGCCGACAACTCTTGTCGTGCGGGAAAGGTCTGAAACGCGTGAGACATTTGTGCAGATTCGTGGCGATTTTCTCGACCGGGGCGTTTTAGTCAAACCGGCAACTCTCCAAGTGCTCCAGCCGTTACCGACTGCCGCTGGCCACCTGCCCACACGGTTAGACCTGGCCCGCTGGCTCGTTGCCGCAGACAACCCGCTGACCCCGCGAGTACAAGCCAACCGTATGTGGCAATACATGTTCGGTATCGGTTTGGTAGAGACCGAGAATGATTTTGGTTATCAAGGATCGTTGCCGACTCAACCGCAACTTCTCGACTATTTGGCTTGGGAGTTGCTGCGTGGCCAGTGGAGTTGGAAGCGAGGCTTCAGGCATATCGCTACGTCGGCCACGTATCGGCAGTCTTCTCACTTTCGCGAAGACCTCTTTGCGCTCGATTCCATGAATCACTGGCTAGGTAGACAAAACCGTTTTCGAGTCGAAGGCGAGATCGTGCGCGACCTCGGGTTAGCAACCAGCGGACTGTTGAGTCGCAAGCTGGGGGGACCGGCGGTTTTTCCGCCCATCCCGCCGAACGTGATCGGGACCAGTTCGGCCAATCATAAATGGCCTGAGAGTAACGGCGAGGATCGTTACCGGCGCGGTATTTACACAGCTATTTACCGAGCCAACGTCTATCCCATGCTGTTGATGTTTGACGGGCCCGACCGCGACAATGCTTGTACCCGGCGCTCACGATCCAATACACCAATGCAGGCGTTGACAATCGCCAATGACACCACGTTTCTGGAAATGGCACGGGCATTGGGTAGCCGTCTACACAAATGCCAAGGTCAAAACAGCCAAGATGTCATTCGATTTGGATTCCTGGTAGGTTTGTCACGTGAAGCCACCAGTCGCGAAGTGCGAACATTGTCGGCATTTCAAGCGTCACGGCGCGAGTATTACGAGTCGCACACAGAGGAAACACTTGCTCTGACCAACGCCACGGATCCGGAACTGGCTTCCTGGATCGCTGTGGCCCGAGTTATCATGAATTTGGATGAATTCATTACCCGAGAGTAATCGTGTCCCAGTTTAAACACCCGCAATTGCAAGCTGAGCAAGACCGACTACGCGAATCCACGCGCCGTTACTTCCTCGGAAGATGCACCGGCAGCTTGGGGGCTGTTGCGCTGGCACAACTGTTGACTGACAATCGGCTCAACGCAGAGGATGGACGAAACCCATTCGCGGCAAAGGCTCCGCATTATACTGCCCGAGCCAAGCGTGTGATCTTTCTGTTTATGGCAGGTGGTCCTAGCCAGTTGGATTTGTTCGATTACAAACCTACCTTAAAAAAGTTAAACGGACAGCTTCCTTCGAAGTCGATGTTGGAGGGAAAACGTTTCGCGTTCTTGAAGGGAGACGAAAAGCTGCTGGGATCCACTCGTTCGTTCGGAACGTACGGGGAAAGTGGCATGACGGTATCGGACTTGCTGCCTCACCATCGCCAAATCGTGGACGAAGTATGTTTCATCAAAACCATGAAAACGGATGTCTTTAACCACGGTCCGGCAAAGATCTTCATGAACACGGGATCTGGTCAGACCGGGCGCCCCAGCATGGGATCCTGGCTGAGCTATGGAATCGGCTCCGAATCGGAAAGCTTGCCGGCGTTCGTCGTTTTGCTAAGTGGTCCGCGGGGCCCCCGCAACGGCGCACAACTGTGGTCCAGTGGATTTCTTCCCTCCACCTATCAGGGTGTTCCCTTTCGGAAAGGATCGACACCCATCTTGAACCTGCAAACGCCCCCCGGGATTGGTGGCGTCGACGGGCAAGGTGAGTTTTTTGATGTGGTAGGCGACTTAAACAAAATACGTCTGGAAGCAGTTGGTGATCCGGAGATCAAGACCCGTATTGCCGCCTACGAGATGGCATACCGCATGCAAACCAGTGCGCCGGAGTTGATGGATCTAAGTGATGAGACACAGGAAACCCTGGACCTTTACGGAGTGACCCCTGGCCAACCTTCGTACGCGGCCAATTGTTTGATGGCCCGCCGTCTGGTGGAACGCAATGTACGGTTCGTCCAGCTCTACCATACGAACTGGGACCACCACGGAGGTCGTGGCGAGACACTAAATATTGATTTGCCAAAACGAGCACAGGAGATCGACCAGTCCACAACAGCCTTACTTCTGGACCTCAAGCAACGTGGTTTGCTGAACGATACGTTGGTCGTGTGGGGTGGCGAATTCGGGCGTACGCCGATGGGAGAAGTTCGCAAGTCGGTGGGACGCGACCACCATATCGAGGCTTTTACGATGTGGTTGGCTGGGGCTGGCGTCAAACCGGGAATGCAATTCGGCACGACGGACGAATTGGGGTTCGGGCCGGTGGAAGATCCTGTACACGTGCATGACTTGCACGCCACGATCCTGCATCTGTTGGGAATCGATCACGAGCGGTTGACGTATCGATTCATGGGACGCGATTTTCGCTTGACGGATATCGCCGGTCACGTCATCGACGATATATTGGCTTGATGCTTCTCTCAGTTTGCGCGACCATGATACACTGCCTGAGTGGTCCTTACTTCACCTTTGCCGAGGAAGGTGAAGTAGTTTTTGGTCGTCGCCTGATCGCTGAAGAGAGGGGTTGAAGAACGGCTTTCAAGCTTGGAATACGTACCCGCTAACTGACACGGATGCCCAACGGATGAAATCAACAGAATCTGCTACGGCGTTAGCTGACTTCCCTAGGTAAAACATGATGGAAATGCAGCCAGGCCGAAAATTTCTGTTGACGGTAGTGGTCCTAGTAGCGTGCTGCCAAGCCCGCTTCCTCTCTGCAGCAGAACCGGTTGAACCGGAACGCCAGCAACTGGCCGGGGCGATGGGTTGGCAAGCCGGCGTGGCAAAAACGGTGCTGACGCCCGAGAAACCCGTCTGGCTGGCCGGCTATGGGTACAAGCGTCCCCCCAGTGGCAAATTGCACGACCTGTGGATGAAAGCTTTGGCGCTCCAGGATCCCGACGGTCGTCGTGCCGTCATGATTACCAGTGATTTTCAAGGTGTTCCAAAGTCGATGAGTGATCGTGTTTTTGTGCGACTTAAGGACAAATTCCAACTTCAGCGCGAACGAGTCATGTTCACGTTCTCCCACAACCATTGCGGGCCGAGATTGGGAGACGATTTGGTGGACTATTATCCTGTCGATCAGGAACAGGTCCAATGGGTCGAAGAATACACGGACTTGATGGTGGCCCGGGCTGTGGAGCTGGTGGGCCAAGCGCTGTCACGGCTGGCTCCCGCTCAGCTGAAGATCGGAGAAGGAAAAACTACATTTGCCGTCAACCGTCGCAATAACCGTGAAGCGGATGTGCCTCAGATGCTGGAGGAGGGAATTCCATTACAAGGGCCTGTAGATCACGCCGTGCCGGTGATGACCGTCCAACGACCGAGTGGCAAGTTGGAGGCAATCCTGTTTGGGTATGCCTGCCATCCTACAACGTTGAGCTTCCTGATGTGGTGTGGCGATTACCCTGGTTTTGCACAGCTTGAACTGGAACAGAATTACCCGGGTGCAACCGCCATGTTTGTCAACACCTGTGGCGGAGATCAGAATCCACTTCCGAGACGCAAAGTAGAGTTGTGTCAACGATATGGGCACATGCTGGCCACTGCCGTCGAAGAAGTGTTACGCGGACCGCTCCAACCGATTTCCCCAGGTTTGGAAACAGCATTCGAAATCATAGAGCTGCCCTACTTGAACGTTGTTGGGCGTGAGGAACTGACTGGATTGACAGACGACGACAATGCCATCCGAGCGCGATGGGCTGCCCGCATGCTGCAGAAACTCGATGACGGTGCATCGTTCGAAGCTGCCTACCCCTATCCCGTCCACGCCTGGCAGCTGGGTCAAGAGATGCTTGTGATCGGCATGGGAGCTGAAACCGTGGTCGACTACGCTTTGCGTTTCAAAAGCGAGTTCGGCCCTGGAACCTGGGTTTGCGGTTATACGGATGACATGATCTCGTATATTCCCTCCAGGCGCGTGTGGGAAGAAGGCGGGTATGAAGGTGGTTCGAACCTCTACGAATATGGTCGACCCGCTTTCCGCTGGGCGGGCGACATCGAAGATCGGATTGCTGCCAGCGTCCACAAACTGGTGCAACAAGTCCGTGAGTAGCGGCGAGCTTCCAGCTTGCCAATGTTGCTCATTGGATCCGGCATGAATAACAGTGGAGTCGTAGGAACGCCCAAGCGAGATGCTTGTGGCTACGAATTCAGGTCAGCTAGGAACAGGGTATGCACGATCATTTTCTCGGTTGCCGGGATCATTGTCTCCGATGACATTGACCGCTGCGCCCCAGCAGTGGAAAGGACGTCCCCTGCTGTTCTTCTTCCTGTTGACTAGGCACTCCCTGGCGTAACGACCACTTTCATGGCTTTACCGCTGCGAGCGGCGTCGAGGCCATCGCGAAACTGTTCCACATCTATTTCGTGGGTAATGAGTGCTGAGGGCTGGATGATTTTTTTCTCGAGTAGCATTACCGCGCGGGGGAACGCATGTCGGCCAACGTAACTGCCTATCACGGTTACTTCTTTGCGTGTGATTTCCGACTGGCGTACGGCAGGTGTGGCGTGAGTGTTCATGCCAAACAACGCAATCACACCTCCAACTTGAACAATGTCCAGGCAGTTGTCAAATTGGTTACCGACCGCATCGACGACGGCATCGGCGAATTCACCGTCAGTCCACGATTCGACGGTTGAAACCAAGGGTTCTTCAGCAACATTGATCGTGCGATCCAATCCGATGCGTTGGGCGCATTCCAACCGAAAGGGTTCACGGTCGCAAAGAATGACTTGTGCGCCCGCGGACTGCAGCATTTTTCCGTGCAGTACGCCCACGGGTCCTGCACCGATCACTACTGCCGTTTGTCCGGGCTTGATCGGCAGTTGATCAGTCGAAGCCGAGACGCAGGAAAGGATTTCAGTCCACACGGCATCTTGCCAGGGCACGCTTTCGGCGATCGGGTGGAGGGCCCGTTGCGGCACCACCACATGGGAGGCAAAACCACCATCACAAAAAATACCAAGGGTCGTCCAGTTTTCACAATGGTTTCCCAAACCGCGACGGCAATAGCGACAGACACCGCACTTCAGATTTGGATCCACGACAACCCTTTGGCCGACATCAAAGGCACTGACTTGCGAGCCTACTTCCACAATGTGCCCCAAGAATTCGTGTCCCAGAATGGTTCCGGGAGTTGCCGGATGACCGGGCGGTGTCGCCAGTATGTGCAAGTCGGTGCCACAGAGACCACAAACTTCAACAGCCAACCGGACTTCGTCCGGTTGAGTGATCTTGGGAAGTGGCCGATCCTGAATCTCGCAGATTCCCTCATCGACAAAAACGGCTGCGCGCATACGTTTGATTCCGGTTGGGCTGAATGAAATGATCTAACCGAATTATGGCCATTGCGTCACGTGTTAGGCAGGGGCCTTTGCAGGAAAACGGTTTGCCATCATTGGAATCATCCCCTGGGCCAAGGCTTGCTTGTTGTGATAGGACTTCATTCGCTGAGCAGAGAACTCCCGCTGCTGTAAACCTTTCGCATGGGGTCACGCCACGCGTCATCCTTGCTAAGAGACCAGTATGTCGCGGACGACATGAGCGCCAGTGACCTCAGGATCGGTCAGGCGCTCTTCACGGCCGGCATGGCGGTAGTAGAGTTCTGTGTGATCCAGGCCCAACTGGTGCAACAGCGTGGCATGCAGATCAGGGCAGCTGACTCGAGGCTCGATGGAACGATAGCCGAATTCGTCGGTCGCACCATAGGTGTGACCAGGTTTGAAGCCACCACCGGCCAACAGCAGGCTGAACGCGTGGCGATTGTGGTCTCGACCGTGTCCGTGTTGTGAGATGGGAAGACGTCCAAACTCGCCCGTCCACAAAACGATGGTGCTGTCCAACAGACCTCTCTGTTTGAGATCCTGAATCAAACCGGCAGTCGGTTTGTCGACCTGGCTGCAGATCTTTTCCAGGCCACCTTTGAGATGGTTGTGCTGGTCCCACGGCATATCGCTTCCTTGCACCGGCACCATTACCTGGACGAATCTTACCCCTGATTCCACCATGCGACGAGCCATCAGGCAGCGAGTTCCATAATTTTCTGTCGTTGAGTCTTCGATCCCGTACATTTTGCGAGTTGCTTCCGTTTCGCTGGAAAGGTCCAATACCTGTTCGGCATTTGCCTGCATGCGCGCGGCCAGCTCATAGTTGCGAATACGGGCCTCTAACTCGTTGTCCGTAGGATAGCGCAAGCGGCGATATTCGTTCAGCTGTGCCAGTAAGTCCAGATTGGCGCGTTGCGCGCCGACCGGCGATTTCTTGCTGGGATGCAAGTTCAACACTGCTGCGCCACGCGACTGGATCTCCGTGCCACGAAACAGAGCTGGCAACCATCCGTTGTCCCACAGTCGGGTGCCGCCGTTAGGATAGCCGTTTGGGTCGCGTAATACGACGAATGCTGGGAGGTTCTGATTCTCGCTGCCCAGAGCATAACTGATCCACGCACCTAGTGTTGGCCGGTGAGGGAAAATCTTGCCCGTGTTCATGCACTGCGTGCCTGGCGGGTGGTTGTTGTTCTCGTTGAACATCGAGCGGACCAAGCACAAGTCATCCGCCTTGGTGGCCATGTTTGGCAAAAGATTCGATATCTCCATTCCGCACTCGCCATGTTTTGCGAACTTGAATGGACTACCTAATAGCGTATTGTCCTGGCTGCCGGGTTGGAAGAATTCGAACTGCTCAGAATGCTGTTGGCCGCTACGTTTCTGCAATTCTGGCTTGGGATCGAATAAATCCATCTGACTGGGACCGCCAGTCTGAAAGAGTAGAATCATGGACTTGGCCGGAGCCGTAAAATGACCATTCCGCGGCTGCAGGTCCGCACCTCCAGGTCCACCGGAATGACGACGGTCAGCCGCCAATAGTCCGTCCGCTTGCAGCAGATGCGCCAGTGCCAGCCCGCCGATACCGAGCATCGATGCCTGCAGATAATCGCGTCGTGCAAGGGTACTAGTGCTGCGAGGTAACGTTGCTGATGAGGTCACGTTGGCTCCTCAGGTTTGGACTCATGATGGATGATCGATAGGCCATGTGTGGTCGACACACTTTTTCCTGACTCTGAATTGGGCGGGCGACAGCCATGGCAACATTTACCCTTCCCAGGCGAAGGTGGACTTCTTACAGCTCATTTTACTTCACTCCGCATACAAAAATTCGCTCGTATTCAGCAGCGTGTGGCATAGTTCTGTCAGAGCATGCTCGCGTGCTTCTTGGTCCGATATTCCACTTTCACGATAACGGTTTGTCTGGTCGATTAGCGACGTCGCACACAAGGCTGCTTCTTGTTCATCTGGCAAGCGGGCCAGCGCTGTGCGAAATGCTGCCGGAATCAACTGGGACGGGTCATGGTCGACCTGTTGGAGTAGGCGTTGAGCAAAATACTCGGCATGCTTGGCCACGAACTCGTCATTCATCATTGTCAAAGACTGCAGCGGGACGGCCGAGGTGTCGCGACGCGAGCAACTGGTCGAAATCAACGGCTGGTCAAATACGGACAACATCGAGAGATTGTACGCTCGACGTGCCAATAGATAGATGCTGCGCCGCCACTTGGAGGTCGGTGTGGATAGTTGGGAGGCGTCAACCACGATCTTGCCATCCGATTGGAATTTCAACATCACCGGCGGGCCACCGGCAGTGGTGTCCAGTTTGCCGCTGACGGCCAAGATGGAATCACGCACAACTTCGGCTTCCAGCCGTTTCAGATTCATTCGCCACAGCAAGCGGTTCTCGGGATCGCTGAACGACGCTTCTGTTCTGCCTGTGGCAAGCTTGCCGTCGGTTGTTTCCTGCCCCGTTTCCGATGCTTGGCGATAGACGCTTGACTGCATTATCAACCGAATCATCGGTTTGACTTTCCAGCCCCCTTCGACAAATTGTACTGAAAGCCATTCCAATAGCTCAGGGTGTGTTGGTCGTTCGCCCTCAACGCCGAAATTTCCCGGAGTCCGTACCAGTCCCTCACCCATCAAGTGTTGCCAGATGCGATTGACCATCACGCGTGTTACCAGGGCACCGGCAGGTGAGCCAGGATCGGTCAACCATTGGGCGAGGGCGGTGCGGCGTCCACTGCTGCTGTTACCGACCGGCTCGACTTGGGCCAATGCCGCCTCGTCGGAATCCACCAGCACTCGCAGGAAGCCGGGCACGACTTCCCGAGTTGGATTCATGTAGTCGCCGCGTTCCAGCATGAAGGTGGGGGGAGGTGGGCCGACATCAAACAAAGCTTGAATCTTGCCCCACGACGACCGTTGCGACTCGTATTGCTTCAATGCCTGCTCCAACGATTCGATTTCGGTGCGGTTGGAGTCTAACAATCCAGTACTTACGTCATCGTCAGAGATCGCCAATGTCTCCTCAAATTTCTTTACCAAGTCACGTTGCACTTCGTTCCGCTTGTCCTCGACGATCTCAAACGCGGATCGTACGTCGTCGCGGATCGAATCGGGCAAGGTTGCGATCTTTTCGCCCATCAGTCGCTTGCGAGTTACTGCACGTAACTGTTCTATCTTTGAATTTGTTTCCGCGATTTGTTGATCGACTTCGGCGTTATGCCGTTTGATTTCCGTCAATTCAGTGGGAGAAACATTGAGCAGCGAGCGATCGTCGATGTAGGGCCTGTAGGGATGCACCGGTTTCCATAGGTCGGGATTGAACGCCGGCGTGAAGATGGCCATCAAGCGGTAGTAGTCTTCCTGCGGAATCGGATCGACTTTGTGGTTGTGGCAACGGGCACACTGCATGGTAAGACCGAGTAAGCTACTGCCTACGATTTCGACGGTGTCATGCAGCACGTCGAAGTAGCTGAGTGGGATGTTATTCTCCGGTTCGTGGGTCTGGTCACGTGCTGTGCGCAAGTAGCCAGTAGCGATCAGGTTCTCGCGGATTTTGTCGGTGTAACGGTTTGTTTCACGCCAATTGACTGATTCGTCGCCAGCAATCTGTTCGGCAATGAATTCGTCATACGGTTTGTTGTCGTTAAAGGCCTTGATCACGTAATCGCGGTAGCGCCATTTGCCACTGGTAGTGATAATCAAGGCAGGTACGTGGTCGAAACCAACCGTATCGGCATAACCCACTACGTCCAGCCAATGCCGCGCCCATCGCTCGCCGAACTGGGGTGATTCCAAAAGGTGGTCGATCAGTCGCTCAAAAGCGCGAGGTGCCGTGTCGGCCAGGAACTTAGCTACCTGGTCTGGCGAAGGTGGTAGCCCGACCAGGTCGAGGTAGGCTCGGCGGACGAGCGTCACACGGTCTGCCTCGGGTGAGTATCCAAACTCTTTTTCTTCTAGTCTCGTCAGTACAAATGCATCCACAGGCGTGCGCACTCGCTCCACCCTCTGTGGCGTGGGAGGTTCGACTGAGACAAGTTTTTGAAACGCCCAGTGTTCTCGGTCGTAGTCACTAATCAGCTGTGGCCGTGCAGGCTCAGCGATTTGTTCCTCCGCTGGCATACCAAGTCGGATCCAGCGAGCAAGGACAGAGATTTCTTCAGCCGTCAGACGTTCTTCTCCGTCAGGTGGCATTTTACCGCGTTGGATCAGTTGCATCAGATAGCTGCGATTGGGGTGGCCTCGCACGATAGCGTGGCCGTTCTTTCCGCCGCGAAACATGCTTTCCACCGTGCGTAAATCGAGGTCCCCTTCTTGAGAATCCGCACCATGGCAGTCGTGGCAACGGCGCACCAGGATTGGCAGGACATCGCGCTCAAAGTGTGGTGTCGTCGGCAGGGAGACGTCCTGCACGGTCAACTCAAGTCTCAGGCGAGTAAAGTCGCCTGTGTGCGGTTGTTCCGTGCCGTCAGCCCACGCATCGACGATGAAGTAAATGAAGTCGCCGGGATGGACGGTCTGGTCAGTGACGTGAAACGTATTGTTCTCTGATGCGGTGCCACACCGACTGTCGCCGGTGGATAGCTCTACCGGGGTAAACCCGTTAACGGGGTCGGGGGCCGGCCCACGTTCGATGTACCACTGAATTCCTCGGTTGTCATTTCGTTCCTTTTGGGCGTGTTGGAACGAACCTTCGATCTCTAAAGTTCCCGAAACGGGACTGCGCCAACCTAGGATACAGGCGTCGTCATGGCCAGGGGCGAAGAAAATGTCACCAACTTCAAACCGAATGTCCAGGTCGTGTTGCAATGTGAATCGACCGATAACCGGTTGGCGATAGTCACCTGCTGCGTGTTTGACCCACGCGTCGACCGGTCGATCGAACAGTCGAGCGCCATGGTTTTCGAGTGCCTCATACTTTCCGTCACGCAACCACTGGCGACTGGCCAAGGTTGGTGTGCGGCTGGTCGTGCGCAGAAAGTGCCAGGTTGGTTCACCATACCGGTCTGTATTGGGGTTCTCACAGCGCCGACCTGGACGAAAATCCTCGGCCAGGTTCCAAGTCATTGTCTCTGCGATAACGGCTTCTGACAGAAGTGTCAACGCGACGCACAGATATGCACAAATTTGAACAAGACCTTGAAACTTCATGGGGCTTGGTCCGTATTTCGCGATCGCACTCGCGTCGGGTTTCACAGTACAATGTCTTCTCGTCGAAAACTCGAGGTTAGAGCCTGTGGCTCGCGCGTTGGGTGAATCGAAGTTTTAAAACAAAGCCTAGGGCTACGGCGGTAGGTTATATGAATGATGACTTGGTGAAAGTGTTCGGGTGTCAGTGATCCGTATGCAAATCTCGAGTTGACCCTGCTGGGATCCCCAAAGCCTGAAACCTAAACCATTGCCATACCATACATTTCGTGAATCTCGTTGATTTGACCTGGTGCTGTCGTACTAGGACTCGGTCGCTTCTATATCTATGATAACCGATCGTTAGATCGCTCACATCCCGTTGCGAGATATGTGTTTTCAGGCCGAGGATGTACCTGGTGCAGTATGTGAAACGTTATCCAAATAGAACGTTATCCACATAGATTGTTCAATGGTCAGTAAGAAGAATACTTCATTCTAGAAAATGGCGATATGAAAATGAAATTTCAATTATCAACACTTGTAACCTGTGGCAGCTTTCGCACAGTTGTTTTCGTCGTGCTCCTTTTTGGCACGGCACACACCATGGTGGAAAAGTTAGCCATTTCCGTTGCACGTGCCCAGTCGGTGAACGAATCTGATAAGGACTTTGTGCCTTTGTTTGATGGTAAATCGTTTGATGGGTGGGAAGGCAATCTTGATGTGTTTCGTGTGGAAGAAGCTGCCATAGTTGGTGGAACACTAGACGATCCCATTCCCAAGAATCAGTTTTTGTGTACCAAAAAGGAATTTGAAGATTTTGAGTTGAGACTGAGTGTTCGCGTGATTGATGAGGACATCAATGCGGGGATTCAAATTCGCAGCCGGCGCATTCCGGACCATCACGAAATGATCGGATATCAAGCTGACGTCGGCGGCGCATGGTGGGGCAAGCTTTATGATGAATCTCGCCGTAGAAAAATACTTGCGGGCCCCGAGGATGACACATTACAACGAGTGCTGCGACCAAACGACTGGAATGAGTACGTTATTCGTTGCGAAGGCAAGCGGATTCAACTGTGGCTCAACGGCCAGCTTACCGTGGATTACGTCGAGAAAGACGAAAAGATCGAGCAGAACGGGATCATCGGTCTGCAAATCCACTCAGGCCCGCCCGGAGAAGCGTGGTACAAGAATATTCGAATCAAGGAGCTGTAGTGCGGATTCTTGACATAGGCCGGACCGAGGTTGCGTATGTGGTTGCCAGTTCGAAATCACAGAAAGCGATTAAATTTCTGACAGCATAGGCATGGGTTTGGTCTGGCCCGCATCTAGCGAGTTCGGCTTACAACTAAAAATGAGTTGAAACTACCTCTAGCACGAAATCTGTTCACGCAACAACTCACCGAACAATTCAACCCGTCGGACTCTCAGCGAATAATTCGGATGCGCGCGAGCTTCAGCAAGATCCTCGGGTTCCAAGTCGTAGACGATCATCTCGTCTCTTATCCGTTCCAATTGCGTATGAATCAGGATCGTTCCATCAGGGCCGATCATCATGGCCCCACCGGGATGATGCGGCTGATTGGGATGGTCTCTAGGAATCGAGTCGACATAGCCGGCCTGCCCGGCTTGGTCGGCATAGATGCAAAAGCATGCATTTTCACGGGCACGCATGCGGTAGCCGGCGGAAACAATGTTGAACATTTTGCGGCGTGCAGCTGCTTCTGATTCGGGCGTTGCCTCCCAGCGAGCCTCCCTGCCAGCATGAGGCATTAAGATCACATCTGCGCCCTTCAAGGCAACGATGCGCGTGACCTCCGGAAATAAATTGTCGAAACAAATGACCATGCCCACGCGACAGGTTCCGATATCAAATACGGAAATGTCGCGGCCGCCTTTGTAGAAAAATGACTCGTCACGAGACATATGCAGCTTGCGTTGTTTGCCGATATATCCAGCAGGTCCAACAAGTACCTGAGTATTGAACACGATGTCGTTTTCTTTTTCACTGATTCCCGCTGCCAAATAGATGTTGAATTGTTTGGCGATGTCAACCAGCCGCTCGACACTAGGCCCGTTGGGTACCGCTTCGGCAACCTTCCATGTATCTGGATTGCAGTGCCCGTGAATAACCAACTCGGGAAACAGCACTAGATTCGCATCGTCGGACGCAGCTCGCTCGCAGAATTGCGCAATGTTCGCCATCGTCTCTTCATATTTTCCCAGTTCGCTGTTCATGCTGACAGCGGCAATTCTCGTTTTTTGCATGTTTTCATAACTCCTGACTGTCGTGAACGTTTACGCTGAGCGTATACCGTCGCAGACCGAAAGATTGAAGGCAGAATTATAATGACAGAAAATATCACCTGTGTATGTAAGATTAGAATAACGTAACGCGAAATTTTTCCAACTGTTGTTATACGTATTGTCGTAGATAACTCAACGTAGGATAAACTAATTGTGTTCGGCAAACACGCTCGCTGCGCCGCCTAGGATTCCCAGGTCGTTGCCGAGTTGCCAAGGGACAACTCGAACAAATTCCAGGAGTTCTGGTTGTGTATTTTTACGCATGGCGGCCAGTGCAGGATCCATCAGGAGCGAGCCCATTCGTGTTAAGCCACCTCCGACGACGATCATTTCGGGACTGAGTACCTGAATGATAATGGATAGCCCCAGGCCACAATATTGCGCTGCGGTGGATAAGATTTCCTGGGCAACCAGGTCACCTTCACCCGCCACGCGCACAACATCTTCGACGGGAATGCGTCGACCGTCCGGGCGCATGACGTCACGCAGTTGCGTGGTGTCGCCAGCTGCAACCCGTTCGTAGGCCATCCGAGAGATACCAACGCCGCTGGCGTAGGCCATGACACAGCCACGCTTGCCACAGCTACACATGGCGCCGTTTGGTTGGACCACTGCGTGCCCTACCTCGCCAGCGCTGCCCGAATACCCGGCATACACTCGGCCACGGACCATGACGCCCGCTCCCATGCCGGTACTGACAGTCACATAGCAAACGTCATCGACTCCCTGAGCCGCTCCGAATTGGTGTTCGCCCACAACTGCCATGTTCGTATCGTTGTCCAGAATCACAGGCAGTCCCAGCTGGTTGGCCAGGACATCACGTAGCGGGAAGTGATCCCAGGCAGGCAAGTTCGAGCAGGTCAACACGACGCCGGCACGACCATTGGTGTTTCCTGGAAAACCGATTCCAACCGCCGCGACTTCGTCAGCTGCACGATCAGACGACGCGAGTACGTTCTCGACGGCCTCGTTGACCGTTGCCATGACAACATCGGGTGGTTGTTCAGCGTGCGACTTGGTCGAGAACCTGGATAGCACTCGTCCTGTTCGGTCGACGACACCGGCTGCGATTTTCGTTCCCCCGATATCAACGCCAATGGCAAGAGGCTTGGTCATGATTGGAATCGAGTGGAGCGTGGCAGCCTGGGCAAGCGGGATATAGATTTATAATGGTAGGACAGGTTGAAAACCCGTTCTTGATTGTCATTGACTTGGCGACGTCATCAACAGTCTGCCAACACGCTTCGGGTCACTTACACTGTGCCTGGTTTGAAAAATATTCTTGGATACCTTGCTGCCACGTAGGCAGTTGGTGGCCTGTTACCAACTGAAAAAGACGGCAATCGAGCACAGAACGGGCGGGACGAGGCGTTGTACGTTGGATCGTTTTAGGATCTACCAGCTCTACCGGGTCATGGCGCGCAGCCTGTTGCAACACACTTTTTGCAAATTCGTACCGAGTACAAGCACCGATACTGGTGACGTTGTAGACGCCATACGCATGAGTGACAAGAAGTTGCTCAATCGCTTCCGCCAGGTGCAGCGTGTAGGTTGGCGATTCGATCTGGTCGGCGGGCATGCGTACCAATCCATCCTGATCTGCTGCCGAAAGCACTCGTTGCACATAATTTTTTTCTGCGTGACCGAACAACCAAGCAGTTCGTAGACTGTAAGTTCGACGGCAGTTATCGCGTGATAACTGTTCTCCGGCCAGCTTGGACTTACCGTAATGATTCAACGGATTCGGCACGCCCGTCTCGTCGTAATCTGTCGACGTATCACCGTCGAAGATATAGTCGGAGGAAATATAGACCAATTCACTGTTGCAACGCTCGGCGGCTAGGGCAAGATTTTGTGCACCAACTGCATTCACACGCCATGCGATTTCTGGGTTGGCCTCACAGCCTTCCAGATCAACGTAGGCAGCTGCGTTGACAATGACGTCAGGACACTCATCCGCTAACGATCGGATGGTAGACTCCCTATCCGTAATATCGATCTCGTCAATGTCCCAGGCGACGATCGTACGTTTAGAGTCGGGCTTTTCAGCGTTGCGCTCAAAAACACGGCATAAATCCCCGCCGAGCATCCCGCGAGCACCGATGACTGCGATCTTCATGGTTTCAGGTGGTGTTGTTATTGTTAAGTGTGATTTAACCGACTTCTGACAATTCTACCCAGCGATGTTCGTCCGACGATTGGCAGGCGGCTTGCATCGTCTGTTGGACGTGCAGTCCATCGGCTAACGACGGTGTGGCATCAAGATCGTCAGAGATGGCTCGCAGGAATTGGTACTGGCACTCGGTATGCGTGCGGATGAAATTTGGAGTCATCGACCAGTCAGGGGCCTTTTGACCTTCGTAGCGCTGTACGGTTTCGACTTTTCGAAATCCTCGCTGACCACCCAATGGCTGGCCGGCATCCCGTACATCGTATATTTCGAGCCAGCTGGGATCTTCGGCGTTGAATCGAATCGCCCCTTGATCGCCGAAGATCTCCATGACGAGTTGATTAGTTGAACCGGTCCCCATTCGTGTGATATCGATGGTGCCGAGCGTGCCGTCAGCCAGACGCGCTTGAATGAGGGCAATGTCATCCACGTCTACCGGTCCCTTTTCTTCGGCGCCCGCACTGACAGGTCGATCTTTGATCAGCGTATCCATGGTCGCTTGGAGCGAGTGGAAATCACCCAGGAGAAAGTAGACCAGGTCGAGGACGTGAGAACCGAGATCAAACAGTGCTCCGCCACCAGCAATTTCCTTCTTTAATCGCCAAGACAAGGGTTTGTCCTGGCTGATGTAACTGGAACGAAAGTAACGAGCATGGAACGAAAAGACACGTCCCAGGAACCCTTCTTCGACCAATTGACGGGCGCGAGCCATGGCCGGAAAGTACCTGAAGTTAAATGTCATCTGCGTTTTGACACCCGCGTCGACCGCGGCTTTAACCATCCGACGTCCCTGTTCCACATTCATGGCCAGCGGTTTCTCGCAATAGATATGCTTTCCGGCCTGCGCTGCCGCGACGACGATTTCTTCATGGCGGTGGTTGGGCACACAGACGTCGACGGCGTCGATGTCGTCACGGTCTAGCAACTCACGGTAGTCGTTTGTTGACCAGTCACATCCTATTTCTGCGGCGGCTCGTTGCGCAGATTTGTCATGGGTGGTTGCCACTCCGACAATCTGGACCGCAGAGGCGGGTAGTGCATAATGAAAAGTCATGGCCCTATACGCAAGCGCATGGACGCGACCAATGCCACCATAACCGATCATGCCGATCCGCAGCGGCTTCATTTCAGCCCTCGTTCGTCGCGATACTGGTCACTAGCTGTATCCAGCGAATCTCGCAGTTTCTTGACAGCTGCCTGGATGTCACCGGTGCCTGGCACCAATTTGCCTTCAGGACCTTTGAGCAACGGTGACGAAAACTCTCCGACGGTCATCCCAACTTCGACGAAATCGGCAACATTTCCGGCGTTTAGTCCGCCGTCTTCCATCAGTTCGATACGGTCTTCCATTTCGGCAGCCTTGATCATCTGGTGCAACTGGTGCACGCTGTCGACAACGATCTGATCCAGTTTGTGGGGGCTCTTGTCAGCGGTCGGCTTCACCCAGAATGGGGCGCGGCACTCGTATTCAATGATGTCCACGTAGGGATGGATGTACTGTTCAAACGCGTTCACGGGACAACCTTGCCAGGCCCAAACGCCGACTTTGAGTTCCAACTTCTCCTTGATGAACGTGATGCTTTGCATCATTAGCTCGTCCATGGTTTCGATCGGCAAGCTGATCAGATTAACACCTAAATCGGCCAGTTGCTGGAACACATCGAAGCTGGGACGCACCATCTGCAATTGTGCTTCGATTTCCAGGTCGGTACTCTTTCGTACACCCTCGATGATGTCGAAACCACCACGGGGCATGCCAAAATCCATGTACTTGCCGTCGCGGACTTCGATGTGAAACCAGTCGACGCCACCCTCTTCGAGATCGCGGACTTGAGCCCCCAGCACGGAATAATCGGCCCAAAATAAGCCGGCTGCTATTTTGACCTTCTGAGTAGGCTTTCCAATGGTGTCATTTGCTGAGGTCATTACAGTTGTATCTCCTTTGCCTCACGCTGTGGAATGGTGTAAACGTGAATCACCCAAATGTAGGGGGAGCCTGAGGCGATTGTCAAGGATGTCCATTTACTTCTTCCGAATTGCGTTCCAAGTTATAATCGCTTTGGAGCCAGTTCGCATTGACCACCCCCCAGACTTTGATCCAGTGTGAGTGAGAGAATCGGGGTTAAGTAGTTCGACTGTGTTCCGTAGGCAGAGGCGTAGCTGAAGCCGGAGGAACACGGTCGGCCGCATAGGTGGCGGGGGTTTGGTAGTCTAATGCGCTGTGAAGACGAGGATGGTTGTAGTCCAACTGCCAGCGATCGATCACCCAGCGTGCTTCTTCCATGCTCAAGAACAATTCCCGGTTCAAGAGCTCGTCACGGAGCTTGCCATTAAATGACTCGACGTAGCCGTTCTCCCAGGGACTTCCTTTGGCAATGAACAACGGCCCGACATTGGAACGCCGCAGCCAATCACGAATGACGGTGGCGACGAACTCCGGACCATTGTCACTACGGATATGCTGAGGAGTGCCTCGGACCGCAAAAAGATATTGCAGCACACCAACCACGTCCTGCGAGGTAAATGAACCTGCTGCTTCAAGCGCCAAGCATTCACGAGTGTACTCATCGACGACGACCAGGATGCGAAACTGACGACCCTCTTCCGTCCGATCCGTCACAAAGTCGTACGACCAGACGTGGTCCTTGTATTCAGCACGGTGGCGGACACAGCTATTCGCACTGCAACCAGAAAAACGCCGTTTACGATGCTGTTTTCTCGGGATTTGCATGTTCTCTCGTTTCCAAAGTCGATGTACTCGCTTGTGATTGACTCGCCAGTGCCGCTTCACCAGCAGGTCATGAATACGCTCAGCTCCAAACCGTGGCCGTTGCCTGGCCAGAGCCCGAATCTCGCGAAGTAAGCGAGCCTCGTCATCCGGCCGCCACGACTGGTAACGTTGCGTACTGAGAGCTTGACCGAGTACTTGACAGGCTCGGCGTTCTGATACTTTCTAAAGCCCCAAACGACGACGAACTTCTGCGACCGTTCGACGCCGACGTTCGGGGCTTACCAGTTTCCCTTCGCGGCTTCCTTCAGAATATCCATATCGAGAGCCTGGTCAGCCAGGAGTTTCTTCAGGCGAGCATTCTCTTTTTGAAGGGCTTTCAGTTCCTTCGCCATCTCTGGTTTCATCCCTCCGTACTTCTGGCGCCAGCGATAGTAAGTCTGCTCAGAGATATCGAGCGTCTTGCAGATCTCTGGAACCTTCTTCCCCTTGCCAAGCTCCACATCCGCTTGACGTAACTTCGGAATAATCTGTTCCACACCATGTCGTTTCTTAGGAATCCAAATAATCCTTTCCCGGCTTTCAGCCGGAGAGGATTCTCTCACTTAACATGGATCAATTTTAGGGGAGGAGGTCACATCCTGGTGGAGTGAATGTATTGATGGGAGATGGATCAGCCAGGTATGCGTCAGAGACGATCGATTTGGCGCTTTGGCAAGCCTTGTCCACCATTGCTGGTGGTGAGGTAGTGGAAGAGTTCTAGCTGCGGTCGGCTCACACCTCACAGATTCGCCGGGCTGATTTCAAAGACTCCAACGGGTCGCCTACTGGAATGAATTCTTGTCCTAAGTAGCCTTCGTATCCGGTGTCACGGATGGCAGCGATGACCGTCGGATAATAGATTTCCTGCCGTTCATCGATTTCACTGCGACCGGGATTGCCACCGGTATGGTAGTGGGCGAAATGTTCGTGATGTTCACGGATGGTGCGTACCAAATCGCCTTCCATGATCTGCATGTGGTAGATGTCATAGAGCAGCTTGACGTGCGAAGATCCCACACGCTTTACTACCTCGACGCCCCATGCAGTGTGATCGCACTGGTATTCGGGATGGTCGACTTTGCTGTTGAGTAGTTCCAAGACGAGCGTGACTCCGGCTCGTTCGGCCGCCGGAGCGACACGTTGTAATCCAGCGACGGTCACATCGATGCCTTGCTCGTCGGTATCGCTGTGCCGGTTCCCGCTGAAGCAGACGAGACAGGCGTGGCCATGCTGCGGTGCCAACTCGATCGACTCGAGGATTTCTCCTTCAATCCGGTCGTGGTTCTCTGGTTTGTTCAGACCGTCTTCGATGGAACGGTGAGCTTCGACGGAAGCCACTTCCAAACCCGCTGCGTGGACAGGTTCCCAATATTCCCGTGGTACGAGGTCAATGCCATCGTAGCCCGTGTCCTTGATCGCAGAGATGAACTCCTGAGGCTTCATCTTTTCTTCAAAGCACCACCAGGATACGGAATGTTTCATGCTCATGTCGTTTGGAGGTACCGTGGCTTGGCACCGCTGTGGAGAATGGTGTTTCTGTGATTCCCGATAGAGCGCGACACTATAACATATTTGCTGCACTGCGACACGTACCAGTAAAGTGGGAAACCTTGTCCGGCAATGACTTTACATGGCTGGCGTTACCCCATCGTGTTCGGCGGTAACACGTGGTAAGTTCACAGAGTAATGACCGTCCCGTCGCGAGCCCCCATGTTGGGCTAAAACTGCTGATTTTTTTCCGTAATCCTTGATTCAAAGAGGAACATTGTGTCATACGAGGTTATCTGTGCCGAAAGCCACATGGCCGACAAGGTCGCTCCCATTCTCGAACCGCTGGGGTGCCAATTGCGCACCGTGCTCTTACCCGAGTTGAGTGAAACGGAACTATGCCGGGAATTGGCGACGGCGTCTGCCGCTCTCGCAGGGGGAGAATACTATTCGGCCAAAGTGTTCAACGAGGCGCAGAATTTAAAGATTGTGGCTCGGCACGGCGTTGGTGTGGATCACGTTGATCTGGAGGCTGCCGCAGAACATGGTGTGTGGGTGACGAATACTCCCGGTGCCACGAATCATTCCGTTGCGGAATTCACAATCGGTTTAATATTGAGTGCTTTGCGACACATTCAGACCATGGCAGCGGACATCAAACAAGGCACCTTTGTCAGGCGACAAGGTGAAGAGCTGGGCCGGTTGACGATTGGTGTGGTGGGCGCGGGAGGCATCGGCAAGGAAGTGCTTCGTTTAGCGAGGGCTTTCGGTGCCCAAGCACTCGCATTTGATATTTACCCTGACGAACAGTTTGCGGAGCAGCATCAGGTGACTTATGTATCGCTGGATGATCTGCTGCAACAGGCAGACATCGTGTCGCTACACTGTGGTTTGGATGACTCGACGGAACGGATGATTGGTGCGTCCCAGCTCAAGTTGATGAAGCCCAGTGCCTTGCTCATCAATACAGCTCGACCGCAGATCATCGACAAAGAAGCTCTCGTGGCGTGTTTGGAAGGGAACGGGATTGCTGGAGCAGCGATCGACGTTTGGGAAACAGCACCTGAGCCCGTGCCAGTGGATGATCCGCTGCTACGACTTGATAGCGTTTTGGCGACATCTTGGGCGGCGTTCAATACGTTAGGCGCCGTCGAAACGATGTGCCGGGTGGCTGCTGAGGAGATCGCTCGCGTCTTCAAAGGTGAAAAGCCACTGAATGCGGTGAACACACCAGTGCTTTGAGGATTTCTCTGGCCAAATGTCCTACAGCCAAAAGCGATTGTCAAAGACCACCCGTGTTGTCTTTACAGTTCGAGTGGTTCGGGAGTTCGCAGCGTAAACGCTTTCTTGACATAATTGTCCACTTGCCACATTGTTTTGGTTCCCAAAGCAAAATGGCAGAAATCGCCGGCCTTTAAGGTGACCGCTTCTTCACCGTCGGCAGTGATGGAGACTTCTCCCTCCAGGATCATGATGAATTCGTCCCAGGTATAATCCCAGTTGAAACGGCCGGCTGTGGTTTCCCACACACCTTGGGTAAGTTTCTTGTCGGCCGTTTGAGCTTGAATCCAGATCTTAGCCTGAGGGTCACCCTCCAAGATCTGTTCGGCGGGAATGGGAAAGTCACTCATACTGATTTGGTTGTTGGCGCTGGCGATGATCGATCCCATGTTTTGGTTTCCTTGTTTCGTTGCGGGAAATGAATAAAGAGTTCACACCTACCAGTTCGGGGAAGCCATGGCCCAAGTAGAGATGACAGTAACACGTAACGGCGATTTAGTAAACGAGTCGAGAGTGCTGGTGCAGGCTTTCTTCTGTGGGTCGGATTGGCAATCCGACCGTACGCAGGTATGGTAGCTAATCTGAAAGGAGGACAAACTCATGACAAAAATTTTTGATGTACGGCGTGAACTACATCTTTGTGATGGGGCAATTAGCATCCTTATCTTGGCCTCGTTGTTATCGTTCGCTCAAGCCAAACCACAACCTCAGGCTGCAGTGAACGAAAAAGACGGTGCTGAGATGGTATTGATTCCGGCAGGCAGTTTTTTGATGGGTACGATTGCCGGTGAGGTGGACGCGGATTTTCGGGAAACGGGTTTGCCCGAAGATTGGAAAGAACACACACAGGATGAACAACCGCGTCATCGCCAAACTCTCAAATCTTATTATCTTTACAAGTATGAAGTCACCAATGCCCAGTACCAGGCATTTACTGATGCGACGGGACATCGCACGCCTCCTCATTGGAAGGGTAAAGATCATCCTGCGGGGAAAGCGAATCATCCAGTGGTCGAAGTGAGCTGGGACGATGCACACGCCTACTGCCAATGGGCGGGGACGCGTTTGCCGACCGAGGCAGAATGGGAATATGCTGCCCGTGGTCCAGGTGCAGCGCCCGACAAACCCAGTCCAGCGTTTCCCTGGGGAAACAACTGGGACCGGACCATTTGTAATAACTCCTCGTTCCATGCCGGCAAGGAAATTCAGAACGCGGACGATTGGGGTGCCTGGTATAACGGCGACCAGAGTCCGAACTTTCCTCTCACATCCGAGGGTGGAGCATTTCCCAAATCAGTGAGCCCCTTTGGCATTCATGACATGGCGGGTAATGCCTGGGAATGGTGCGCCGAAATTCAGGCTCCGTACCCGGAAAGAAAAGCTGCCGACGCCGAAGACAAAACCAAACGGGCTCGGCGTGGTGGATCCTGGGCGAATGTGGCTTTGCACATAAGAGCTGCCGATCGACAGGGAGCAGCCCAGGACGATTTGAATATCTACACAGGTTTCCGTTGTGTGAAACGGGGCACAGGCAAAGTCTCTTCAGATGGTGCGACAGGTTTCATCGAAGTCGAACAGGCTGGTGATCAGTTTGTGAACTTTGTTTTGGAAGAGATTGAGAAAACACGGCAGGAACTTCCCGATATCGCTGCCATCGCGGATCGGGCTGCCGAGCAAATCGTGAACCACGACGGTGAATTCTTGTCCGCGGGCGACCGAGGTTTTGCGTTGGAACCCGTGTGGCGTGCGGGGGGAATCGCTTTTGCTCGTCAATTTCTTCCCGTAAAACCTGTGGCGGAAACGGTACCTGGGGGAGACTCGGCTGAAGAGGAGATTCCTTATTATCGGACTAAGCAATTTTTGGATCACTTCACCCTTCAACAAGCACGTCCGCAAGACGTGGTGGTGCTGGGGTATGAAAATGAACAAGAGGAAAAGGAACAGCTTGGCACGTATGCCCAAGAATTGATTGACGCTGGCGCGCTGGTGGTGTTTTTTGGCTCAACAGGTAGTGCCCAGGAGTTAATCGGCAAATTCGGAAAGCACGACAATCTAGTGGTGATCACTCACGACGTGCCGGATGGCGGCTTGCTGCAGATTCCAGGATGGTCTGAGAAGATTTGCTCCGGACGAAGTATTGCCAATCGTTTACGTTTGTGGACATTTCAGGCGGAACTGATCAGTGGGTTTATGCGTCGCGGAAAGATGCCTGGCATCCTGTTGTCTGTGACCTATGAGAGTCCTCAAATCTGGAATACTCCGCTGCTGCACGACTACAAATTCATTCCGGCTTTTAACGTCGAGCCGGTAGAAGAACAACGCCTTGGTAATACGTATCTCGATCATTTGCAGCGAATTGTGAGCGGGATCGTGCCTCCGCAAAGGGAAGAGTTTCGCCAAACGGCACGCTGGTTAGCGGATTCGGTTGGTGACGGACGTAAGCCTTATGTACTCCTGATTCATGGAGTCAATCCTGATGGTCTGCGAGGAGACCCGGGGCTGTTTACCGTTTACAGTGAAGGCAATGCTTACTATCCCGAATTCGAGCAAAGAGTGCGCAAAGACGACGTCGCTTTGTTCGTGGGGTATAATTGGTATCCACCAAGGCTGGCTGATGCTGTAGATCGAGTCGGTGGCAAACAGATTTTGTGTTTCACACTTGTCGACGAGTTGCCGCCCAAACCGGCTGTTTATGGTGAAGTTGGCGAGTTATTGCATCCCATTTCTTTTGATGAGCTGCCGCAAGCAGACAATCGAATCTATATCGATTTGAATTTTGCACAGTACAACGCCGTGCTGCAAATTCCCGGCTATCCTGTGCCTGCTCTTGAGTCTTCATCTTTTGCCGAGGATGTCGTTTACTGGCATCTTGTCGCAGACACTGTTGAACTGCTAAGCCAAACGCCATAAATCTTTGCACGTTTTCTGCCGTTCGTCTGATACCGGACAGCCGAGGACGTTGGCATGATTGGAGCCGGCGCCTTCGGCTGTGCGGTAAACGAAGGTGCAAGGACATGGCATGGTGTCGCTAACGGTCCACGCGACAGGCGCTGTCCGATCAGGATGACGCACTTGTGCCTGCGTTGTAAAATACGCTTTCGTTAGAGCGTTCTCTAATGGAGAGGCGGTATGCGAACAAGATCGTCAATTTGTGTTGCCACAGCGTTCACGTTGGTCGAACTGTTGGTGGTGATTGCGATCATTGCTATCCTGATCGCCTTGTTATTGCCTGCTGTCCAGTCAGCACGCGAGGCTGCCAGACGCATGTCTTGTTCCAACAATTTGAAGCAGTTGGGGCTGGCGCTACACAATTATCACGACCTTCAAAAACGGTTTCCGGTAAATACCCATTACAACGCACCGATTGACGAGTGGGTAAGCTATCTTGTGCTGCTGCTCCCATTTATTGAGCAGACCGGATTGGAAAGTCGGGTCGATTTTTCTCTCCAGAATTCTGAAGATCAGGTGATTGATGGAAAGATTTTGCGCACCTATGTCATTCCTGTTTTTCAGTGTCCGAGTGAAACCGCGGGGAAAAGACTGATGGCGGCTGACGGCGTTTCATCTGGTGTCACCAACTATGCCGGCAGTATTGGATCTCAGTGGATGGATAGTAACACGGGG
The DNA here is from genome assembly GCA_022448645.1 of Pirellulaceae bacterium. The sequence continues at coordinate 28,868 of JAKVBZ010000026.1, forward strand.
TGCAACCTGGCGTCGATCGTCGGTGCGGGAGATGTGAATGGGGATGGTGAGGATTGGTTTGGTAATGGTTCGTATATTCGTTCGGATCCTCCAGGTGGACTCGATTCAAAATTGGTGTCGGGAGTGTTCAGTCGCGCTGCTTGGGCGGCCAAATTTCGCGACATCACGGACGGGACCACGAACACGATTGCGTTTTTAGAGATTCGGCCTTATTGCACGCAGGACGATCATGGGTATCGAGGGTGGGCCGACTCGAGAGCTATGTGGTATGCCACGACAGCACCCCTCAACTTTCCTACGTGTCCCGGTGAAAAAGGAGTTCCGGTGAGCGGTGGCTCTGGTTGCCACTCGCCAGTTTCTTGGAACACTTCGATGGGTGCCAAGTCTCTGCATCCCGGTGGAGTCAATGTGTGCTTGTGCGATGGCTCGGTGCGATTCCTGTCAGAAACCGTCGACCACGCGCTATACCAAGCGCTGGGTGATCGCCGCGACGGCGTACCGATTTCGCCATATTAAAAAAGGTGGATGCAAGCCAGCGAATGATCCTCTCGCATTGTTGACCTCGCGGCGCAACGCAGTGGAGTACTTTGCTTAGCCTGTTTTAAGTAGAGTGGGTTCCTGGTGCGTCTCGTTTGGCTTGTGCAAAAGTACTATCCAAGTTTCAACACGATGTCCTGGACGACTCCGCGCATGTCCATTTCGAATTCGATTTCTTTGACGGGTGGTTGAGTATGATACCAGTGAACCCCCAACCGTGCGGCTGCAGGTAACACCGGTTTGATGACATCAGACAAGATGTGTTGCAGGGGATGCTCTGTATAGACGTCAATCACAGTCAGCGATTCATCCGCCGCACCCAGGCCCTGTTGGCGTTCGCGCATCACCTCAACAACATATTTGGCTTTCTCCTGCATCGCGTCCGCACAGGTTTCACCTCGGCGTACGATACCCTGGGAATCCAGTGCTCCTTCACGCAATTCTCCCGCTCCGGCGACGACAAAGGTCGGGGGTGAATTTTGGTTGGGTGAGGTGTAAGAAAATCCGTGGATCATCGGCTCTGTAGGGGGATTCGTGACCGGAGCAACATTCGTGCGAGCTAGTGGATTGACGTTGTCCAGGATCATCTCCCAGTCATCTAGCAGGGCGCGGTATTTTGTGTTGAACGCGATGAAGTCCCCCATCGAGTAGGGAGCCGGGCAGCGCAATTCGGCACCGCAGAGAGCGTGACGGTGCCGACCGATCGTTTCTAGATAACTGCGAATGCTGAGCATGCCGTGGTGCCAAGGCAGTGGCCGGTCTAATGTAGCATGGACAATCTCCCAACCCGGGGCAGCGATGACGCCACAGGAGTAAGGATCGATGCCGGGTAGGAAGACGTATTCGCCAGTTGGATGTGGAACAGTTTGTTTTCGATCGGTCATAGATGATGGTTTTGGCAGTTGGGTGTAAGAGAAAATGTGCGCGTGCCGTTAAGGCCAAGCGAAGGAAGATTCGTGCACTGACTTGACCCTAATGGTTGTTGCCAACTGATTCATGTTTGGCAAGTTCTGGAAGGGTTCACCTGAAAGGGATTCCGTGGCTACCTCGACAGTCATTGAAAAGCCCTTGGCTCTCACGGCAACCTAGGGAGAAACGTTTGATGAACCTATTCTTGATGCAAGATGGGCAGGTTGTCGGTTGGAACTCAACCTGCAGGAGCGTCTTTCCTTAGGATCGTGTCCTCTGCCAACGGAAGGGTGTCATGGTAAAAGTACGATCCGGACATTTGACAAGGAACACCAGTCAACGATTGGCACGGACCTTCTTCTGGTGAGTCTTGTCTCTAGCGAAAGTGCCAATTCCCACCACGGACGACTTCTCGTTCCTCTGCGATATGCAGTGGCGAGTTCAGCTGATTTTTCAGAGAGCTGAGAAGCGGAATGTGGATGGTAGCTGCCAGGGTAACGTTATCTAGTGCTCGTACTCTTCCATTAACTCGACATGATTCCCGTCTGGGTCTTTGCAGAAAATGACCGTGACAGCACCGGTGGTGATTTCAAAAGTTACTGGGTCTGAAGTGAACTCGACGCCCTTGGATTTTAATTCCTCAACGGAGCCCTGTAAGTCGTCGACGATCAGTGCAAAGTGGCAGCTGCCAACGGCACACATGGGTGCTTGGACAGGGTCGAGATTCGGTTCGTACAGTTCCAAAAGGTCAATTAAGATGTTGGGTGTCCCTTCGGCGATGAGTCGTGTGGATTGGGCTTGTGCCGATTTTAGTCCGGTCACCGCATCGACTTTATCGCCTTCCAGCTGATGTTGTTCAACCTGTTTGAGTCCAAGTTTTCCTACATAGAATTCAAGTGCTCGTTCAGTGTTGCTTACCGTAACAGCCAAATGGTCAACAGCTCTTGCTTTCATAATGGTTCTCCAGTTTAGATGGCTTCGTTCAGGTGTGTGACAGTGCGAAGGTTGTTCGGGAATGACATAGGGAAATCCATTTCATACAGTGTGAGTCTACGGCAGGAATTGTTTTCTTTCAATCGGCATCCGAAAGTGGTAAACGGCCACGTTGTCGGGCGGCATGTCGGGCGGTACGTCGTTCGTTCCCAAGGGAACGATTTCGCTGAGTATTAAGTCGAAAAAGACGTTAGACGCGGGTCCGTTCAAGTTACTCGTCTGTTGAATTTGGGGTGCGAACCTGCTACAGTATGGTCAGAGTTGGTCGTCGTCGAATCTTATGGAAATTTGGGTTTTTATGCCACGAACGACAAAGAACTTCTTCGATCACATCGTTCAGCGGGTGATTTACGTTCCATGTTCAATCTGCGGGGTTGCCATGCGCAAGTTCGCTATGCTTTCCGTGGTGTTCGTGTTTTTTTTGTCTTTCGGTCTTGAGGCGGCAACGGAGGATGCGTCCCAGGCCGACGCAGTCGAGGAGGCCGAGTCGCTTCGTTTTGAACATGACATTTTGCCGATCTTTGAGCAGCATTGCTTTGATTGCCACGGTGCCCAGATTCAGGAAATGGGGCTCGATTTGCGAACCGCTGCGGGCGTCTTGAGTGGCAGTGACAATGGGGCCGTAGTGGTTGCTTCTCAACCCGATACGAGTTTGTTGCTCGAGCTTGTGGCCAATGGTGAAATGCCACCTGATGACGATTCGAGTCTTGGGGAAGCGGAAGTCGAATTGATAAAGCAGTGGATCGAGCAGGGGGCGATATCCTTGAAGCCCCCTGTGGTTTCTGCCGTCAAAACGTTTGTGAGCGATGAAGATCGTCGTTATTGGGCATTTCAAAAGCCTGTTAGGAAACGTACCCCCAATGTGCGGGCCGCACATCGTACGCGCACGCCAATCGATGCTTGGTTACTAGCTCGGCTGGAGAAGCACGGTTTGGTATTTCGGCCGGATGCGGATCTTCAGTTATTGCTGCGACGAGCGTATTTCGATTTGATTGGGCTTCCGCCATCACGAGAGGCTGTAGAGCGATGCCTGTCGAGTGATTCCCCGGATGCCTTTGAGCGAGAGCTGGACCGACTGTTGGCATCACCGCACTACGGTGAACGGTGGGGCCGGCACTGGTTAGATGTAGCAGGCTACGTGGACACTCGGCTTTTTGACGGGGATCTCACGAGTGTCTATGTCAACGAAGGGGTGTGGCGGTATCGGGACTATGTGATTGGATCTTTCAACGCTGATGTTCGCTACGACGAGTTCATCACAGAACAACTGGCTGGTGATGAAATGAACGATTGGGAAGCGGCAGATTCGCTTACTCCGGAGATCAAGGATCGTCTGGTGGCCACTGGTTACCTTCGTCAGATTGAAGACCACAGCAATGACGAAGACGTGCGCGTGAAGGAACGGTACGACTTGCTTTATGGCGTCATGGAGACCGTATCGACCAGTTTGCTTGGTTTGAACATGGAGTGTGCTCGATGTCATAATCATAAGTACGATCCGATTTCACAGCGTGACTATTACGAAATGATGGCCTGTTTTGAACCGGCACTCAACGTTGCTAATTGGATCAATGCTGACAAGCGTTTCTTGCCCGATGTGCCAATCAAGGAGCGCGAAAAGATCGACGAGCACAACGCACAGGTTGACAAGGAAGTGGGTGAAATAGATAAGTCGATCAAAGAGCTTGAAGAGGCCGTCAAAGGACAAGAAGATTCTTCTGCGAGTGAATCGACTGAACCTGCCGCCGACCCGCCTGAGACGAAAGAGGATCGCGAAAAACAGTTGGCTGAACTGCGCGCAAAGCGTGAAGGGTTGGAGCAGTCACGTCAAAGCTACGGAAAGATACAAGCGTTATGGGACAACGGTCCATTGCCAACGAGCCGCATTTTGCGGCGAGGTAACTATCGGAAGCCGGGGGCCGTCGTGCAGCCGGGTTTCCTGGAAGTCCTTAGTCAACCTGGCAGCCAGGCATTCAGCGAGGTGACTCCCAGTCGAACTTCTTCGAGTGGCAGGCGGCTCGCTCTCGCACGGTGGATCACCGATACGAACGGAATCGCCGCGGGGCTGGCTGCACGCGTGATGGTGAATCGCATGTGGCACCATCATTTTGGAGCGGGAATCGTCAAGACGTTGGGGAATTTTGGCAGCACGGGAAGTAAGCCAACTCATCCTGAATTACTCGATTACCTGGCGCATGACTTTGTCGAACACGGCTGGAGTATGAAACGTGTTCACAGAACCATGGTGAGCTCTTCCGCGTTCCGGCAATCTTCCAGGACTGGCAGTGCCAACGAAGTGGCGTTTTCCAAGGATCCAGGAAATGAGTTGTTGTGGCATATGAACCTGAAACGTTTGGAAGCCGAAATCGTGCGCGACTCGGTGCTGGCCGCCAGTGGGAAGCTCGACCGGATTCCTGGTGGCGTTCCGGTAATGATCAGCACGCCGGAAAACGGCATGTCACGTGTCAAGGCTGAGCCGACGCCCACCAGCCATTGGCGCCGTAGTGTGTACATCTTTACGCGCAGGACCTATCCCCTTCGTTTCTTGGAAACGCTCGATTTTCCTATCATGGCAATCAATTGCACGAGCCGAGTCAACTCGGCGACCGTATTGCAGTCGTTTGCCTTTTTGAATGGGCCGTTTATCACCGAACATGGGCAGCATTTGGCAGAGCGAATTGGAGAGGATTCCGCCGCTACGCTTGATGAGAAAATACGTTTAGCCTATTGGCACACGCTTTTTCGAGAGCCAACCGAGTTGGAACAAGAAAAGTGTCAACGCTTTCTTGGCGAACAATCCGATACCTATAAGGAGCAAGGCGAAGCCGAGGAGCCGGCCGAGAAGAACGCTATCGCCGACTTATGTCAAATGTTGCTTTCTACCAGCGAATTTCTGTATGTTGAATAAGTGAATCACGGTTGCCAGGAATGAACACTGCAGCCCGGAAGTAGGCTATACCGATATGACGAAAAACCATCCCATTGCCGGAATCTCGCGTCGTGAGCTTCTCGCCACATCGGGGCTCGGTTTTGGTAGTTTGGCGTTGGCAGGCATGCTCCAGCAAAATAATTTGCTGGCGAAGACTGGAGGCATGACGGATCTCTCGCCGCGCGTTGGACATAGTCGTCCCAAGGCTCGTGCTGTCATTCAGCTGTTTCAGAACGGTGGTCCGTCCCAGATGGACATGTTCGATCCCAAGCCGGAATTGACTAAACGGGCGGGCGAGCCGCTACCGATGGAGTGGGAGCGTACGAATAGTAAAAGTAATCGTAACGTTCTCATGGCTTCGTCGTTTAACTTCCAACCGCACGGCCAATGTGGCATGGAGTTTTCTGATGCGGTTCCACACCTGTCATCGATCGTTGATGAGCTTTGCTTGATACGGTCCATGTATACCGAGCACAACAATCATCCGTTCGGGATCAACATGTTCCAGACGGGCAAGGTGCTCGCCGGACGCCCCGCCATGGGGTCTTGGATTTGTTATGGCTTGGGGACGGAGAATCAGAATCTGCCCGGATACGTCGTGTTGAGGGATCCGCGAGGCTATAACACATCAGGCAAATTGGTTTGGTCCAGTGGCTGGTTGCCGTCCGTTTATCAAGGGACGGAATTCGGTTCTTCGGGAAGTCCGATACCCAATATGAACCCGACACGGCCAATGCCGTTCGAGGCACGGCAGCGTCATATCGCGCTATTGAACGATTTGAACAAGAGTCATTTACAGAATCATCCTCAGGATTCGGAGCTGGAAGCTCGCATTCAGAACTTTGAGTTGGCGGCGCGAATGCAATTGGCTGCTGGCGAAATTTTGGACATTTCCGACGAAACGGAAGAGACCAGGCGTTTGTACGGGTTGGACAATCCGAAGACCGAAATGTATGGCAAGCGGTGCTTGTTGGCGCGTCGTTTGATCGAAGCTGGCGTTCGCTTTGTCCAGGTTTTCCCGCCTATCGATGATAGTGCTCAGCCGTGGGATCATCATGGGGACCTTGTCAATCGTATGAATACGATTTGTGGAATGGTCGATCAGCCTAGCAAGGCGCTGATCGTCGACCTCTTGCGACGTGGTTTATTGGACGAAGTCCTGGTGATCTGGGCCGGGGAGTTCGGACGGTTGCCGATCACCCAAGGCGAGAACGGGCGAGACCACAATCGTCACGCTTTCAGTATGTTTATGGCTGGCGGTGGATTCCGCGGTGGTCACATTCACGGAGCGACGGATGATTTCGGCTATGCTTCGGTCATTGACCGTGTGAGTTGTTCTGACTTGCACGCTACCATTTTGCATCAACTCGGCATCGACCACACAGAGTTGAGCTACCATCACGCGGGCCGCGACGAACGGCTGAGCGATCCCGAGGTTACGGGAGCGCGCGTGATGCATGAGTTGCTTGTCTAAAATGTCACCCCACATGGATTAGATTATCCAGCCAGTGGTTCAGGCATACTAGCGTTCAATTGCTGCTGCCAGTCACGGAGTCTTCGACGCAGCGATTCCCTCTTTTCCGGGTGACGAGCATGCAGGTCGTGCGATTCACCGGGGTCATCACCTAGATGGTACAGCTCCACTTTGTCGTGGTGATAGAATTCGATCAACTTCCAATCACCTGCACGAATGGCCGCTCCTGGTGTCCACAGCGAACCGTGATAATGTGGGTAGTGCCAATACAGCGTGCGCTGCGAAGATGGTCGTTCACCCTTGAGCAGGCTAATCAGGCTTTTCCCGTCAGCGTGAAGCTGTGGGCTCGGCGGCAGCCCTGCGAGCTCCAATATCGTGGGAAAGAAGTCCATGCTGACCACTGGTGCATCACAGACTGAGCCCGGACGTGTTACTTGAGGTGCCCGGACGATCATTGGTTCACGAATGCCTCCTTCGTACAACCATCCCTTTCCGGATCGTAGAGGCAGATTGGATGTTGGGCCGGGCGTTCGGAGTGTGCTTAGGCCGCCGTTGTCGGAAAAGAAGATCACGACGGTATCTTGTCTTAGATGCAATCGATCTAAAGTTTCAAGGATCGTTCCTACGCTGTCGTCCACCGCAGCGATCATGGATGCGTAGGCAGCATTGTCTTGCCGAGTTTTGGTTTGAGCATTGTGTTCGGCAATGACAGGAGCTTCGTCTTGAAAAAGATCTTTGGCTTTTTCGTCAAACTGATGAAAGCGTTTACGGTACGGTGTGATGGGCGTATGCACGTTGTAATACGAAAGGAAAAGCAGAAAAGGCTGCTTTGTCGATTGGTTTTTCAAGAACTGGACCGACTCACTGGTAAGACGTTCTGTCAGGTATTCATTTGGTTCGCGTGTTTGCAAGGTTGGGTTTTTCCAGGGTGAGTAGTAACCGCCGGCTGGTTGGCCCGTAGCGTTGCCGCCAATGTTAACATCGAATCCCTGATCGGTTGGCCAATGTCCCTGTGAGCCCAAATGCCATTTGCCTGCAAAGAAAGTGCGATAGCCATGCAGTTTAAGAAATTCGGCAATGGTGACCTCAGACAGATCCAAGTTGTCTCGGTCCTCGACATGGTGAAAGCGAGCCTCCTTCACAGCGAATGAAGGCCGACCTGGAATCCAGTCGGTGATGTTCACGCGGACGGGGTGACGGCCGGTCATGATGCTGGCTCGTGTTGGCGAGCAGACAGATGCAGCCGCATAGGCTTGTGTGAATTTCATCCCGGATTCGCACAGCGAGTCTATATTGGGCGTTTCGTAAAATTGGCTGCCAAAACAACCCAGGTCCGTCCAACCCAGATCGTCGACGAGCAAAAACACAAAATTTGTCTGTGCCGGTAGATTTCCGTTGCAAGTCAGGATGCATGTCAACAATAGGAATGAGAACCGACAGCCAATGGAACACATGCGGAAATAACTGACCATGGAGAAATGCCGTTGTGATAGGGTGATGCTGAGCCAAACGTTATTTTACTCCCCCCCACCACGATGTGGAGGTAGTGCCGCTACGGTGACTCCCAAGAACAGGTGGCCATACTCATGATGATCAGGCCCATATTAGGTATGACGTGACCGCGTCGGTGTACGAAGCCAGTACCGATTGTCGAAATGTTCGGAGTTGAGGAAACAAATGACCTACACTCCGGCTCATGCTGATTGTTGAACGGTTGGAACCAGTCGTCTCTGTAATTAGTGAAAAACACAAACAAAACAAGAAGTAGGTCTATGGCTTTGCACGGATTTCTTTTGAATGATGGACGCACCGAATAATGGTTTTATTGAAGAAATCCGTTGAGGTTACGTTGGACTGATGTGTCTTATGAGGCCATGAGCGTGTCAACGGTCGTTGTGCACGGTTCGTACGCCAACGGTCCTTAGCCTATAATTGATCTACAAGATACATTTCCGGATGTCGTCGTTTGTTGGGTTTGAAAAAAGAGTTGATGGTTGAATTACGTCCAGAACGACTGACTTTGTCACAGCTGCAGATGGCCTTTTTCGCGCTTGTTGTTCTGGGATGTCCTGGAATGAAACCAATTTTGGCTGACGATGATACAGTACAAGAAGCACCGTCAGCTGACGAACAATACTGGTCGTTTGTGCCCGTTCGTCGATCTGCGGTGCCGATCACTGAGTCAGGGGCGTCGAGTCGCAGTCCTCTCGACGTTTTCATCAACGATCGCTTGGCACAACATGGTGTCACAGTCGCTGCAGAAGCTAGTCGCATGACGTTACTGCGACGAGTTTTTTTGGATCTAATTGGTTTGCCGCCACCCTCCAGCTTCGCTCTGGCGTTTTTGAGTGACGAAAATCCGGATGCCTATGAGCGGTGTGTTGACCGTCTTTTGGCTTCCCCGCACTACGGTGAACGGTGGGCTCGTCCCTGGATGGATCTGTGTCACTATGCGGATACGGATGGCTATTTGACCGATCAGTCGCGGCCAGTCGCCTGGCGATATCGTGATTGGCTTGTAGGCGCCATGAACGCTGACATGCCGTTCGATCGATTTACAATCGAACAGATTGCCGGCGATTTGCTTCCCGACGATAACGTAGAGCAGCACATTGCTACTGGCTTTCTGCGGCAGACACTCAGCAATCGAGAAGGTGGCGCCGATTTGGAGGAATTTCGTGTAAAGCAAATTATTGATCGCACCGAAATGACTGGTACGATATGGCTCGGCTTGACGGTTGGTTGTGCCCGCTGTCATGACCACAAATACGAGGACATTTCACAGCGAGAATTCTTTCAGCTGTATGCGTTTTTTGATAATGCGGATGAGATCAACATTGATGCTCCGTTGCCTGGTGAGCTGGAACCGTACCTGCAGGCCAAGCCTGAATACGACCGAAAACGCTCGAAATTGATCGCGCCAATAAGGGAAGAACTGGCAGAGCTTATGGGGCGTTGGGAAGCCCGTATGTTAGAGGCGTATCACAAGCCGGGGCAGGATGCTCATTGGGATCGACAGTGGGAGATTTTGGGATTGATTTGGGGTGGTGGATTGGGAGAAGGGCAGCATGAAGGGATAGAGATCCTGAAACAAGACGTTGCCTTGCGGACTCACCAACAGCAAGATGACTTGCTGGACTATTTTCTCAAACACCACGGCCACATCGACAAAGCTCGATATGGCGAATTGAAACTGGGTGAGTTGCGTAAAAAGCTACAGGACTTAAAACGTGAATTGCCCAGGCCGACTCGTGCGGCCACGATGCGAGTTGCCTTGACTCCTCGACAGACATACATTCACGAGCGTGGTGAATTCCGCAATCATGGGCCGAGCATTTCGCCTGGAATATTGGACTGTTTACCGCCTCTGATGGCCTCCAGTGATCCGCCAAGATTACAGTTTGCACGTTGGCTAGTAGCTCCCTCCAATCCACTCACTCCACGAGTTACCGTGAACCGATGGTGGCAGGAGTTTTTTGGAAATGGTTTGGTGTTGACCTCGGATGACTTTGGCAAGCAAGGCCAACTCCCCACGCATCCACGCCTTCTCGATTGGCTGGCTGCTGATCTTGTGCAATTCGGATGGAGTCGCAAGCAGCTTCATCGAGCGATGGTTGCAACGGCTACGTATCGGCAATCGTCTTATCCCAGGCCAGACCTGGCCGAGATGGATCCAGACAATCGACTCCTGGCTCGTCAGTCAAGTTTACGTGTGCCGGCCGAAACCGTTCGCGATTTGACGTTGTCCGTCAGTGGGCAGCTCACCACAAAGATGGGAGGTCCCGGCGTTTATCCACCTCAACCAGCACGAGTGACCATGGAGGCCTTCGGTTTGAACGAATGGCCTGTCAGCAAGGCAGCAGACGCATTTCGACGAGGTTTATACACCTATACCATTCGTACCGCTCCTTTTGCTCAAGCGGCGATCTTTGATGTTCCCAATCCGGGAGGAACCTGCACTCGGCGCGACCGATCGAATACGTCGCTGCAAGCACTTACTCTATTGAATGACGAAGTTTTTTTCGGCGCTGCCAAAGCATTGACCGCGAGGCTTTTTGCGGAGGTTCCAGCTGGGGATGATCAGCGATTGAATCACGCGTTTTTGCTCTGTTTTTCGCGCGAACCAACGATACAGGAGCAGCAACAGGCAATGATGTTTTTGCAGCGACAGGTAGAAATCCTGTCGGATGATCCTGCATCGGTTAAGATGCTTTTAGGCGACCAGGATATTGCAGGAAATGCTGTCGAAATAACGGCTTGGACCAGTTTGAGCAGCGTGTTGATGAATCTGCACGAGTTCATTACCAGGGATTGAAGCATGGTGCCGCACGCCAAACCAACCCAAGTAGATCAGGCAAATGTCCGTGGGATGGTGACCTTGCCAGATAGACGATCGTTCCTGCAGCATACGGCGTGCGGGTTAGGGGCAGCTGCCCTCAGCCAATTGTTGGCTGAAGACGGATTCGCCAGGTCGACGAATGAGTTCTCCGATCCGCTTCATCCACGATCGCCACATTTCCAGCCCCGCGCCAAACGAGTCATCTTTCTTTTTATGGCTGGTGCCCCCAGTCAAGTCGACTTGTTTACACCGAAGCCAGCCATGCGACGATTGCATGAACAGCCGATCCCTGCGTCGTTCCTGGAGGGTCTCGATGATTCGGTTCTGAAGGCTAACGCTCGCGTATTCGCTTCACCTCGCACGTTTTCTAAGCATGGTGATTGCGGCATGGACTTTTCGGATTATTTACCGAATTTGGCCACGTGTGCGGACGAAGTATGCATGATTCGTTCGGTGACCACCGACACAGCCAACCACCATCCCGGACAACTGCTCATGAACTGTGGACAACCTGTTTTTGGTTTGCCCAGCATGGGGTCTTGGCTATCCTACGGCTTGGGCAGTGAATGCCGTGACCTTCCAGGTTTTGTAGTGTTGTTGTCAAAGAACGGATCTGGCGACCTGGGCGGTTCTTCCTTGTGGAGTAATGCGTTTTTGCCGGCGGTTCATCGAGGTGTCACGTTTCGGAGTCAAGGTGATTCGATCCTCCATCTCTCTAGCCCCACGGGTGTTACCAATCGAATGCAGCAGGAACGGATTGCCGCTATTCAACAATTCAATCAGCTCCGTATGGAACAACAGCCAGACTCAGAGATTGCGTCCCGAATAGCCTCCTATGAGCTCGCATATCGTATGCAGGTTGCGGCACCCGATATGCTTGACCTGTCCGGTGAAAGTGCCGAGACGTTGGAACGTTATGGTGTGGACGACAAGGTGATGGGGACTTATGGCCGCAACTGCCTTATGGCTCGGCGTTTGGTAGAACGAGGCGTACGCTTCGTACAACTGTACCACTATACCTGGGACGATCATGCCAATCTCAATGTGAAACTTAAGGAGAATTGTCAGATCACCGAGCAACCAACGGCAACGCTGATTCACGATTTGCGTGAACGTGGTTTGTTAGAAGACACGCTCGTCGTGTGGGGCGGCGAGTTCGGACGGACCCCTATGGCTGAAGTCCGTCGAGGTAGTTCGCCTGGCAAAGAAGGACGCGATCACCATCCGTTTAGCTTTACCATGCTCATGGCCGGAGGAGGTGTGAAAGCTGGGTTCACATTGGGTGACACGGATGAGATTGGATACCATGTCACGGAACAACCTGTGCATGTCCATGATATCCAGGCCACGATCCTCCACTGCCTCGGAGTGGACCACGAGCGTCTTACGTTTCGCCATCAGGGACGCGACTTTCGTTTGACCGATGTAGCCGGCAACGTCGTTCGCGATATCCTGGCTTAGCAGGAAGTCTGCGGTGCTGCTCGAGGTAACCTCACCTACTCAGAGCCCCCCTCTAGGAAGGTCAAGTGAGGGATGCCAGAGAGGGAACAGGAGGTGCAATGAGTGGGATTGGACTGGCACTCAGTTGCTGAAATCTGGACAAAGCAAACCACGAGTGCTTCATGGCGAACGGAACACTCCGTTTGGCGCGTCACCACCACGCTGGCCTGGTGGCAGTGAGCAGCCAAACAAGAGATGATCCATGAGATGTGTTATTTCACAATGCGGCTAACGTTGGTTTGCGCCTTGAACGACTACGAGTGTTGTCGTGTGTTTGGGAGGTATGGGAGGATTGGCAGGGGCGTTTCTGACCTAAAGCAACACTTAACATTTTCATTCGGGCTTGGGTGTCAGCGGGTAATACGTAAGGCTTCTTGATGGTTGTCATATCCATTTTCAACCGTTGTTACCTTCCATGGGATCGTTGTTAGCTTTTTCTACTCGACTTGAATTTCGTCGACCAGTTTTAAAACACCAGAAACCTGTTGTGAGCAGGCGAGACAAAGTTGTCGTTCATAAAACGAGTTAACGGTACCTCGCAAAATCACCGTCCCCCCTATCACTTCGATGTCAATTTTTCGACAGGCCGCAGCATTTCGCTGGACAAGTAGGTTCGTGATGCGACGTTTGACGTCCAAATCGGTGCTTTTGTCGGACAGGGAAACCATTCTGTATGTCCTTTACATGAAAACAGGGCAAAAGCGAAAGATCGACTTGACCAGCTAGTCTCACTGCGTTGCTCCATGGTCGTGTCAGTTCTGGAACGCACCGTCCCTAACGTTTTGCAAAAACCGCGCCGCAAGTAGCGGCGGGGCCGTTGCCGTTTGGCGTAACACATATATTTAAAATGACTTGCGTCGATTATTTTGGCAGATGGGACGTGCGGGAAAACGTCGTGTGCATGTGGTTTGTGCACCCTTTGCATGCTCACAACGCAAGTTTTTGCATCTTGTGCGCCGCAGTCAGAGAACCACAACCTGCAATGGCGCTGTTGGCTGTTTCACCCTGTAAGCTGTCCCTTGGGTGAACATCAACCGTCACCACGAAAGCCAATCAAACCGGTTGAGGTTTGCACGACAGGAACTCCTGAAACGCCACGAATGAGCGCATGCACATTCGCGCGTCAATGTTTGCCTGCGGTATGTGCATGGCGTAATCTAGCTTTTTTAACGAACGAATCCCACGATTTTTCGATGTGTGTTGAATTAGCTTTAGGGTAAGCCGATTTTGCTAGCTGAAAGATGGGTTGCTTCCTCGTGCTTTGATTGCTGGCACGTCATTTGCTCCTTCAACGTCGTATCAATGCAAGACGTTGTAACTAAACCAGCGGGAAACAGGTTGCCTGTCTTGGGAGGCCAGCATCGGGAAGCTTGAACCGGGCGTTGGCCTTTGCCCGACGCAAACCGAAACCTCGAGAGTGGGTTCGTGAAGTAAGCAATCTTAGCAGAGGTGGTGCGCCAGTCCTTCACATGAGCTGTTTGCTTTAGGTGCTTAGCGGTCTCGTTGATTCCTTCTGGAAAGGCAGTCGTTATGAATTGGTTGAGTGGGTTGAAGTTAGTTGTTGCCGCTACTTATCCTCCATAAGCGACGCTTTTGTCACGATGTTGACCGCCACCAATACGACTTTTGCTCCAGCCTTTGATGCCATCGCAGGTCTGATTCTCACTTGGCTGATGTTCGTGAAACCAGATCGGATGACGGCTTTCAAGGGTGCATTAGGTGGTGGGGTTGGCAGCACCGCAAACTCCGTCGGGTGTATAGAGATGTTGATAGCCTAGTCCACCGCGCATGCCGAGGGAGGTGCGTGCGGTGAGCTGTCCATGTGGAAGCAGTGGCTCTTACCGGAGCCAGAAGGAAACCCCAATGGTTCGGTTTGGCGTCCGCCTTGTCAAACCGAGCCGGGGTTCTCCTTTTTTCTTGGCAATAGATGGGTTCATGGTTGCCAACAGTTCGCCTGCATGGCAAGAGCACTGAACGGTCTATCTTCGGGAACCTTGGCTAAGAGCTACAGACACAGAATTGGCATTATTGTACGCCTTGTAGATCGAGTCAGCCGTTTCTTCACCTAGCAAGTCTCCAGCTCGAACGCATCGAAAATGCGTTTGGCTCAGCTGATACTTTCAGGTGCTTCGGACATCGAATCTAGTTCCTTTTGCAGCATATTCAGCAAGGCTTGTAGGAAGGTGACCACCATCGGACCCACCAGGATTCCCAACGGACCGAGTACCTGGACTCCACCGATGACACTTAACAAAGCCAGTAAGGGATGCAGGTTGGATTGACCGTGTAACACATAGGGTTTCACGACATTGTCCGCCATCGATACGATGAAAAAACCGTACGTGAATAAAATGCACGCCAAATAGGGATGGCCATCGATCAATAGCCACAAGGAAGCAGGCACCCAGATCGTTGCGGCGCCCACAAATGGAACCAAAGCGAACACCATCGTCAGCATCGTTAACAAGAATACTGATCCTAGCCCACAGAAATAATAGCCGATAGCGGAAAGAATCCCTTGTGCGACAGCTGTTAGTAAAGTTGCCAAGACTACGGCCCGACAACTGACATCAAATTCGTTTAACAATTCGGCTTCGTAGCGGTCGTCTAATGGAGATAACCGCATTCCGGCACGGATTAACTTAGGGCCATCAGCTAGGAAGTAATACACGGCGATAATCATGATTGTCAGGTTAAACATCAATCCACTGACAATGGCGGCCCCAGTCCCGGTGACAGACAACAGCATCTTGCGGGCTTCAGTGAACACTTTTTGTTGAAAGTCACGAAACTGTTTGTCGCTGGGGTTTACTGCGTCCTTCAACCAAGCTCGGAATGCTCCGCCGAGGAAAAGGTTGCGGTAACGATGAAATGCAAATTGGAGGTTCACGGCATGAGTTGAGAATTCTTCGCCGTTTGGGTCAGATTCCTGTAGAGGAATCATGGCAGCGACAGTTTCGATTAAATCCTGACGGGTTTTCTGGAGCGCTTGTGCTGTGTTGGCAGCCGCGCCGCTGCCTGTTTCTTCTCCGGAATCATTCCGCTGGTCGGCAGGAAGCGTACTCAGCTGTTTGACGCCCTCCAACAATAAATGCAAATCAACGTGTGGGGTGTCGGAATCTTGCTGGCTTTCCACAATCTGTGCCAGCTGGTTGACTTCACGTTCGACCTGGCGGAGTAAGTCGGCATCTTCGAGATCGAGATCTGCATTTTTACGGATACCTTCTAGTTTTGTCTTGACTGCGGAAAGTGGTGTTTGGGTGACGAGGTGGATGCCTTCAGTGGTGGCCAGGGCAAAAATCCATACCAGAGGCGCGATCACGATGAGCATAATTGCCCCGGTTGTGAGTGCTGCGGCAATGCGTTCTCGACCTTGGCAGCGAGCCGAAATCCATCGCTGTACAGGGCGAAAAATGACGACCAGCACCGCAGCTAGAAATAGAGGAATCACGAATCTGGCCATCACCTGGAAGAAAACGAATCCGGTGCCCAGAGCAATGGCCAACAACAAATAAAATGAGAATTTGCGTGACATGAAATAGTCTCCTCTGACCGAGATTGTAGCGTCGACCCAGAAACTCACCAACGGGAACCGATCTGCACTAAATGCTACGTACGCTTTAACCTTGTTCCCCAGGGCTAGTAGGGACACAATGTGTCGAGCATGGACGAAGTAAGAAATACTCAAGCTGGCACTGGATCTTCTCATCCCAGGAAGCGATGGTGGCTACGCGGCGTCAAGCTCGTCATCGTAGCGGCGGTGGTCGTGGGAATTGGCCATTTCGTACGTGGTGCCATAAATGACTTAAGCGAAACTGGGTTCTCGCTCGGGCAAATCGATGGGCGCTGGATGGCCCTTTCTGCTGTGACTTACGTTTTGGGAATGTTGCCGGCAGGGCTTTTTTGGCATGCCGTATTACATGCGGTAGGGCAAAATCCCGGTTGGTTCGAGACGCTGCGAGCTTATTTTATAGGGCATCTGGGGAAATATGTGCCAGGCAAGGCCATGGTTGTCGTGCTGCGGGCCGGTTTGATTGGTAGTCAACGAGTGGACCGCACTACGGCAGCCGTGACGGTGTTTACGGAAACGCTGACGCAAATGGCAGTCGGAGCGGCCATTGCAGCGGTGATCATTGCGATCCGTTTTAGCCACCATTGGCAGCTGATGATGGTGGCGATATTTCTGGCCGTTTGTGCCGGCTTACCCACCGTTCCGTCGATTTTCCGCAAACTGGTCGTGTTGCTCAAAGTAGCCAAATGGAGTCCTGAAATAGATCAGCGTTTACAAGGTGTCCGTTTGAGTGTGATAGCGTATGGTTGGTGTGCTAATTTGGTTGGCTGGTTCATTCTAGGTTTCAGTTTGTGGGCTGCCATTCGCGCTTTACCGGGTACTGCCGAGGTTGTCCCCTGGGGTTGGGAGAATCATCTATTGGTGACGGCTGCCGTTGCTTTGGCAGTGGTCAGCGGCTTCCTCTCGTTGCTACCTGGAGGCATGGGGGTCCGCGAATTGGTCCTGATCAGTTTGTTGGCTCACGAATTGAATTTGGGGGATTTGCGGGCAGTTGTGGCAACTGTGGCAGTTCGTTTAGCCTGGTTACTGGCCGAATTAACCGTAGCAGGTCTGCTGTGGTGGTCGAGGTACCACTCATCGGTGTCGTCCGATTAAACTGGAATACTCATGATCAGCATCGTCATTCCCGTCCATAACGAAGTGGAAAGCCTCGAGTCGCTCTACGCCGAGATCGACGACGTTGCGCGCACGCAGGGTTATGATTTGGAAATCATTTTTGTTGACGATGGTTCCACAGACAATTCTTGGCGTTCCATTCAACAGTTGGCCGCGACGGACTCACGAGTACACGGTATTCGATTACGACGCAATTTTGGCAAAGCATGTGCCTTGAGCGCGGGTTTTGATGCCGCCGCAGGCGAAATTGTTTTTACGATGGACGGTGATTTACAAGATGACCCCCGCGAGATTCCTCGGTTCTTGGAACATTTGGGGGATCGCTACGATGTGGTGAGTGGCTGGAAGCAGGTGCGTCACGATCCGTGGCACAAAGTGCTACCGTCACGAGTTTTTAACTGGGCGGTCAGCTTTCTGACGGGCGTTCAGTTGCATGACCACAACTGCGGATTCAAGTGCTATCGTCGTGAGATATTTGACGAAATCCGCTTGTACGGAGAGCTTCATCGTTTCGTGCCTGTCCTGGCCAGCTCGCGAGGTTATCGCGTGGGGGAAATCACGGTCGGGCATCGCCAACGGAAATTCGGTCATTCCAAATATGGCGTTGGCCGGCTGCCCAAGGGTTTTTTGGACCTGATGACTGTCAAGTTTCTTACTGGGTTCGGCCAGCGTCCACAACACGCGTTAGGAACTTTGGGGCTCGGTTTCTTCAGTCTGGGGATTTTCGGTATTGTGGTGCTTACCGGGTTTTGGTTTCTCACGCGACCGCCCTTCGATTGGTTTGACGAACCAGTTCATCTAACAGACCGAGCCATTTTTTTCTATTCCATCATCGCCCTGTTTTTGGGATGTCAATTATTGTCGCTCGGATTTCTGGCGGAGTTGATGGCGTCTTATGTGGCGCACGATAGGCAGCCGTATTCGATTGCGGAGCAAACCGACAAATCGAAACCACCCATTTCAGATTCACGATCATCATGATGAAATGTCACCCGTAATGTCCGATCCAGCAGCTTCCTTTCGTCGGTCTATTTATGTCATCCTGGCGGCTGTCTCGTGCACGATGGTGCTGGCTCGCATCACCACGTTGGAGTCCCGGTCTGTGGGGCCGGACAAACAACGAACTCCCTTCTTAAGTGCTAACGATCGTAGCCGTTGGTGTACGGTACGAGCCCTAGTGGATGAGGGGACATATGCCATTGATGCGATGATTGAGGGACGGGACAAAAATTGGAAAACGATTGATTTAGTACGGCATCGCGGTCCAGATGGAAAACAACACTATTTTTCCAGTAAGCCGCCGTTGCTTCCCACGCTAATTGCTGGGGAGTATTGGATCCTGCAGAAATTGACGGGCGCATCCTTAGCTCGATCGCCCAAATACGTAGGGCGGATATTGCTTTTCACGACCAATGTGGTTCCGCTCATGCTTTATTTCGTATTGTTGTCACGTTGGATCGAGAGGACCGAAGTTTCGGATTTCAGCCGTGTCTTTGTGTTTGCAGCGGCCTGTTTCGGTACGTTTTTGACCACCTTTGCGGTCACGATTAACAATCATCTGCCAGCGGCCATCTGCGTGTTAATCGCAGCATACATTGCGCAGCGAATTTGGTATGACGGCGCGCGCAACCGGTTTTATTTCGTGATCGCTGGTAGCGCAGCAGGGTTTGCGGCCGCAAATGAACTTCCAGCACTTTCCTTGGTCGTATTGCTCGGAGTCGCAATATTGAGAAAGGCGCCTTGGCAAACGTTGACTGGCTATGTTCCTGGAGTCCTGGTGGTGGCTGCTGCGTTTTTCGCCACGAACTGGTATGCGCACGGCGATTGGCGGCCTCCTTATGCGCATCGCAGCGACGGACGCCTCTTGTTTGAAGTAGATGATGACCAGCCCACCTCCTTGTCGCCCGAAACCATTCCCCCAGGAATGTTGGCTGGATTGCAAGAATTTGGGGTTGAGGATCCAAGCCAGGTGCGCGTGCGTGAACGCTGGAATGAGGCCGGTTGGGAGTTATTCGACGAGAAATCGCAACAGCGATTCGCCGCAAACCCTACCGATAGCGGATGGCATGTTCATGCTTGGGATCACTGGTACGACTACGAGGGGAGCTATTGGACCAGCGACAAGCGGCGGGGGGTAGACCGAGGTGAACAGTCACGAAAGACCTATGCATTACATGTACTGCTGGGCCACCACGGACTATTTTCTCTTACCCCGATATGGATGATTTCCGTTATTGGGCTGATCTGCATGTTGGGCCCTGGAACCACGCACCGGCCAGCTTTTGCCCTGTTTATTCTAACACTGACGCTAGTTTGCCTGGTTTTCTATCTAGGTCTGCGGCCCATGGTCGACCGTAATTATGGAGGAGTTTGCTGTGGTTTTCGCTGGCTTTTCTGGTTCACGCCACTGTGGCTGATTGCCATGCTTCCCGGAGTCGAGTGTCTGTCGCGTCATCGCTGGCTGCGAGCTATCGCGATCTGTCTCCTGGCCATTTCAGTTTTCTCTGTCAGCTTTCCGTGGACAAATCCATGGTCCCAGCCTTGGCTGTTCCAGTATTGGGAGTCGCTGGGGTGGATCTCTTATCCTTAGAAGGCGTTGTCCGTTTGAAAATTTTTGCAACCCGCCGTACACTGGACACCTGCGGGCACCGAATGGATTTAGCCACGTCCGTATCAATAGGCGGAAACAGGCAATGAGTCTGTCTTTGACGGTGTGGGCCGCAGACAATACGGGGATGTCCTTCCGATGAAGCACATCGCCTCTGAAGGATCTTAGGGCGAGTGTGCAAAGATGAGCCTTTTCGCTTTGTGCAGGATGGCTTCCCGCCTGAGTCGCGAAGCCGGTCAATGAATTTGCCGGGGCCGATGGATTCACTTGTTTACTGCCCCTCGAACAGAATTCACACGGGGCGGCGGCGACGTACGATATCGTACCGGGTTGGTGTTCTGATACGAATTGGCGTTCGCACGATCACGTAGTCTTACAGATATAAGGAAGAAAGATTGGCCGGGTTGCGAACACGGCAAAGGTTGGGGAAATATCGCATTGTCAAGCGACTCGCAGACGGTGGATTTGCCTCGGTGTACCATGCGCAGGATACCATCGAAGGACTTCCCGTAGCTTTAAAGGTGCCGCATCCTGACTTGGTTGACAAAGAAATGCTGGCCGATTTTCGCAATGAAGTACGGCTCACGGCACGCTTGGAGCATCCACATATTCTTCCTTTGAAAAACGCTGATTACATTGACGGTCGATTGGTGGTGGCCTTTCCGCTGGGAGAAAAAACGCTGGCTGATCGATTGCGAAGCCGCATGTCGATGCGGGCGGCGTTGTTGTTAGCAGAACAGATGTTAGAAGGTGTCGCCTACGCACATGGTAAGGGGATCATTCATTGCGACATCAAACCAGAAAACCTGATCCTGTTTCCCGAGAACCATCTTTGTTTGAGCGATTTTGGTATTGCCAAAGTGGCGCAAAAAACAATCCTGGCCTCCGGATCGGGTACTGTCGGATATGTGGCCCCCGAGCAGGCGATGGGCCGACCCTCGTTTCACTCCGATGTTTTTTCGCTCGGCTTGGTGATGTACCGCATGTTTTCGGGAAGGTTGCCCGAGTGGCCCTTCTATTGGCCGCCGCCCGGATACGAGCGTCTCACTCGATTGGTGCATCCTCAATTGATTCGACTGTTGGAAAAGGCGATTGAGATCGATCCTCGCTATCGGTTTAGCGATGCGGAACAGATGCTGGCCAGCTTCGCACGCGTGAAGGCCCGGGCGCATCGGTTCCGCGCCAGTGGAAACGGGACGGTGCGTAATGGAACGAAACGCAGAGATTGGCGCGAAGTCCGTCGGCAACAGTTCCAACGCCAATACGGAAAGATACTAGAGACTCGCCACGAGTGTTCGCGTTGCAAAGGACCAGTTTCGGAAGCGATGCAATCTTGTCCGTGGTGTGGACGAAAGCGAAAAACCCACCAGGGAGATACCCTGTTTCCCGCCCAGTGCCACCGTTGTGGACGCGGAGTGAAGCTAGATTGGCCTTACTGCGCCTGGTGTTATGGCGCTGGGTTCGACCTGTCGACGACTCGAGAATACACCGACCAGCGCTACCAAGCTCGGTGTTCCCATGCTAGCTGTTCTCGCAGGTTATTGATGCCGTACATGCGATATTGTCCTTGGTGCCGACGTCGAATTCGGAGAAAATGGAAAATACCCGGCACACGAGAAACGTGCACCGGTTGCGGCTGGGGCGTCCTTAAAGCTTATTGGTCTTACTGTGCATGGTGTGGCAAAGCCCAGCCGAATAAATAGCCAGTAGATAATGCGGTCTGCTGCCGGATGACGGGCGAGCGCACTAGGCAAAGTTTGCTTTCCGAGTCGGCTGACGGCTAAATTTCCCAATGTGGCAACAAAAGTTTCACCTTCCCTTTGACATGGAGTGATTTCGGGCTGAAAATCTCGGTGTCACACCTTCCCAATACGGACCAAGATCAATTCGGGGTTACCCCGAATTCAAATTCACCTTGGGAGTCACTCCTTCGTAACCCCCTGAGACCACGATGGCTGTCGATTCGGTACCCAGACTGTTCTTTGGCCAAGACATGGATCGGGCAGATATTTACCCGTTCGCTGGGGGAGCTGCGGCCGTTTTTTCAGCCAAGAGTCCGACTCGAGAATCGTCGAACGAAGATTCTGCTGGAATCATCCCAATGGGAAACGGTGCGGGGATCCTGGCTGTGGCGGACGGTATGGGCGGTGGAGCGGCCGGAGAACACGCTTCCCAACTGGCCATACAAACTCTGAAGGACAGCATCAAGTCAGTTCGTGGCAAAGACATCGCTCTGCGAACGGCGATTCTCAACGGTATCGAAGCGGCTCATCAGGCAGTCTTTGATTTGGGGGTCGGAGCTGCAACGACGTTGGCTGTCGCAGAAATTCAGAACCAAACCGTGCGTACCTACCATGTCGGGGACTCCATGATCCTGTTGGTAGGTGGTCGTGGCAAGATTAAGCTGCAAACGGTCAGCCATTCCCCAGTTGGCTACGCTGTCGAGGCTGGCGTTTTGGACGAAGCCGAGGCGTTGCACCATGAAGACCGTCATCTCGTATCCAACGTGGTCGGTTTGTCGAACATGCGGGTCGAAATTGGCTCCGCGATCGAACTTCATCCACGTGACACGTTGTTGTTGGCGAGTGATGGCCTGTTCGACAACCTGCATATCCAGGAAATCGTGGACCGTGTGCGAAAGGGTTCCTTAGAAAAGGCGGTTCAGCAGTTGGCATGCGACGCTTGTGAACGCATGACCGAGCCCATCAGCGGACAGCCCTCGAAAAGCGACGACCTGACGTTTGTCGCGTACCGTATGCAAACCCCGTCGCGCAATCGCACTACGGTGAACGGGAATTCTACCTCGACCGGCGATCCCCACGGCGTGGCCCGGAAATCGGCTTAAACGGATGCTGTGCGTTGAATGGCATGGAGCCCGCCGCTACAAAACTCCTTCTTCTCCCAGCTCGCGGCTGCGTTCGATGAGGTATTCTCCGTATTCATTGCCGATGCTCCGGCCTAATTCGCCGAGTTGCTGCGGGGTGATGAAGCCTCGTGCACAAGCCACTTCTTCGATACAGGCGATTTTGAGTCCTTGCCGAGTCTCTACGGTTTGGATCAAGTTACTGGCCTGCATCATGGATTCGAATGTGCCCGTATCGAGCCACGCAAAACCTCGTCCTAAGATTTCGACGTTTAGTTGTCCTTGGTCCATATAGAGTCGGTTGATATCGGTAATTTCTAATTCGCCTCGCGCAGATGGCTGTAAATTGGCTGCCATGTCCACGACTTGGTTGTCGTAAAAGTACAGCCCAACGACCGCCAAGGATGATTTGGGTTGCGAGGGTTTCTCTTCAATCGATGTGGGATTTCCATCGGTGTCCAAAGCGACAATACCGAATCGCTCTGGATTTTTGACTTTGTAAGCAAACACCGTGGCACCTGCAGAACGATCAGCCACCTCGTTTAATATTCCCTGAAATCCTTGGCCATAGAAAATGTTATCCCCCAGCACGAGGGCCACGTGGTCGTCTCCGACGAAGTCACGTCCTACACGAAAAGCATCAGCCAGGCCTCGAGGCTGATCTTGCTCGGCGTATTCAATCGAGATTCCTACTTGGCTGCCATCACCCAGCAGCTGTTGGTAGCTGGCATGTTGTTCGGGGTTGGTGATGATCAGAATATCGCGAATTCCGGACAGCATCAGCGTCGACAAGGGATAATAGATCATCGGCTTGTCGTAGACAGGAAGCAGTTGCTTATTGACGGCACGTGTGATGGGGAATAGTCGGCTGCCCGTACCGCCAGCCAGAATGATGCCTTTGTTGTGATGAGATGTATTCGACATGGATCGTTTGCCAAATGGGGGAAAGCTGGAATTGGTTGCTGATCGCGGGTTTAACCGACACGAGTCTCCATGTCCTAAGGTAGGTTTTTATACAGATTTATGCAATTCCCTGGATTCTAACCAAGGGGCTTCCAGACCATCTCTTCTCTCGACAAAGATTCCCATTCTTGACATAATGGAATAAGGGGCAGTCGCTGCGCAGTCCAATGCTTTCAGGGACGGAGTGCAGTGACTTCAAGAGGCGGCAACGGTTCCACATGGGTGGGACACATTGGCCCGATTCCTTTTACCGAGGCGCAGAAAGATGAAACAACGGAACACTTTGAGAGGTTTTACTTTGGTGGAGTTGCTGGTGGTCATTGCGATTATTGCGATCTTGGTTTTGTTACTGCTTCCGGCAGTGAACTCGGCCCGAGAAGCAGCAAGAAATACGCAGTGTAAGAACAACATTCGTCAGCTTGCGTTGGCTGTTGTGAATTATGAAAGTGCGCATGGTTGTTTTCCTCTATCACAGACGGCCAGTGGTAAACCGAACCAGAACGGAGGTTGCCAAGGGGGTTTTTATAGTTGGCACGCCCGAATTCTTCCGTATATCGAAGCTCAGAACTTGTTTGAAAGGCTCGATTTCAACATCGACTTGGCAGACGAATGCAATGACGGTGACCAGGGATTCATAAGCGCATCTCATCCTCACGCGACGATCGCAACAACGAAGATCGACGCGTTTGTTTGCCCATCCGACGGGTCTGATTTAAACAGCTTTGACATCATGGGAATTAACACGGCTCCTGACAACTACGTGGGAAATGCGGGGTGGCCGTCGCTTGCGACCGGCTATCAGGGAGAACGGAAAACACCGGCCAAATACAATGGCCTAATCCATATCGTGAATCCCCGTAAGACGAATGATTTTCAACCGAAGAGAGCCGTTCGTGCGAGACAAGTCATTGACGGATTGTCAAAGACCGCGTGCGTGGCCGAAAGATTGATCCAGCGGGGAACAACCCAAGAGCAAGTTCTGAACGGCTCGCACAAGTTGTTGTCGTACCATCTGACCGAACGACCACGTACTTTGGGGGCAATGAGTGAGCGATGTGGCCCGGAGCATACACACGCGGATCTCTCAAACTCAGCATACCTTGGCCGCAGTTGGCTTTCCGGGTGGGCACCGACCGGTCCAACGTATATGCACGTTAAACCGCCAAACACCAATCATTGCCATTTCAGTCATAGCTTCAACACCGGCGACTTCATCGTGACGCCAACCAGCAACCATACGGGTGGAGTTAATGTGGCGTTTGCCGACGGTCATGTCCGGTTCGTTACTGACGATGTGGAGTCAAACATCTGGTGGGCCATGGGTAGCCGAAACGGGAGGGACTTAATCCGTGAAAATTATTGAGAGAGAAAGCCATTTTTTTCACTGTTGTTTAATGGTTACGTCCGTGCTGGTGGTATTGGCAATGGTTTTGTCCGCGACGCGTCCGGCCGTTGCGCAGTTTGGTCATTCCGACATTGATTTCGGTCTCGACAGTGGTCAACTCATTACGAACAAACGTGTCTACGATTCGTTTTTTCCTGCGTTTGGAATTTCGAAGCAATTCACGGCGAACCCAGGTTTTGCCGCAGAAACCGATGGGATGGGCACCATCCGCCCGCGTGTGGATGTTTTTTATGATGTTTTAGATGACTTGCTGCTCTGGGATGGTGATCGCTTTGTATTCCCGGACGACCAAGTTCGTATTCGTATCGACAACAATCCGCCGGGTTCCAACTCAACCTATGTCGACGCGATGAGTGGTGTCCAGTTTGGATCGCCGAGCCCACTTGCCAACCGCATCGGTAAATCGTCGGACTCAGGAGAAGTTCATTCGCATGTGAACTTTTTCCTCGAGGGTGACGACGATGATCTGCCGATCGGAGCCTATGGTTTGAAGCTCGCGATCTCTACGAACAGCGAGGAGATTGTTGATTCGGAACCTGTGTTCGTCGTCTTCAATTTCGGTTTAGACAGTTCAGTCTTCGATGAAGGTCTCGGAATTTACGAGAGCTTGCTTGATACCTCGAGCATTGCCGGAGATTTCGATGGGAACGGAACACTTGACGCGCGCGACATTGATCTGCTTACCGAAGCCGTACTCCAAAATTCGACTGACTCACAGTTCGATTTGAACACAGACGCAGCTGTTCACCAAAACGATCGCCGGTATTGGGTTACCGTTCTTCGTGAGACCTACTTTGGCGACTCGAATTTGGATGGAGAATTCAACAGTGAGGACATCGTCGGCGTTTTTCAGGCCGGGGAATATGAGGACTTAATTGAAGGCAACAGTGTTTGGAGCACTGGAGATTGGAATGGTGATACTGAGTTTACTAATGAAGACATCGTAGTTGCCTTTATTGATGGCGGTTACGAACGAGGCCCTAGGGCCATGGCCGTAGTGCCAGAACCTAATGGAATGTTGCTTGTATTGGTTGGAGCCACTTTGGTAATGGCTATCAGGAAGAAGAAGTAACACCTGTAGAGAGACTTCATTGATTTCGGGTAGTCGAAACTTTTTTATTTTGTGAGGATATTTCTGATGTCGGTTCGATTTTTTTGTCTTAGCAATTTTGCGTGTCTGTTTGTTCTTTGCATGAGTGGGATTAGCTATTCCGAGGATGATGACCATGATGATCATGGTCATCATGGTCATACTGATGTTGAGTTTGCCTATGAAGACGGGCAGATCGCCGTCGAATTTGGCGACGAAGGTCCGGTTTTCGAGGGCGAGTTTCCCACAGAAGGTATCGATCTGCAGTTTACGTCGGAGCCGGGATTTGCATCCGAATTAGAGGAAGGAATGGGCATCGGAGCCGACGATCAAATGGTCTACAACGTTCTCGGTGATCTCCTGTATTGGAATGACGGATTCAAGCCGGTTCCCAACAACGCTCAGATTCGTGTCGTGAACCGTCCACCCGCACCCTTAGTGCCGGACACATTGATTGGTGTGGGCAGCGGAATGCAGTTAGGGAGTTTCGATCCCGCTATCAATCGTATTGGTGCCGCGGAAGCCGACGGCGACTTCCACAGCGATTTGGACTTTTTGCTGGAGCCGAAAGGTGATGCAGCTGATTCCGCCATGTTTGGTGCGTACGGATTCATGCTTTCTCTGAGTACGGATTCGTCGGGGATTGCTGATTCGGATCAGTTTGCCATGGTTCTCAATTACGGGTTGGAAGAAGAGAAGTTCGAAGAAGGCGTGGAAGCGTTTGCGAACTTGGTGCCGGAGCCAAGTGGGGGTCTGCTGATCTTCGCCGCTCTATCGTGTGCAATTCCGCTCATGCGTCGTCGATCTCGCTGACAACTTTTTGTAAGGGAAAAATAGACGCGATGACTTATCGTCAAGACGACATCATCGCGTCTATTTCAACATGGATGAATGATTTGTCTGACGACCACCGAACGGTGTAGATGCAAATGAAACGCCAATATGTGGAATCTGTCACGTGTGTGTGTCTCATTGTTTACGCTGCCATCGTGTTGATCGGTCAAGCAGGGCATTGGATTCCAGGTTTGGGTTGCCATTGCCATATCGGTAACGTAGCGACTCACATCGGGACAAGCAGTCGATTTGAGGAACTCATTGAGTCCCCCATTTTGATGAATTCTGACACCAGTGCTCGCCAAGGAAGTATCTCACGTCAACCAGTTAAACACGCCCGATCCATCAAGTCCGATGGACATTGCCCAATCTGCAATTGGTTTGTGGTAGCTCAAGAGCGACCGCAACCGGTGCTTTTTGTAGTTGATACTGCTGGTCTCTTTCCGGTTGGTTTGACCAACCGGAAAGTCTGGTATCTCACACCAGTTAGCACTTTTGCTCGTGGCCCACCTTTCGAGCTGGCACACTCCTGAATTCTCTGATTATTGGCCAGTTTGCCGTTGTTAACGGTCTTTAATCGGTGATGGATGACAACTTTTCCATGAGATGTTCGCGGTGGTCATTGGAGCGCGCATTTAAAGCTGATGTAGACGACGAGAGTGTAGAAGTTTGCATACCGATCGTTGCCATGATTTGCACGAGGAAGACACGCCGGGAATGGATTACGAAATACATCATTCTCCCTACTTTCACGATGGAGTGAGTAGGCGGATTTCTAATACGAGATGGACTGACTTGGCAGGAATGGTGGCCTCACTGGGCTGCGCAATCCATTGTGCGGTGACACCTTTCGTTATTGGTTACCTGCCATCATTTGGACTGACGTGGATGGCGGGTGAGAGTTTTCATCAAGGGATGGCAGTGATTTGCGCGGTGATCGCCTTGATGGCCTTCATTCCTGGGTGGAGACGCCATCGGCAGATGGTTCCCATGTTGATGGGAATCGTCGGTATTAGTTTTCTTTCCTATGCAGCTTTCGCAGTAGAGCCGTGCTGCGAAACTCATGCCTCAGATCAAGAAATCCGTTTGCACGGTGCGTTAACGGAATCGAGCTGCCATGCATGCAACATTGGCACGGTAGAAACTCCATCACATGCGGAGAAATCGCAATCGTGGAACAGGAAACTACTTCCCTATGTAACGCCGTTCGGAGGATTCGTTCTGGTTATGGCCCATCTGGTCAACCATGGGTTTGGCTGCCGTTGTTGTTCAGATGATCAGCATTTTCAATCGGTTGTTACGAAAGATTGAGATGAAAATTTCACGTTTGAACCATGACCCCAGCAGGGACGTTGTGAAACACTTGCTGATCGCCATAACACTTGTTGTTGGCTGCGAACGTTCCACGTCGGTTGAGCAAACGTCAGCAAACGGGTACGAGCCCGATTTGTTGTCGACGTCTTGGCAAAAACAGTACGCATCTGTTTCGGAAATCGAATTGAGTCAGCTTTTCCGTACGACCAAGAGGCCGATTTTGGTTGAGTATGGTGTTAACTTCAATTGCACTCGTTGCGAGCAAATGATGCCCATCATGAATGAACTCGCAAAACGCTTTGAAGGCCACGCACACATTGTTCGTGCCAGCTTTAACCCGTCATCCGTAGCTCAAGCAAAACTCGGACTAACTCTCTGTCCTAGCTACCTGTTTTATCATCAGGGCAAGCTCCTCGATCGTTGTGATGGCCCCACGGCATTGCCAGTGCTTAAGTCTAAGCTTTCGCTTCTTGTTTCAAAGGATGTGAGTGCTGGAGTGTCAGATTCGCCTATGTTCAAGCCCGTATGGTCAACCCCATGAGACGTCCATCGATCAGAACATTAGTCAATGAAGTGGGTGACCTTCCTCGATCGCCAACTCTCTTCGGTATCAGATTCAGCAGTCGGTGGGTCGTTGTACCGAAGTGGTTCGTCGGAGAGGTACTCACTTGGACTCATTGGCTTGTAACCACGGAACTGCTTCCGAGTTGGAATCGGATTCTTCGGTATGTGAAGACTCCACTTTCGGTTTTGCTAGTAAGTTCATTAATTTTTTCGCTTTGCGGTTGGTTGGTGGCCCCACAGATCTACCTTTTATTTGCTGCGACGACCTGCGTTATCGCTGTGGGCATGGTTTATCCGTGGATTGCGATTTACGCCGTTGATTGCCACATTGATTTTCCGATCAATCGAGTCGTCGAAGGATTT
>JAKVBZ010000260.1 GCA_022448645.1 Pirellulaceae bacterium
AAATGATCCAACGTGCCAGTGTAGTCGTATAACTCCAATGATCTGGCAAGGGACTGTGGCACATCGATTTCGCGACTTGCCTGCCAGA
The DNA here is from genome assembly GCA_022448645.1 of Pirellulaceae bacterium. The sequence continues at coordinate 89 of JAKVBZ010000260.1, forward strand.
ACTCGCTGTTCGTTTTACGATTCAGCAAATAGTGCAGGATGATAAAGTCACGAATTTCCGCATACCGAGCCCCCATTTCGCGGTTATAGCCATCGGTGAACAGCGGGTTCATGTGGCAGTCGGGAAGAAATTGCATGATGGCACGGGCACCTCGAGCGACGAGTGCCAATCCGGTTGACTCAAGCGGCTCGATAAAGCCCGCAGCCAATCCGATGGAGACGCAGTTTTTGTACCAGAAATTTTCGCGGCGTCCAACTCGGAACGAAATTGACCTGGGCCGCACACTTTCCACTCCCCGGGCCGACAAAAACTCGGCGAACTCGGTTTGAGCGGTCTTTTCGGTTGTCGTCGGCGGGCCTGTTTGCGAACCGCTGCTTGATGTCGGTAACAAAGGACGCGATTGGTCCTTCGCCGAATGACGCGATCCTAGGCATTTGTCATGACCTTCTGATGCCCGATCCAGTGTTGCAAAAAGTTTCCGTGACACTAGACAAGGCCGAGTTTGTGCACTGGGGATTGGAGGGTGATGCCCAGCAACGCATATGCAAGTTTTACTTGGAATTTCCCAACCGTAGATCCGAGTTGGAATCGGGACACGAACCCGTCTTGTTGCATGTCGCGTATAAATGGAATCCGGACACGCCCGCAGCCGCGGTGCAAACCCACTATCAGCTGTTTCCTAGGATCGATCTTGTTGACATTCAAGCACGCCTGAAGAATGTCTATGGAACGGATTCCTCCACTCCATCACTGGATATTGTCGGTTCCGTTTTACGCAAAGCGGCCGAGCGAGTGCCGATCCGTGAACTCGACTATCTTGAAGTAAACGAAGAAACCAATTCTCGAAGGTCATTCGACCTGAATCTGTACGACACTGGCATGACGATCGCAGACTTGCGTGACGAGATCGTGATGATGGGAAAACGATTTTCTCAAGACCAGGTGACCCTGGATACTTTTGTCGATCAGATCCGACTCGCCAGTGCGGGGCATATTGCTGCTGGAACGCACCGTAACGGTCACGACTTCTTCAATGTTTACTACGGGGCCGAAACATGGTCGGAGAATGGGTTGGGCGAGAAGCCGAATGTCGCAGAGGTGTCACAGAAAACGTGCAGTAATCTGGCCGAATCCTGGCAAGAGTACACCGCCCCTGGCGACAGCTATTTCAATTACTGTTGGTGGCCGTACACGCCTGTCGCATCGGTGCAACATAAGCTACGTCCCGTGAATTTGCTGTATCAGTCTTTCGATTTGGCAGGGATTGGGAAAGGCGCCTTTGACATCGTTCAGTCAATCCAATCCGAAATCGGTTCGTTCCGGACAGTATGGGGCATTAAGCTGATCGACGATCAACTGGCATGGGAGTTTTACCTGTACGATTATCAGCGACGAAGTCGAGATATCTCTATAACGCGAGTTCTGGACGCCATTGCTCAAATTGCGCCTTGCCCGTTTCGAGTCAACGAGATGCTTCCCTATTTCATGTTCTCCATTGACATTGACGCAGCATTGATTGCAGGCCAGCGTGACGTGGAAGTGGTCCACACGTACATCGGCAATCCCGGAAGCACCGTTTCTTCAGGCATCGCCTATGCCATCACAGCCACAGAAAAGACGCTGGAGAATTTTTATTTCTTCTTCGATGGTAGGAGACAGCTTGGCGAGGTCGCAGACAAGATCACCAGTTCTGTGCACCTGGACGACACCCAGCTGGACGTCAACAACATTCTTCGGCCCGAGCTGCGAGACTGCCATACGATTTGTGTCGCCAACAAGCAATCAAGTGACACGGTTTATTTTTCCGGCGTTACTGTCGATCAACTGATTTTCTTTTTGAATTGGCTCCAGTATCCAGAGCCGATTCGGTCGTATGTGGAATCGCACCGTGAAAAACTGGATCACTTGCTGTTTGACGTTGGCTTTGACTATACCACGACAGACGACGAAATCCACGTTTTGAAGAGTGGCTATTATGGCGTTTTTTGAGCATGTTGGTGTGTTTTTGGCTGTCAGGCTGTTTTTCCATGAACTCCTTTGTCGCGTGATCATATGACGACCGATATGTCCAACAACGATGCGTCATTTTTTCGCCTGCTGGAACTCGGTAATCGTGATCTACCGGATTATCCCGAGGCAATGGCGCAATTGCGACGAGGCGACCACCAGGGAATCCTGGTGCATGACGTCTACGACGGCAAAGTTCTTGAGGAGGTCGTGGATCGGCTCGAGCAGCATGATCCTCCGTTCGTGCAAACCTGGTTTCCTGGCCCGTTTCGCAGCTGGTTCTTTGGTTGTAATTTGAATCTTACTGAGAACCTGACCTACTATTTTGCCGAATCGCCGCGGTTTGCCGCGCAGCTTGCCGAACTTTTTCCGAACGGACAGGGGGTGTGTGACTATCTGGCCTCAAGACTGGCATTGCTGGATAACGGTCGCCGGTTCTGCGCACCGCCAGGTCCCGCTCCGGGGTCGGAGTACATGTTCACCACAATCCGAGCACACATGGAAGGAGGGTACATTCCGGCACATGTCGATAACGAACAGGCGGTGCGGCCATCCTTTCACCACCTACAGACCTTAATCGAGCCTCACCTTGTTTCGTTTGTCGCCTGTCTGGCACAGCCGGATGACGGTGGACTGTTGAAACAGAATCCTCAGAAAAGAAAAAACGTTTCTACTGTGATGTACCAGCTCTTGGCTTTGGAGGATAGTTTGTATAGAGAAATCTCGTGGAGAATTAGCAAGCATCCTGTTGGATGCTATATGCCACCAAATTACCGCTAAAGTATTGAAGATTTATCTGACTATGATAAGTTTTTATTCAACGGTAAATTGGAGCGATTGTGAATCTACGTATCATGCGAGTGATGCATGTAACACTCTTGCGGTGTGATCTTACGGTGGCCGTTTCCTGTGCGTCGGGTGT
>JAKVBZ010000261.1 GCA_022448645.1 Pirellulaceae bacterium
CGCGGGAGAACCTCCTGCCGGCGGCAGTTTCGTCGCAGCTCGTGACGAAGGTGAATAACCAAAGGATTTTTAGATGTCCCTCTTAAATCTTACAACCCGTAGCATCGCTCGATTGATCCGTGATGAACGTGGATCAGTGGCGGCAATGTCCACACTTTTCCTGACGGTCATGCTCGGACTGGGCGTCATTGGAGGGTTGGTGGTCGTGCGAGATCATCTGGTTCAGGAGTTTGGTGACTTCGGAGTTGCCCTAGACAACCTGGATCAGTCGTTTCTTTATCACATCGAAGTTTGTGATGGATGTGTTATCACGGCCGAGTACACCGATGACTCTGCAACACTTCAGGATCCAGTCGACGCGGCTCCTGCATGCTTGGTCATTGATTCGGCACCTGGCGAGGAGGATGGGAGTGCTCCCACACCTTCTGGTTCGTTCCCCTAGTGTTCATTAATTTTGCGTAACAAGTCACCGTTTCCACATGGCGTGGATTAGGACTTTTGACTGTTTTTGTGTTTTTGCCTCGTTCCGTTTTTTGAAAGGGTGAACCCATGATGGTTCTGAAGAGGTTGTGGAACGACGAAGCTGGTTTCGTCGTATCCACGGAATTGGTTTTGCTGGCGACGGTTGCCGTGATCGGCCTGCTCACCGGTATTGTTTCTGTTCGTGATGGTGTTGTCAGCGAATTGTCTGACGTCGCTGGAGCCGTTCAGGAAGTCAATCAGAGCTACTCGTACGACGGAGTTATCGGTCACAATGCAGCCACCGCTGGCACGCAGTTTGATGATGACCTCGACGAATGCGATAGCAACGACGATCCTACTAACGTCGCTGACAACTGCATCACTTTCAATCAGCCAAGCGTTGATGAGCAGCAGGCTGCAGCTGATCGTAACTAGCCATAGTCATCATGGGACGTGGCGATGAGACGGATTCTAAACCTGGCCAATTCGTTTTCCGATGCGGCCAGATCAGAATTCGTCGCAGGGTCAAACCTGCAACAAAAACTGGTAAATCGAAGTCTCACGTCGCTTGGCGTGGGACTTCGGCTACCACCTCTCCTCTACAGGGGAAGATCAAATTGTGAGGCTACCTCACTCCCCCTTCGGCAGAACTGCCAAAAACCTTTTCGACAAACATTCCGACCAGCAATGACATCTTGGTACGCCGTTTGCTGTATTTACGACCGCGGGTGACTCTATTCTGAGTCGCGGATAACGTGTGGTTTCGCTCACGAACGTTTTTAAAGCTGAGATCAAACCGATTCTGATTTTGACCTCGTCAGACTCGGTTTGCTTTCAGAAGTCTATGTTGAAAGATGTCAACCTCATGTTTCAAAACCACGACACCATTGTTGCACTTTTCGCCATGGCATTCACCGGAGTCGCCATGTACTTCGATTTGAAATGGCGAAAGATTCCAAACTGGTTGACGGTGAGTACCTTTGCGGCGGGGTTGCTTTTCTACGTCACTGCAAAAGGCTTCGCCGGTCTCGGATTTGCTTTTGGTGGTTTCGCCGCCGGTTTCCTTCCGCTGCTGGTTCTGTGGTTGATTGGCGGTGGCGGTGGCGGCGACGTGAAACTGATGGGGGCACTTGGAACCTGGTTGGGTGGCCCGGTTACGCTGATCGTCTTTTTTGGGAGTGCCATCGTCGCCTTGGTGATGATGATTTCGCTTATGGTCTGGCGATCGGTAGCTCGCACGTCTCCTGTCGCAGCGTCGGGAGCCGAGGCCGTTTCCGCCAAATTTGATCAAGCCCAACGGCTGATCCCTTACGCCGTTCCGGTCACGGTAACGGCTTGGGGATGGATGCTCACACAATTTGCCGTGGTACTACTGGACTAATATGAGTTGGCGTTGGGGCGATCGGCTCAACGTTATTTGGGAACAGAAAACTTTGACCTCATTAACAAAGGTTGTGTTTAGGCAAACTTATTGTCATTTCCACACCTAGGAGTTGTAATCATGTCGCGAATCAGTCCTGGAACTTTGTTGCTGGCGATGGTTGCGATCGCCGCCGGCCTGCTTGGAGCTTACATCGTTAAGCAAAATCTTGAAAAGCAAGAGGAAGTGGTCGAAGTCGCCCCTGAGGCCCCTGAAGTTCAGACCCTTGTGGTGCCGATGTCGAGTACTTCCCTGATCGCCGGACGCGAGATCTCACTGGGAGACATCGCCATCTATCGGTTGACTCGGGATCAGATGGTCGAGCAGGGAATCGAAGGCCCATTCATGAACAATACGGAGCAGATCATCGGTCGAGTTCTAAGGTCTGATTTGCCCGCAGGCCAGGTTTTCGACACCAATGTTTTCTATCCGGAAGGTATGGGACCCGGCGTCGCTGAGCTTTTGGAACCCGGGATGCGTGCCATCACTGTCCCTGTGGAAATGGACTCGGCTGTTGCCGGTTTTGCGACTCCCGGAACTTGGGTGGATGTCCTGTTTCGAAGTCAGGCGACCAGCAATCGAGGTGCTGAGAGTGAACCGCTACCTGAAGTGGCAGTGACGCTGCTCGAACGCGTCAAGGTCCTCGCGGTGGATGACAATACGATTGAGGGTCGGCGATCGGCTTCCAATCGAGGTGCCACCCAGAGTGCACGGGTAACCTTGGAAGTTGTGCCGGATGATGCGACCACGCTGCGGGTCGTCGATGGTCGGGGAACGTTGGCTTTGGCCCTACGACATCCTGACGATGAAATCTCTTTTGCGAGCCAGAACCCTCTGTCGTTGACCGAAGTCCTCAACATTCCTTCGCCACAAAAACACCGAATGGAGATTTTTCGAGGAAAACGAGTTTCACGAGTCGATTTTGAAACGCAGCGAAACTCGATGAATTTTGTGACCCGTGTGGCTGAACAAGAGGAGCCACCTGTGGATCCTCAGCCATCGCCGAATATCACACCGACATCAGCAAAAACCAGCTCCGTCGGGAATAATTAGTGAGATTGAGTGAGTACGGTTTCGATTTTCTGGCACTCAGCCACCCATCCTCGTCATCTTTTTATGAGT
>JAKVBZ010000262.1 GCA_022448645.1 Pirellulaceae bacterium
GATGTCTTTATCGATTCTTGTTTGTGGGTAAGAATCTAGGCATTCGGCGTCTTCAATCTTTTTGATTAGTGCCAAATCCCAGGCGTCAGGACGCTTTTCAAGTCTGCCTGCTCCTATTGAATAGTTGATTAGCACAGGGTATTGCTTTGCCTGTAATATCGACTTGCCAAGTGCAGGGTGGTATTTGTTTGTTTTTGCCCGATCGAGTGATTTTTTGGTTAGTACTGCTTCACAATGTGGACAGGTGAATTCATCGCGAACTCGACCAGTGGAGCGATCTACGGCAACATCCCAAAATACAACCTCTCCTGCGCAATTTGAGCATATAAAAACATCGGACCAAACTGTATAATTGATTTTGCCTTTGGTTTTTCCGTCCGTATGAATGGTTTCATACATCCATGAGCACTCGTTTTCGAGTTGCTCTAGAGCCTTTCGTGCTTCAGTTTCAAAAGTAATAAGATTGACTGAATGGTTGTAGTTATATCCAATGAATGTCGCAGCAGGTGAAAGGTCATTAAGTATTGCTCTTCGTTCTCCTAGCTTTGATATTTCTTTCCAAACTAGGTTTTCACCCTCTTGGACTTGATCAAAGATACTTCCATCTGGGGTTACTTTGTATCCAAGAGATTCAACAACGCGCTGGTTTCCACAAAGTTGCGCAGCTACTCCAGTCATTCCTGTGCCACTAAATCCATCAAAGACAAAATCACCAGGCTTTGTATAGTGAAGGATGTACCGCATGATTGCTTTATGCGGCACCTTAGTGTGATAACTATGGGCGTTGTAAATCGGGTCATTCTTCCCTTCGCTGACATCAGCAGCAAAAGGTTCCTTGCTGTATGGAACAGTTGAGTCGTAGGATTTGCCGTAAGTCCGAATGAAATCCTCGATGAAAGGGTTCGGGCAAGCTGTGTAGTACGGTGGAGCAGAGAGATTCAGGATGTCTTCTTCCGAACCGACAGGGAAACCTTCGATCATCCGGAACTCTGGGGTCTTTAGCCTTTCCGAAAGCAGCTTGATGTAGTGTTCGCGGCGTGCTTCATCATTCGGAAACGTTTGCCCGAGGCATTCAACTGGTCCCGATTGAGCTACATGATTCTGAAATAGATCACTCATCAACTGTTCCTCAAATTCTATTTTTCATAACTGGGTGATCTCGATGTGTCACTCAACAACAAAGCGCAGCTTGCTTGCTTCCTTGCCCTTACACCGATCGTTGAGCAGAGCCTCGAAGCGCTTGCGCAGATCCTCTGGCGTAGCGGGTGACCCACCATGCAACAAAGCCTTCCGGATGTCGTCGGTGCTGACGTTGATCTTTTCCAGACCCGATAGAGCTTCTGAAATCGCAGTGACAAAGTCGGGCGGGACCGGGTCTGGCAGCTTTTTCGAGTCGATGAATTGCTGGATCAGTTCACGCGCGGAAGTCTTTAACAACTCAAAGTTGGCTTGAATGATCGGGTCGTCCAGGTTATCGAGCAGCGTCTGCTCCCAGCTGGCCAGCAGACGGTCCAACTCCTCATCCATGTGTTTCAGGACGTTGGCGGCCGGCAGGAAGTCACCCTGTTCGTTGGCCGGGCGGAAGTTGCAGTGTGGGCAGAACGGGCTGGCATTGAGATCGGACTCCACTAGTGATGCGCAGCTCTTTAGCTTGTCCAACTTGTCATCAAAAGCGGTCAGTTGGCTGGTAGGCATCAAGGAAATGCCAGCCAGCGCCCGCATGGATACCAGGCGAGGATCACGGCGCAGAGAGGTCTTGGAGGTTTCTTCCGCCACGCCCAGTCGTGCCTTGCTGTGCTGGGCAATATAGGCGTTGATGTAATCTTTTTTGAGTTGGCTCAGCGCCAGCTTGTATTCGGGGGCGTGTGCGCCATGCAGGTTGGCAGACAGCTTGTCGAGAATGGTTTTGCGCGCATCCTGAGCTTGTTTCACCCAAGCGTGGTCGCTGGTAAGCACCAGTTCGGCTTGCGACAAGTAGTTGGCCGTTCCGCCAAGCTCGGCGATCAGCTCATCCAACTTTTCAACCGATGCGAGGATTTCCAGGTTCTTCTTCTGCGCCTCGATGTCATCCGACCCAATGCGCAGGTTTTTGAGTTTGCCGACCGTGTTGTACGGCGTCAGACCTTCGGTGAATGTCTTGAGCGCTTCAAGTCGACCGCGCCAGTCCGCCAGTTCCGTTTCGGTCAGCAGCGGTTTGCCCCAGAACGCCAGTTTGTTCTGCAAGTCGGTATTGGCAGTCAGGACGCGTGCGACCAGTTTCGAGACGGCATCCAGGAGTTGCTTGACCGGTTCCTCGGAGCCTTGCGTTGCCAGTTGGGCCAGTCCGGGCGTCAGGCCCAGCAGCTCAAACAGCGACTTGAGGACAGTGACGTTGATCTCCTTGGGTGCCTCGATGTGCTTGAACTGCTTGAGTTCGTCGAGAGTGCGTTCACCCAACAAGCCAATCTTGCCGGAATCGATCTTGTCGCCGGTAATGGCCAGTACGATGTCGCCAGAGTAGATCAGGCCGCCCAGCACAGCCACAAACAGATCGGGCTCCAGACGGAATTTCAGGGGGTGGAAGTATTCGACGTCCGTTTGCCCGTTCAGCAGTTCGCTGCGGTTGAGCACTTGGCCGTGGCCTTTTCCCTTGAGACGGGTGAGAACTTCCTGTGTGTAGCGTGACCGGCCAGGCTCGATCTTGTCGCCGTCCATCATTTCCAGTGCATCCAGGATAGCCGTGGCATCCTTGGTGCGCGAGCCTCCCGCAAAGGCTTTCAGCACGCTCAACACCAGATTCTTGCGGTTGCCTTCGGTGACGAGGGTGGAGAACTTGGGGTATTCCGGCGCCGCTTCACCAAAATGTGCGTTCAACGCGATTCCCGAGATCACGTTGACGATGTCGCGGAAGTTGGCCTTGTCGGTTGCGCCCAGACGCAGCTTGTCGCGCATGGAGACGCCCTT
>JAKVBZ010000263.1 GCA_022448645.1 Pirellulaceae bacterium
GGCGTGAGGATCCGCTGCCGCCCCGAGTCCGGGCAGCGTTTCAAAACGCGGGAGTAAACCCCTGGCCCTGAAGCCGCGCCGAGGCGGGGGTGCCTCAGATCTTTCGTGAATCGTAAGCCCAGTGGAGCAGGGCCTGCCGCTGTTTTCGACGACAGTCGAGATTTCGATGACGGCAGTTGTTTCTAATTTGGGCGATATGGCGACACATGGCGCGCCACCTTTTAATTTGACGGGGATCGTCGGAGCATCGCCGCCCCATAAAATATCGACAATACCACTGGAACCACCCGCGGGGATCGTCGTCGTGGATCCATCCTTTCCTCCGCCACTCCGAAAGCGGTTGCGATGCATTGATGCCGAAAAAGTTCAGCTCTGCATCATGGCGACTGGAACACAATTGAGCATTTTCGAACCAATCCGATGGGAACTCACTGGTGCAGTCGGTCATATATCTGCCGCCAAACACACCAAGTTCCAGCATCTCTGGGGGTGTCAGCTCCGGTCGAAAATCGGGATGAAAGTTTTCACCGAGCGGTTCCGTGAGAACATAACAGTAACCGGTCTGCATCAGATCATTGACCTGGATTTGCCTTTTTTGCATGCGTTCGGCTCATGCCGTCTAACGACCCCGTGCACCAGATCCCAACGAACAACATCGATTTCAGAACCTGCGTGGACCGTGGCTCCGGCGAAACGGGTTGCCAGGCACCGTTGAGATGGATCACTACCGGTGTCCGGTGTCTCATATACAGTCGGCGAAGTTTTAACGCCGGAAACATACATCACAGATTACCGGAGGCGGGACTCGAACCCGCACGGGAAATTAATCCCACGGGATTTTGAATCCAACGATGCCCCCGGAACAATTTTGAAATAGATCTGAAACGCTGTTAATTCATTACTTTCTCACAAACACGACCACACGATGCACACCTGCTATTCAGCCGATGAGGTGACACTTTAGGTGACACCTCATCGGTGAGTCATCCCATTTCAGACTGAGGCTGACAGCAGGGGCGTTGCGGGACTTCCTGTCACTCGCCGGATCGTTTGAACTCTTAACCCGAGTTAAGGATCTATCGTTTGCACACCACCAAGAAGCCGCGTCCATCAAGCGGATCACGCACCTTCCGGCTCATCCACCTACCGCCTCCCGGTGGAAGGGGGATGAACTATTTTTTTGTCAGTATCCTGGCACTCAAGATAAGCCCAAACGTCACCGATTCTGACGGCTGGCTTTAGCAATATAATAATAATTCAAGAGCCAGAAAAAGGAACCAAACCCAATACACAACAGAAGGAGCGGCATCCAAATGGGGACGCTGTGATGAAGCTTCGTGTACCAATGTTTGGGGGTTGACCCGTATCTTGAATTAACGTCTTCCAAAAACGCTCCCATCGTGACACAGGTCGAGAAGCCCGCGAGCAGCGTTATTACGATATGGAGCCACACCCATTGTTTCTTAGACTCTTTTTTTTCCAGCAACAGTCCTCTTGCGCGACGAATTTCTTCTTGATTGTGACGGTATCTGTTGCGGATCTGTTCTTCTTCGCCCGGTCTTCCGACGAGGTTTTTGTACCAAATAAGATCTCTGCGGCAGCCCTTACAGACATCAACTCCTACCTTCGGTATGCCACCACCACAATGAGGGCACTGAGCCACGCCAAAGCGTTCAAACGCTAACTCGGCTCTAAGGCCTTCAATGCTCTGATTCGTTCTCTGCCGTTGGTTGTGCGCAGCCAACCCTTGCATGTCGTCCATCATGTCGTCGTTCGACATTCCAAACTCCTTGCCTGTTAGATGTGAACCTGAACACTCATATTGATATCTAAACACAATTCCGAGGGACAGCGATTGGCAGCCTACAGATCCGCATTCGGGCGTTCCAAATCTCACGGCGCCGTGAGAAATTATCATTCCAACTTCACAACGAAATTGCCAGCGTCAAGCAGTTCACCACCGACGCGGACGGCAAACTCACCGTGCCACGAGGCAGACACCGAACGCCTTTGAAAAAACTTTAGAAAGCAATATTGACGAGTATCTTCGCGGTGCTATCGTTCCCATCAGCAAGTCGATATGGCATCGCCTGTCACAAGTGTGGCATCGCCTGTCACAAGTGTGGCATCGCGATCCTGATTCGACGGAAGTGGTGAGGCTGAGATGTAAGGCTGAAACTACTTCGCTAACGTGAGATATCTGCCCAGTCTGTGACTGCCTCCCAAGTGGGAATTGCACCACAGGCTGTGAAATGACAAGTGTCGCAGTGTCACTCGTTCTACGGTTTTTCTTGAAAACCGTCGGAGCGGCTGATGCTGTTTTTTTATGGCCCAACGCTCCGGCTATTGAGGAGCGAAATAATGGGCAAACAGGCAGTAAATCCGATCAGAAAAGGCGAGATCCTTCGCCTTAAAGAGTTTAGGGCGCGGGCTGATATGGGCCCCCATGCCTGGATGATGGCCAAAAAACAGGCCGCGGAACTTGGGATCACGCTCGACCTGCGACACGGACGGCAATGTTTTGTGGACGTCGATCGCTGGTTGGAGTTTTTGGAACGGTTCACGACTCAGCAGCGAGCTGCGTCATGAGTGTTGCAATCCCAGACGATCGCGAAATCGTTGACCGTATCCACTCGTTGCACGCGTTAGGCGTCCCTGTGGCAACCATTGCAAAGGCCGTCAAAGTACGTCCAGTGACGGTCCGGTATGTCCTGAACAGGCACCGGCTGCCACAACAGGATTTGCCGTTGTACTTCGTTCGCCATCCCCTGGATGCGCAACCCGAACCAGATAGGGTGTCGGAGCGGTGACACATTAAAGAACCCCACAAGTCTGTGACGACTTGCGGGGTTCGAAATGCGTTTCGTCTGTCACAGTGGAAGCATGGCCGCGACCAGACACCGGTGAAGGAATAGTAGCAACGTG
>JAKVBZ010000264.1 GCA_022448645.1 Pirellulaceae bacterium
TTGGGTGATCCGCGTGTTATTGTTAGCCAGATGGCTTCCTTTGGATACTAGCGTACCATGCTCATGTAGAAACTGAATACTTGAACTCGGTCCGTGTCAGCCTTGGCAACTGGGTAAGCAAAGTCGAATGCCAGTGGTGCGGGACCAAGCATTGGCAAAGCTACTCGTAAGCCGAGACCTGGTGCGACGCGGTAGGATTTTGAGCTCAGAATGGAGGTTGGTTCTACCGTTCCAAAGTCGACAAAGCCCACGCCCCGGAAGGCATCATCAGCCGTGATTGGAAAAATATATTCCACGGTGTTGAGCCACTGGAACCGTCCGCCCACCTCAATGTTCCCCTGCCCTGGTAAGTTCTCCACTGGACTGGCTCCGCGAAACTCGAAACCTCTAATCGTGGCATAACCACCGGCAAAGAAGTTTTCGTAAATTGGGGTGTCTTTGCCGCTGTAGCCAGCTCGCGTTGAAAACGAGAATGTTTGTTTGCCAGAACCATCAGCACGTTCAGCGACGAGCCAGTAACGGCGGAATTCAAGTTCGAATCGAGGGTACGAAAAGTCACCAAAAGCCTGCTCAAAGTTGGCTTCAAAGAAGTGTCCTCGTGAAGCTTGGATCGGACTATCTCTGGTGTCATGAACTAAGGCAAGTTCACCGGAGAATAGAGACGTTTTTCCGTAAACCCGTTCGAGTGCAGGTACTGTGTTGTCAGGGTCATAACCACTCATATCAACACGTTGTCCGGTGATTCCTGCTGAAATCGATAGATCGGGCGTGATTCGGTAACCAAACGAAAGTCGACCACCCAGACGTTCTTCGTCCCAGTCGTTGAAGCGGCGATCATAAAGGAAACCGCTGACGGACATGCTGACCGGCTTGTAACCGAACAGGTTTGGGTCAGCGAACTGCATGGTGTAGCGTTTGAAGTTTGTGCCTGGTGCAGCCTCGAGGCGGAAGGTTTGTCCGGCACCTCGGAAAGCAGTGCCACTGAATAAGTCTTGAAAGGATCGCGGCCAACGACAAATATCAAAGTTTCGCTCGTCGATGGTTAGTTGACCCGTGATACCGGCGTCACTGTTGACGGCACCTCCGAGCATGATCCGACCTGTACGTGCTGGAAAACCGTTGATGATCAAGTCGGCTTCACGCACAGTGGGACCAGGTTGGTACGCCATGTTGGGTGTGATCGGCGCGTAGGGCTCTGCGATTCCGGTATTTCCGAGCATCGGAGCACCGTCCGCAGTCCCGTAAATGGGCGGGCCTAATGGTGTGCTCGTCGCAGGGGGAAGACCCGAGCCCAAGCCTGGCGATGCGGAAGGCGTGAGAGGCCCGGGTAACGTGGGAGTGGGCTGGTAATTGGGGGGTGGAGCGTTTCCCGTTGTCGGTGGCGCGGTTGCCAGGGATGGCGGTGCCACCGTTGGTGGTGAGTAGTTGGGTGGCGGATCGCTGGGGAACTGCCGGGCGACGTAGGGCGCTGGGGTGCTTCGTTGTGATGTGGCGGCGTTCAAGTCCGGCGTGGGTGCTAAATCACCGATGAATCCTGCTGCAGCAGTACCCTTTGCGTGATAAGTCGGGGTCTGTTCGTAGCTGTGATTCACACCGGCTGGGGCTGGCAAGGCAGTGCTGGTGCCTGGATTGATGTCCGAAAGATTGAAGTTGATTTCACCGGGATCAGCCGGCGGCGAGAGAGTTTCTCCAGTGACCGGTGAAATCGTGAACGCCTGATTCGAAGAAGCCTCCGTGGGAGTCGGATGAGCTGGCTTCACCCATGGCTGACTCGTCAGCGGGCTCACGCATCCCGTTAGGCACACCAGACATCCAAGCATTGCCAAACATTTGGCCCAAGGGCAGTTAGCTGTGCTATTCGTGTCCTTCATGCGGTCAGCTTCATCTGAATTTTGAAAGGGAGCAATGAACGAGTGTGGGAAGTGAGCGGGAGCGTTTTGATTTTTGGTTTTAAAAATCATCAAATTGCTCCCCTCTCGGCACAACCTTGATGTCTGGTGGATCCGCAATCTGTGGATTGACTTCCAGCAGCTGGCTTCGTTCCAGACGCCTTCGGTTCAATTCAAGTGTTCGACGGTCGATCCAGTCACCTTCTCGAAGATCAACGAGATTCAGCATGGTTGTTTCTTTCATGAGGTCCGGCTCACCTTCAATGTTCACCAGAATCTCACCCACTTTCCAGCGATCACCCTCGGTGATTTCGTAAACGAGATCAACAACATTTGACTCGTCTCTCATGACGGTTTTGGGTTCAACATCCGCGTAAATGTAACCGAGCTCTCCATAGCCGTAGACCAGTTCACCAATGTCGCGCCGCATCAAAGTACCATCGAACATGTCGCCTGGCTTCAGGTTCATGCGTTGTCGCAACGATGCTTCCGTAATGAATTGATTTCCAATGATCTGAATGTCATTGACTTTGAATCGCGGGCCTTCGTTGACCACAAAGTTGACGGTCAACCATTTACCACTATCGTCGTATTCGATTTGTCTTCCGACGGTTGCTGTCAAGAATCCGAGGTTGTGATAGTAGGTCGCCAGGACATCGACGTCCTGATCAATTTTTCGCATATCGACGGCGTTCCCGAGATACGGCAGGATTCCTGCCATCGGGCCACGACTGTTAATGATCTTCTTTAGACGCGCTTCACTGACGATGGTTGACCCATGGATATGAATGCTCGCGATTCGTTCTTTGGGACCCTCGTTTATCCGATACACCACCGCACCAGGATCACCGTCGATACCAATGACCGAGTTAATGGAGGCCTGATTGAAACCTTCGGATTGGTAATAGTCGACTAAGCGGCGTCGCGCCGATTCAATGGAGAACTCACTCAGTGGGTCACCCTTGGAAATGCCGCAACGACCTGATATCTCGCGTTCACCCATGGCGCGATTACCATGGTAAATAACCC
>JAKVBZ010000265.1 GCA_022448645.1 Pirellulaceae bacterium
AGTTTTACCGCGCCCGCCTGGTAGGTTGGGGGATGTGCGCCGAGACACAACCGACCCCGGGTGGCGATTGAGTATTGCCCGCTATCCGGTAAGGGTTTAAATTAAACCACTCGACAGAATGGAAACCGGCCCGACGTGGTTGCATGTCGGGCTATTTCTTTTGCTCAGGTCGTTGTGAAATCATCGTCGTAGCTTTTGCTTTGCCAGGGAAGGCGGGCCCCGTGCGTGTTAGCAGTCTCAGTCTCGTTGGAACGGAAACTGCCGGGGATGCAAAGGCCAACCAGTAAGGCTAACCAGTGCCAACAAGTTATGTGCAATTATGTTTGATCTACCTACATTCTTGGTCCTAGCTCAGCAAAACGCGGACGTTGCCGAAGGCACCGCAGAAGTTCCTGAAGGCATGGCGATGCTCATCCGGTTTCTGCCTTTCATTGTCATCGGCTTGCTTTTCTACTTCATCCTTTTGCGACCGGATCGGCGGAAAAGGCAGGAGTTGGAAACGATGCTCAGCCAACTTAAAAAGAATGACCGTGTCGTCACGGTCGGTGGCATCTTTGGAACGGTCGTGCAAGCGCCGCAGGGGGCAGAAGATGTGACCCTCAAGGTAGACGAAAGTAGCAATACACGAATCCGAGTATTACGTAGCTCGATTTCCCGAGTGCTCACCGCTGAGAACGGGAAAGAGTCGACATAGTGAGTTCATGCGACCGCGCCTCTGGGGCTCCTATCACACGCCATAGATTCATTTTAGGACGACATAACTGATGCAGCCGTACTTAGTTCCCCTGATCTTGGTCGCCGTTGTGGTGGTGGCCTACTTACTAGGTCGTTATGTTTCCAAATCGATGAGGATGCCCGAATCCGGTTGGAAGGTGAGTTTGATCGTCGTTTCGATCGGCATCGCAGTGCTGATCCTCGCTACGAGTTGGCCACCGAAGCAAGGCATCGATCTGAAAGGTGGCGTCATTCTGATTTACGAGGTCGACGAAGCGATGACGCAACGTTCGGCCAATCAGGAAAGTGACAGTTCCGGAGATCTCAGTACGGTTGACATGCCGGGTTTGATTCAAGCTCTTAGCCGCCGAATTAATCCGGGTGGCGTTCAGGAAATCGTTGTTCGTTCTTATGGCGATAACCAGGTCGAGATCATCATCCCGGACGCGTCGGACGTTGAAGTCGAAGCCAAGAAGAAGCTGATTACCACCGGTGGTTTTCTTAAGTTTCAGATCGTCGCCAATCAACGGGATCATCTCGACCTCTGGAAATTGGCCGACCAACCGAGCCAGACCGGACAGTATCAGATTCGTGATGAGGATGGACGCGTTGTCGGCCAGTGGGCCAAGTTGTCGAGGACCGAAAATAGTTCGCGTGAGGAACCGGTTTACCGTGTCGATCCGCCGCAAGCCAAGTCACGTGTTGTTCGGGGGTATAAAGAAGTATTGATGGTGGTTGACCCGAACTTTGACATGCAGGGTAGCGATTTGCGGTCGGTTCGCAAGGGCTACCAAGACGTTTCGCCGGCTGTCTTCTTTGATACGACCGCGAGTGGCGCGAGACTCATGGATGAGCTAACCGGCAACAATCTTCCTGATACGACGTCGGGTCACTTCTCGCTACTTGGTATTGTCATGGACGGAGACTTGATCTCCGCGCCGCGAATCAACTCGCGGATTAGCACGAGCGGCCTCATTGAAGGTCAGTTTACGGAAGAAGAAGTTGATTTGTTGGTCAACGTTTTGCGGGCAGGACGACTCCCGGCCGTATTGACGCCGGAACCGATTAGCCAGAATAAGGTCAGTCCGTTGTTGGGCAGCGACACGATTCGTCAGGGAAAAGTCGCCATCATCGTTTCGTTGGTGACTGTGTTGGCTTTTATGTTGATCTACTATCGCTTTGCCGGATTCGTGGCGTGTTTGGCTTTGCTGTTTAATCTGATCTTTATCCTGGCGTTAATGATCTTTGTTGGCGCAGCTTTTTCATTGCCGGGAATGGCGGCGTTGGTGTTGACGGTTGGTATGTCCGTTGATGCGAATGTGCTGATCTTTGAACGCATTGGGGAAGAAAAACGGAATGGGGCTGCGTTGCGAATGGCTATTCGCAACGGTTTCGGCCGTGCCACGCGAACGATTGTGGACGCCAATGTGACGACTTTGATTACCGCCGTGGTACTCTATCTGATCGGTACGGAGCAATTACGGGCGTTTGCCGTGGCGTTGATTTTGGGAATCTTGATGACCCTCTTCACCGCTATTTTCTGTTCCCGTGTGGTGTTTGACCTTGCCGAAAAGTCGGGCGGTCTGAGGAAGCTGACGATTCCCAGTCCGTTAGGTAAGGTCAATTTTGACTTATTCGGGAAGAGGCGTTTAGCAGGCTTGTTGTCAGTGACGTTAATTGTCATCGGGCTCGCAGCGGTCGGTGTGCGTGGAAACCGTATCTTTGACATCGATTTCTTGGGTGGGACGTCGGTTCAGTTTATCCTCAACGATCCGATGGAAATTGCTGATGCTCGCGAACGCGTGGCGAAATTGCGAGAAGACGGCATCGTCGAAAATGTCTCGTTGACGGAGGTTGAGAT
>JAKVBZ010000266.1 GCA_022448645.1 Pirellulaceae bacterium
ACAAGGTCTGGTGAAGAACCTGCGTCATTGTCGCAAGCCTCTTACTAGAGCACACTTTGAAACCAGTTTATTGCCACTTAGAAGGTCTATTGAGGCCATCCGACCTGGTTTTGAATGGTCTTTTCACCAAAGCTTGTAGCTCGTCGAATAGATTATGAACTCAAGCTAAGGCAAGTTCATAGCTTTCCTCTTCAAATCGTCTCATGTTGAGTGACCACACATGATCTTCATCTTCTGGAGATTCAGGCGAGACGCCCGATGTCCCATTGCCGCCGAACGCAGAACAACGCTGTTGGCGCTCAACGGAACTCTTTGGGGACCAGCGGGAAGTACTTATTCTGCACGGTGAGGAGGTCTACCGTCTGCGACGTACTCGAAACGAAAAACTGATTTTGCAAAAGTAGTTGTCGACGGCGTGACTTTTGTCCAATGCTATTTGATTTCGAGAAAACACTATCCCTGGGGTGATCGGACACGATTGCAGAGGCACCAGGATTTTCCCCGTCGTAGATGGTCAATCTGCTTGAGCCGTTCCTTACGATCCGTAGGACGTTTCAAGGGAATGAGTTGGAAGGCAGCGGATACAACTTTTCTCTTGTGAGACAGTACAAGTCCACAAACAAATCTGAGTGGCTTGCGCCGCGAAGTTACGAAACGCTTGGGACGCCAACCTGGGTGATCTGGGGCGCTCGACGTCGTTTGTACGCGAGACTGTTCTGTAATGATATCAACGGACACGTGGTCACGTATTGTTGAAGAAGCGAGCGTTGCATCTGCAGCCAGTCCGCGTAAACGTGGGGCTGACTGTCTAGGAACCGAATGCGTTCGATCGCTTCTTCCGCGTTGTGAACCCAAGTTTCAGGTGGCAGTAGCTCATGGTGGGTCACGTCATGAGGCGACATCAGCACCAATGTGCCAGCCGAAATGGCTTCGATCACCGAATTGCCTCGAATGTGTCGTCCACCAAGCTTCAAGAAATATTTGGCATCAAAGACCTGTGTCAGATTGTCCTCAATCAGTTGTTGATGCAGGCGAATGGGGTGTCCTAATTCCTGTAGTGGTCGATAAACGTCAGGGACAGTTTTCACCGGACGTTCCTCACAGCTGTTGATCTCGGCATAAACTCCAGAATGGTGACTTTGCCGGTCGAGCCTCTTGGTAAGGATGCGTTCCAGGCAGCGCGGTCCCACAAAGGTGTATGGACAGTCGATGACTCCGGGGCGGACAGCGATGCGTCCTCGTGCTTCTTGGTTCAAACAGACGTCGTATCCATATTGCACCTTCCGCTTTGCCAGATTGGCCTCTCCGATCATGTAACAGAACAGTGTCTGGGGATTCTCACGCACTAGGCGCTTGGGCAAACTTACGTTCAGGCTGATCACAATGTCGTAATCACCCCAGCGAACAGAATCACAATCGACGGCACAGTCTCCCTGAATCAGTTGGTTTCCCGGTCGAAAGAAATCACGTCCGGGAATCTCATTGAGACAGCGATGTTTTAACAGTTTGACACGATCGGCCAGTTCTGGGAGGACTCGACGGTAGACTTGGCATTCGGTCGATTTGTCTTCCCTGACGATGTAGAAGTCAGCCCCTAATAACGTGAACAAGCCTACTGGGCCAACTCGTCCCATTGAGGAAAAGAGCAGCTCCTGAGGACAGGACGTACCTGCCGGACACACGTAAAGGTCTTGGTAAACTTCTTGTTTGACCAGGGCAATACGCATGTGTGGTTTCCTCGACTAAACCATCGAGAGTGTGCAGTAGACTTGGTTATGAGGGTAGCTACAGAGGTCAATTAAGGTTGCATTACTATTGCCTGGTGAGATTTGCGGCAAGTCGGATACTACGCCAAGTGCTAGCGTTTGTGGGTTTTTTGGATTATGAAGGCACCGGCTATCTTGTCCAAAGCGACCTTTCGGAACGGCTGTTCGCTAATCTCAGGTTGGCGGCAAGAATAGCTTACACGTCATAGCGACGGGAATCCGAATTTTATGGAAAGCAAATCTTCCTTCCCCAGGACCTTGTTCCCAGGGTTCTTGTTGTGAACTCTAAGCCACAGCGTTGGCGTACGGCTGTTTGGCGGAGGATCCGGCTAAATGAGTCATCAATGTCCCACAACTGACACTCCTCATATCCTGCCGGGCCCCCATCTTCGTTCGAAAGTTCCCAGCGTTGAGATCGAGATATTACGTGGGCGAGCACGGCAGTTATTTCGTCAGGTGTCGGGACGTGTTTTTTTGATTGGAACGGCAGCCGACTGTGACATGGTGTTGGGGGATCTCCAATTCCCGGAAGTGTACGCCTATCTGTTCCTGAGTGAACAGGGAGTTTCCTTGCGTTACCTGGAAGCTGGGCCCGCCCTGATGGTAAATGGACGGCTCGTGCAAGCAGCAGCGATCTTTGATGGCGACGTATTGCGCATGGCGAACTACGAATTCGTCATTCATATCGAATGGGACTACCGACCTCGAAAAAGAAAAAGCCCCATATCTCAAAGTGGCCAGGCGACTTTTCAGGACCCCGAATCCTTGGAGCAAGTAGAAGAGTTGCTATGTGACGTGCGTGGAGCGTTACAGGATCTGATCGCCTTTGAGGATTCCAATCCGACCAACCAATCCGGCAAAGTACTTTCACCTCGCCCTATTTTTTCTCACAATTCGGGTAGAGCCACGGCCTGAAAGACAAGGCCTACCTGAATCGGGTTGGGTGCCTGGTTTGCCTTGCCTTTCCAGCTGCCAGTGAAACCAGTTTCTCTCGTCCCCTCGCTACGACCTCTGTTTGACCAAGGCTCAGTGTCTCGGGCCCTCTTGTGATTCTCAACTTGACGTGCGACTACGAATTTT
>JAKVBZ010000267.1 GCA_022448645.1 Pirellulaceae bacterium
GACCGGTCAACTCGTCGATGCGATTGAGAATCACAAAATCTGCTTCTTCGAGTTGTTTGCGAAAAATATAAGCCGCCTTTGGTGAAAACCCGCTACCTTCCTCATTCCGCAATATACGCCGGCCGTGACTCGGTTTGAGGATCACACCATAAGGAGCGACATCTATTTCGTCACGATGCAACCCTCGCAGCGGCTGAATGACTGTGGCCACAAGATCAGTACAACTGCCAACTGGTTCAGCAATGACAACGTCAGGCCGCTGGTCCTGGCCGAGATCGGCGACGGTCGCGGTTAATTCGTCGAAGTGACAGCAAAAACAAGCGCCTGCAACCTCTCCCACATGGAGCCCCTGCGAACGTAACGTATGCGTGTCAACCAGGTCACTGGCCTGATCATTTGTCACGATTCCGACCCGGAGTCCACGGTCCTGGTAAGCACGAGCTAAACGAGCGATTGTCGTCGTCTTGCCGGCCCCCAAAAATCCACCGATCATAATGAAACGCATTGCAGCCATCGTCTTGTTCCACGCATTGGGTAAAACATCCGTGGGCACGGCCCTACCGTACGGGCTCCCACACACCTAGAATCTAACCACTGTCGATCGCTGCCCGCTAGTACTTGTGCGTGATTTCTGACGCTTCCAGACCAGTTACCAGCTTCACAGAACGCCAGCCCAACCAAAGTGTCCCGATCACCTTTTCTGGCCGAGAGCCATGTCCGAATTTACGACGGTGGCAAAGACTGCAGATATCCCGCAGGGGACAGGATCCGCATTTCCAGTAAATGGACGGATGGTCGCCGTATTCAACGAAGAGGGGCAGTTTTTCGCGATCGATGACATCTGTCCGCACATGGGCGCATCTCTAGCTGCCGGCCATGTTGAAAATGGATCTGTCAGCTGCCCGTGGCACGCATGGCGTTTCTGCATTCGCGATGGAACCTGGTGCGACAACCCGAAGATTGGCGTCGATCGCTTCGATTTACGCGTCGTCGAAGACGAGATACAAGTTCTGGTACCCAACCAGGAAGCATCTCCGCCCGAAACAAGCCCGCCCGACGAAAACTAATCAGAGGACGGTAATCTGTAGTGCCGTCACGCTTTGATCTACCGTCTCAATTCGCTGCCCTCGATACAACTTCTCCGTCGTACGCTCTTGCCGTACCTGCGACGATTTCAGGTACCCTGCCTGTACATCAAAGTAGATTTCGCCGGATTGAATGTGCCGCGTGAGCCGCCCAGATTTCTTGTTGGGTAACCTGGGTGATTTTGCTTCCTCGAGGGTCGTTTCCAGAGCAATCAGTGCCAACTCACGTCCACCGCGCTCTTGAATTCCTTTGTATGTGTAGGCGGTCGTCAATTTCACCTCTCCAAGTGGCGAGGCTTGAACCGAATCTGTCTCCCAGCTATCACCCACGGAAACAGCCATTTCTGGAAGCACCAAATTCGATTGCCGCAATACACTGGCCAATTGTTCTGCAGAAATAAATCGTTTCAAGCGTGGCGAGTTAACGGTCTGAGACGCATCTGGACTAGATAGCACCTCGGTAATCTGCCCTCGGGCACCAACCGTAACACGAAACGGTGAGTCAAGTAGTGGCTGTACACGGTTGGCCATGCGCAACAGTTGACCAGTAGGATTCTTATCTCGCTGAGAGTCGTACTCAACGGGTTCTGCATCAGGAGCCTGGAACTTGATCGCCAGACGCGAAAATTGCTGCGTCATTTCCGCCGCACCGCGTGAAGCCAGCTTTCCGACAGTCCAATCGACGTCCATCTCCAAAGCGCTGGTAATGGCCAATGGCCGATTGTTTACTGACGTCGTGGTAGTGGCTTTCTGGCTGATCTTAAGCTGCATCTGCTGCCCAGCACGGAATTTCCACCGCAACCGAACCTGAGCTGACAATTCGTCAACCTCTTGATTCAACAGCAGAGGCACAACAAGGAGACAACATGTGCATAGACGTTGGGTGCTGAGACGCGTCAAAAGTATTCTCCCTGGCGAATAGACTGAAGTTACTACAGAACCCAATCAAGAATCCAACAAAATTGTACCGCCTGGATCTATAACCACCGGATCCGAAGATGTATCGGCTTTAACCCGTGAAGCCCAGGCTTCTACATCCTGCACAATCGGTGGAAATGTATTGTAATGCGCTGGTGCAACCCGGCGTGGCTGAATCAAATTGATGGCTGCTATGGAATCTTCCGGTCCCATTGTGAAATGGTCACCGATCGGCAAAACCGCGAGGTCCACTCCCACGTCTCCAATCAGTTTCATATCCGAAAAAAGAGCCGTGTCACAAGCAAAATAGACTCGCTTTTGTCCCACCTTCAACAGAAAGCCAGCAGCCACCCCCCCATCACTACCATCCGGCAATTTGGAGCTGTGCAGTGCCGGTGTCATCTTTACGTGCCCCCAGGGCAACTTCAGTGTGCCCCCCAAATTCATACCGATCGTTTCTTGCACGCCATGGTTCTTCTGAAACCACTCCGCAATCTCAAAAATAGCGACCACGGTGGCACCCGTTCGATTCGCAATGGATGGCACATCCGCTACGTGATCAAAGTGACCATGCGATACCAGGATAACATCCGCATCGACTTCGTCCGCCTTGATCGGTGCCACGGGTGATTCATTCAGGAATGGGTCCAAAAGAACTTGATGTTCGTCAATCTGAATCGACCAGGCCCCATGGCCTAACCAGGTAAGTTGTGTTGTCATTACAACCATTCTCGCCGAGACAAATCCTCAGATGCAATCCAGTTTGCAAGGTGACACCAAAAGATAACTGCTACGGATGCACTGCCGCTGAAACACCATGGCCAATCTCAATTCACCAG
>JAKVBZ010000268.1 GCA_022448645.1 Pirellulaceae bacterium
ATGTAAATCACGGATTTCGACAAAGAACTTACCATCCGCAGGTGCTGTCCAGTTTTCGATCTGTGAATCTGCAACCGTCATCCTGCCAATTTGCATGTCGTCATTGCTAGAGAGTTGATTGCCTTGATCGTTGAGTATCCGCAGGTTGCAATCGAGTGCGGATTGCTGACGTCGAGCGACGACTTCGACGGAATAGGTCTCCCCTTTTTTGGCCTCAAAGGCATAGTAATCGATGTCTCCTGCAGCTTCGATGCGACCATTGATGGCTACCGGCGCCGTAATTATTTGTGCATCGTTGGCTGTATTGTTGACCGTGCTGGTTTCTATCATGGTTGGCAAATCGGTCACACTGACGGGAACCGGATTCAAGGAACTGTCGCCGTAGGGCAAACGAATGGATTGGGCACCAAGGGGCTGCTGGACCGGTAATGTGAAGGGTACCATTGGGTCGACTCCAATATTGAATCCGACCAGTTGAAACTGCGATTCTTGGCCCCGGGCGGCTGCTAACGGGAAGACATTGGAAACAAAGGGTTGGTCGCTGATCTCGATACTGTATTCCCAGTATTGATTCCCTTGATATCGCACATCCCGTAATTCGAGAAAGTACTCGCCGGCTTGCTCAAATTGATAGCCGATGAACGGATCTCCATAAAAGTAGTTGTCGGAAGCGACGAGCGTCGCCCCGTTTGAACTGCGGATCGTCAGAATGGGATCACAATGTTGTTGCAGGTCGTGTATTTTGTCTTGCAACCGCATTGCGCGGACGTGGAAACTCAACGCTAGGGGCGAAGGGATGTTGAATTTAAAGTAATCAACATCTTCGGCCTTCTCGATGGCACCACACAAAGTTGCTGGAACGGTTACTTCTTGGGCTTGTTCCAATTGATCGTTAGTGCTGGCTTCCAGAAGGATGTTGTCTTGGACGATCACCAATTGTCCGATAGTGCTCACACCATTAGGAGTCGCGATGCGAAATTCTCGGACGCCCGGCATGGCTTCAGAGCTGACCGTGAAATTGACTTTCATTTCCTGTAGATTCGGTGGGTCCTTCTTTTGTTCGTCTGTCAGTTCCGGAGGAACGATTTCACCCGCGACGCCCTCTCCGGAAACAAGGACTTGATAGGCACCAAGCATGCTATAGCGAGATTTGATTGTATGCTCTGAAGTTTTCCCTACTTGTGCTGCGACAGGGCGCAGGCTCATCAGCATCGGATAGGAAGTTTGGCCGACCGCCAGTTGGCTCATCGGTACAACGCAGAGAAATAGAAAAAAGAGGCTGAGGTGTTTCATTTTGCCATTCAATGTACGTACAAAAATTGTTTGGAGTTAACCAAGGCCCATAATAAATCTTCGTAGTATTCCTTGGGTGTTTGACTTTGATCAAGGAATTCGATGGTGGCAGATATTTCTTCGTTCGTGGCGTGACGACATAAGGCCGCCATATAAATGGTATCGACCATTTCAGCATGGCTGCGGTCCGTTGACAAAAGTGTGCTGATGCGTCCATTGTCGGCGGAAATTTTTTGGGCCAAGACGTCACCATTGAGCGTATGCAGCGCCTGCGCGAGATTGGCGTCCATGGACCTTTCACATTCGCAGATGCTCACGCGACGTGGCTTGGCAAACGTGTTGAGAAAATAGTTGGGATACTTCGCGTCCGGTAGTTCGATGGCCCGGGTTCCCAAAGGTAAACTCTTGAATTTGGTTTGGGTACCAGCGACTTGGTCCACGGCGTCGAGTAACGGTTCGGCAGTCAGTCGTTTTACTTTGTAGTGACTATAGAATCGGTGATCCGAAGCGTTCGCCTCGGTCGGTTGAGAACTAAGTTGATACAGTCGAGATGTCATAATCGTCCGGATCAGGTGTTTGAGGTCGAACCCACTGGCGATGAAATCGGCGGAGAGCGCTTCCATCAGGGCGACGTTACTGGGAGGATTCGTCGAACGCATGTCATCGATCGGCTCGACCAAACCACGGCCCAGTAGATAACCCACATAGCGATTCACAATGGACTTTCCCAGGAATTCATTTTTTGGGGAGGTCAGCCAAGCGGCTAAGGGGATTCGCCGGTCCAGTGGATTTTCCATCTCGGCGCCGTCGAGCGGTGTTGGTTTTAAGACTTCGCCGCTGCGCGGATGTTTGACATCTCCACTGTCTCGTACGACCACCACAGATTCGCGACCAAAAAGTCCAAACTCTTGACTATTCTTGGTGCCGACACGAGAGAAAAACGCTGCCAGACGGTAGTAATCAGCTTGGCTATATTTTTCAAACGGATGATGGTGGCACTTCGCACACTCTAATCGCACGCCCAAGAACAGTTGAGCGGTTGCTTCAGTAAGTTTTGAAGAATCGGTATTGATACGGAAATAGTTCGCGGGGCCATTAAAATAAATGGAGCCTTTGGCAGTGACCAACTCCTGGACAAACTGAGTGAAAGGTTTGTTGGTACGAAAGGAGTCTTTGATCCAATTGTGGAGCGACCACATCCCCTGCTCGCCCAAGTCATCACTACTATTGCGCAACAAGTCGGACCACTTCAGTGTCCAGAAGGCGGCGTAACGGTCGTTATAGATGTCGAGCTGAGAATCGCCGGTGAGTCCGAGGAGTCGGTTTACCAGATCTTCACGTTTGTTTGGATTGGTTGATTGCAGGAAACTCTGCGTTTCTTCAGGAGTTGGCAAGCCACCAATGGCATCGAAGAACGCCCGGCGCACAAACGTGGTGTCGTCACAGATTTCAGAGGGTTCGATCCCCAATTCACGAAATTTTGCAGCGGCGTGTTCATCGATAAAATTATTATTGCTCCAGTCGTTAAGCGCGATGCTGTCTGCGGCA
>JAKVBZ010000269.1 GCA_022448645.1 Pirellulaceae bacterium
GGTTCCATTACCGTTGTGTTGGGATCTTTGGAGTCGGTCTAATTCCTGTTCGAGTAGTTGGCGCTCGACGGAAGCCTGGTCGCGTAATTGACGATAGTACGTTCTGGTTGCGAGAAAATCGACACCTGCCAATAGGATGATCCACATGACGAGCAAAACGACACAGCACCAGTAGATGCCAAACCACAATGGCTCAACAATCCAGATGCCAACGATGATTGCCACGCCAACCAGGCTGATCATGATATTTGTTTGCAGCCGTCGCCGCCGGCGGGTATTAAGGTAGCTCCAGTCGGTCTCGCTCAGTTCCCGTTGTTCGTCTTTTCGCCAGGAAGTTTCAGTGGTCCATGTCAATAAGCCGGAAAGGGCGATCAATAGGATCCCGAATCCCGCCATCGTCCAGAAGCTGACTGCGTCCACAAGCCACCTTCATTCTTTCAAGAGCAGGTTCGGATTGACGTTCCGTAACCATTCAAGTACCACCCATCCCACTTTTGCGAGAGAGAGTGGAGAACATTTGTCAGGGGTGTCTGCGGACGTGTGCCAGTAGTTTCTGCCGCGACGAGGGTAGTCGAAGTCGATAATGTCGCAGGCGGGGATTCCGGCAATATTGTGCAAGGGGAGATGGTCGTCACGTATTTCGTGTCCAACTCTCTGACGGAAGTCGCGAATTTGAAGGCGCCGTGCTGTGTTCCAGATGTCTTGCACGAGAGGACGTGAGTCATTCCAGGTCCAACTGTTTTTCTCCTTGTATATTTGCAGGTCCCGGTCGCCAACCATATCGAGCAATACGGCGCAAGCATAGCGATAGTTGGGGGGCTGGACGCGGTATCGCTCGGCGAATCGGATCGAACCGACAAAGTACTCGCCGCGGTCCTGGGGGAAAATAAACTCCTCGGCGTCAAAGAATACGAAATCGACGCCATATTCGGTGTCGAGATTTGCGAGGTGATGGCCCAACTCGCAGAGCACGGCAACCCCGCTCGCACCATCATTTGCACCGATAAAAACTCCACGGGGATTGACTGTATCTTGATCTGGGAAAGGGCGGGTGTCGTAGTGCGCACACAACAAAATGCGCTGCTGACGTTTGGGGTGCCATTGCACGATCAAATTCACCAGGTCTACCGGGTTTCCATTTTCAGGATGCCGGATTGTCCACTTCTGTTGTTCGATCTTCTTCGCGCCGAGTTTCGTGAAATGACTTATGAGAAATCCCTGTTGTTTGCGCATCCCAGCAGATCCGCTAGGACGGCGGCCGAAATTGCATATCGTTTCCAGGTAGCCAAACGCGCGTTGCCCATTGATGGGTATATCTGTAAGCGTGGGACGACGGCTATGCGCCGTGGTCGTTTCATCGAAAAGTATCAGTCCACCACAGAGTAATGCACCGCCACAGCATACCAAAGCGACGACTGTCAGCTTACGATCAAACCGTCGCATAGGTGGTCGCTTTCGAAAAGATGAATTTGGGCAACGAAATGCCCAGACTCTGCGGGGAAGCGCTGGTCTTGCTGCATCTGTCTGCTGTTTGAATGGCCGTGGGTGTCGCCGTAAGATTACAGCAGGGCGCGTTTCGGTAGTGTGTGACGGGCATGTTACTGATGGTCGCGTGGCGTGCCGTAGACGCTGGGTTCTTGCCGCGTGGGCTGTAACGCCGGACGGCGCTTTCTGCCAGGCAATGTTCCTTTCACTATTCGTGGTCGTATTCTAGGACAAGCGTCTCTAGTTAGAAAGGCAAGTCTTGATTCATCGAGCAGTCTGCCGACGGAAATGAGATGAGTGGACGTCATTGACGATGCTAGTGCCTTGTGGCATAACCCACGCGCAGTCATCGAGTGAATAGGGGACCTGAGGATGGAACCGACATTTGAAGCGCTCGACCAGATTCATTGCGGAGATGCAGCTGAGGTTGCTACTAAATTGCCATCAAATGTGGCCGACGGGATTGTCACGAGTCCACCTTATTTTCGACAGCGAGATTATCAGGAAGCGACTCAACTGGGTTCAGAAGCAACGCCGGACGAATACGTACGACGTTTGGTACATGTCTTTCGGGAATGCCGTCGCGTGTTGAAGCCGACTGGGACGGCGTGGGTAGTATTGGGAGACAAGTACCACCGAGGGGAGCTGTTAGGGATGCCGTGGCGCGTTGCGCTGGCAATGAAAGAAGATGGTTGGATCTTACGCAGCGATGTCATTTGGAAGAAGCCGAATGCCATGCCTTCTTCTGTGAAGACGCGTCCCACGACAGAGCATGAGTACATCTTCTTTTTTTCACATTCACGGGACTATTACTACAACGCGGATGCAATTCGTGAGCCTCATGTGACGTTTTCCGACGAGAGCCGAATGCGTGGTGGTCGTGGGCACTTGTTCAAGCGAGCGAGCACTCCTGAAAAGGGGAAGAACAGTGGCAATTCAAATCTACACGACGCCAGATGGGATCAGGCATTTCACCCTAAAGGTAGAAATAAACGGACAATATGGTCCATTCCGCTATCAAAATTTCGCGATGCCCATTTTGCGGTGTTTCCCGAAACACTTGTTGAGACGTGCTTGCTTGCCGGAACTCCGGAGGGTGGGGTCGTAATGGATCCGTTTGTAGGAAGCGGGACTACTGCGCTTGTAGCTCAACGTCTGGGCAGGCTCTTCAAGTCTTCCTCCAGAGATTTCTGCGACATCCAAATGATAGCAGACGCAAATACGCTCGTTATGATCGACGGCACCTTGGTAACTGCTGTAAAGATTCGAGGGATGCGCCACGCTGCTAGAGCCGGCGAGATGGCCGTTTTGCTAGACTTTCTAACCGGCAAATTTGGCTCATATACAAAAGAC
>JAKVBZ010000027.1 GCA_022448645.1 Pirellulaceae bacterium
GTGTCGGCAATTCCATTGTTCGTGCTGCTAAACAAGCGAATCAGAGAACCCGAACTGCTCGTAAAAAAATTGGCTCCCTGGCTGACGGCGACCAATACGGAACCATCTGCCAATTCCGTCATGCCGATAGGAAAGTTGAGACCCGTTGCATAGGTTGTGATACGAAAATCGGATGGATCGACGTCCGGACCGTTCAGCGTAAACGGAATCTGAGCGCACACCACATGGACAGGTGCCAGCAAGAATAAAAATGCCATCTTCACGCGGTGTTGACGATCCATAATTCCCAGGCACACGAGCAAGAACGTCGATTCTCTATTTTATTGTAGTTGCTATGTCGGAAAATGCTTGTTTGCAGAAATGTAGGGTGGTTCCGAAGTTGGCGGCGCTCTGGCTGTAAGTGTGGGGGTAATGCCGTAAATATGCCAGAATGTACACGCAATAGAGATCGAATCCGTTCCTAAATAGATGCTCGGTCGCGCTATTCATTCCCTGGACAGTAGTGCGGGGACAAAAATGCCAGAAAGTCGAGACAGCTCATGTTAGTGAGCATGTTGCACGTAGGGTGCCTACTCCCGGACCGTCGACTGTACGTCACGCAAAACATGTTGGACAGCGTTGCCGATAGGTTTAATAAGTAGCGTCCCATCGACACTCAAGTGATAGAATCCAATGCTAAGTTCGACAATACTCCGATCCTGTGTATCTGCTTGTCAGAAAAGTTCGGAATTCGTCGGCAGTATGTTTTAGCGTTTCAGGACGGAATTAGATTGTCTGTTCTCCGACGGATGACACTTTGCGAACGTTCACCGCACAGAATTTAAACCCAGGGATCTTCCCATAAGGATCTAACGCGTCACTCGTCAAGATATTGGCGGCAGCTTCGCGAAAATGGAAGGGGATGAAAACTACCCCGCGCTCTACAGACGCATCCTCGCGGACGGCTAGTTCTATCTGACCACGCCGGCTGGCGACTTGAATGCGGTCACCGCTACACAATGTTAATGTCTCTAAGTCAGACGGGTGCATGGCAGCGAAGGCGTGCGGTTCGATATGAGACAGGGCTCGGCTACGCCGAGTCATACTTCCCGTATGCCAATGTTCTAAAACTCGCCCCGTGCTGAGCACGAAGGGGAACTCTTCGTCGGGTTGTTCTTGAGCCGGTTGATATTGGCAGGGAACCAGTTTGCCTCGGCCAGAAGGTGTGGGAAACCGGTCGCCAAATAAGATTTGAGTCCCATCCTGGTGTTCCGGTTCCGAGCAGGGCCACAACTTACCGGCTGGTCCAAGATTGTCATGAGAAAGCTGACGATAGTTGTTCGTCAAGGAAGCAAACTCATCGAACACTTCACTGACGGATGCATAGTTCGACCGCAATCCGACTCGTTCCCCAATGTCGCAAATGATCTGCCAGTCTTGACGAGCTTCTCCCGGAGGCTGTAAGACTTGACGTCCCAACTGAACGCGTCGATCGGTATTCGTGTAAGTTCCGGTCTTTTCAAAGTAGCTGGTGGCGGGGAGGATGACGTCAGCAAATTCGGCCGTTTCGGTCAAGAAAATGTCTTGCACTACGAGAAAATCGAGATTCCCCAGTGCACGCCGCACCTTATTGGTGTTGGGGTCCGATATGAACGGATTTTCGCCCAAGATGTACATGCCACGAATCGACTTGTCCAACGCACCTTTCATGATTTCTACGACGGTAAGTCCCGGCTTATCGTCCAGGTCAGTTTGCCAGACAGACTCGAATTTCGCTTGGTGGGATTCGTTGGCGACCGACTGATAGTCAGGATAGACCATGGGAATCAGGCCGGCGTCGCTAGCGCCTTGGACGTTGTTTTGTCCTCGCAAAGGATGCAGTCCGGTTCCGGGGCGCCCTACGTTTCCAGTGAGCAGGCACAATGAAATCAGGCAGCGGGCGTTATCGGTGCCGGTTGTGTGTTGCGAAATTCCCATGCCCCAAAAAACGAGCATGCGTTTTGCTTGTCCGATCGTGTGTGCGACGGACTCGATGAGCTCTGGCGTAATCCCACAAATGTCTGCAACCTTATTAGGCGCGTACTGCTTCAGTAGCAGGTCGTGCAGTTCAGCAAATCCTTCGGTGCGGTGGTCGACGAAGTCAGCATCAATGAGTTTGTCGCGGATCAAGACGTGCATCACGGCATTGTAGAATGCCACATCCGTACCGGGGCGAATTTGTACGAAGTGTTCTGCAAAGTCTGCCAATGAATGACGGCGGACGTCAACGACAATTAAGCGAGTTCCTTTTTTCGCGGCTTCTTTCATGAACGTGGCCGCCACCGGGTGGTTCGCAGTTGTGTGCGAACCGGTTACTAAAGCGACGTCTGATTGAGAAACATCAGCAAACACGTTCGTGACAGCACCGGAGCCGATGGTCTCCATGAGGGCGGCTACAGACGAGGCGTGACAGAGACGAGTGCAGTGGTCGACGTTGTTGCTTCCAAAACCAGCACGCACCAGTTTCTGAAACAAATAAGCTTCTTCGTTAGAACACTTGGCTGACCCGAAGCCCGCCAAAGCGGTGCCACCATGTTCTTGTTTGATGCCATTCAAACGTGCGCCCACGAGGTCCAGGGCTTCCTCCCATGTCGCTTCTCGAAAAGCGGGCATGACCTCGTCATAATCGACGACTCCACCTGGCCGCCTTGAGCCTGGGCTTGCGGAGCTTTGGACTTCAGCGGACAACGGTCCTTTGGGGTAATGGGTGTTGCGCCGAATCAGAGGGCGAGTCAACCGTTGGGCATGGGTGGCGTAGTCCCAACCATACCGGCCTTTAACGCAGAGGCGGCTATGGTTGACGGGACTTTCCCGGCCTTCGGCATACA
Organism: Pirellulaceae bacterium; assembly: GCA_022448645.1. The sequence continues at coordinate 2,847 of JAKVBZ010000027.1, forward strand.
CCACTTGGTTCTCTTTCGCATGAAACGTGACGGCACACCCGACACCACAGTAGGGACAAACACTGTCTACGGATTCCAGTTCGGCCTCGGAGACAATGGGAAGGGTGATTTGCTTGTTCGTGAGAGCGCCGGTTGGACAGGCGCTGACACATTCACCACATGAAACGCAGGTGCTCTTGCCCATGGGCTGATTCAAATCAAAGGCGATTTGAGCGGCGTAGCCTTTTCCTGTACGGCCTATGACTTGATTCGATTGAATGTCTTCGCAAGCTCGTTGGCAGCGGTCGCAAAGGATACATGCCTGGTGGTCGACGGCGATGACTGGAGACGAAGTGTCTTGTACGCGATGCGGCGTTTTAGTGCAGCCGCCAGGCGCCAGGACGTTGGGAAGTGATTGGGTTTCTGCAGCGACTGGATGACTGTCGCGATCGAGGAGCCCGAATTCACGTCCTAAGCGTTCCAAATCACAATCTGCCGTTGTCTGCTCTCGGTGGCAGGGCAGGGGATGATCGGACAACAAGAACGTGGTGAGCATCTTACGATGATTCTGGACGGCGTCGGAGCTCGTGACGACGTTCATGCCTTCTTCGCATTCACGGACGCAGGAGGCCGCCAAAACTCGCTGGCCTACATCCACTACGCACATGCGACAGACGCCAACTGGCTCCATGTCCGGCGAATGACAGAGAGCGGGAATGTCGAGATTTAACTGTGCTGCTGCGTTCCAGATCGTCGTTCCGTTAGGAACCGTCACTTCTTGGCCGTCGATTTGTAGAGTTACCGTATTGCTCATGATGGGGTGGGTACCTCGTCCGGAAAATGTTGCAACATGGACAATACAGGGTTCAAGGCAACCTGGCCCAATCCACAAATCGATGTCTGTTCTAAGGTGGCGCCCATATCGGATAAAATCGTCAAGGCGTCTGAGGATGTCTTTCCGGTGATGATTTCTTGCAGTAGCTGGACAGCTTTCTCGCTGCCTGTGCGGCAAGGTACGCATTTGCCGCAGGACTCGTTTCGGAAAAAGGTTACGATGTTCGTTGCCAGGTGGAATAGATCACGTCCCTCGGCGATGACAATGACCGCGCCCGTACCGAGCATGCTTCCTGCTTTTTTCATGCTGTCAAAGTCCAGGGGTGTGTCGACATGAGCTGCGGTTAAAAAATTGGAGCTGGCTCCACCGGGTAGAAACGCTTTCAGTGTTTTCGAATCTCGCATCCCGCCGGCGGATTCGATCAAGTCAGCAACGGAGGTACCGACGGGAATCTCGTAGACTCCTGGCCGTTCCACATCGCCAGATATGGAGACAAATTTCAGCCCCGCAAATCCGGTTTGTCCTCGCTCCTGCCACCAGGTACTACCGAAATGAATAATGGACGTCGACAAAGCCAATGTTTCGACGTTGTTGATGAGCGTTGGTTTTCCCCAGAGTCCGTGAGTACTGGGGTAGGGTGGTTTATTTCGAGGTTCGCCACGCTTGTCCTCGAGAGCTTCTAATAAAGCCGTTTCTTCTCCGAGGATATACCCACCAGGAGAAACGAAGATTTCAATATTGAACGGCTGGCCTGACCCAGCTGCATTATCGCCAAGAATACCTCGTTGACGCGCGGTCTCGAGTTCTTGTTCTAGCACCAATTTCTCTGGCGAATACTCATGTCGCAAATAAACGATGCCTTGTGTTGCTCCAATCGTGAGTCCGGCCAAGACCATGCCTTCGATGACTAAATGAGGCAATTGCTCAAGAATCACACGGTCTTTGAATGTACCTGGTTCACTTTCGTCGGCGTTGCAAATGACATATTTTGTGTCGCCGTCGACGTGACGTACGGCCTCCCACTTTCGGCCAGTGGGGAAACCGGCTCCTCCCATGCCTGACAATCCACTTTGTTGTAATTCGGCGATGCAGCGGTCACCCAAAGCGTCCGCGTTAGCTGCCAGCTCAGTGACGGTAGCATAATGAGCGTCTTTGTGTTCGTAGGGATTGCATTTCCAGACTTGGCGATGACGACGATCGGGTGGCGATAGGGCAGGGGGCCGGGCGATCAGTTCCATCAAGGCTTCGTCGTCCGCCAATGAATACGGAGCGATGGGTACGTCGCACAAGGAAGCGGCAGGTGCAGTGTCACAACGGCCTAAGCAAGAGACTTCGTGAATCTCTACGTCGTCCCGTCCCGCCACGGCCGTTGTCAATGTTTGGAGTCGTTCATCGCTACACGCGAGGTTGCACGTTACGTCTCGACATACTTCGATGGTGACTCGTCGCGGAGGCGTACGTCGAAAAGAGGGATAAAACTCTACCAAGCCTTCGACGCGGTACAGCGGAACTCCGTGACGTTTGGCAACTTGTTGCAAACAGTCATCGTCTAGAAACCCATGTGCCTGTTGCAGCCGCGTTAGATCCCGAAGCAATTCCACCTTGAAGCTATCCTTCGCAGAGACTTAGTGACTCCGTCGATTGTATCACGTTCTTTGCTGGCAGCAAACGCAGATCAATCGTTGCCGATCAAGCGAACGAGAACCGCATCGGCGGCGTCGTGGTGAAGATGGATTTCCCGGCCGTCGGGCAAAATGAACGTCCATAGCATTTCATTGTCGTGTCTTGGTCCGGCGACGAGAGTCATCCCGACTTTCAGGTCGAAGAGTGCAGATGCCGGTTCTAGGTGTTCAACCGTGGCACGGTGACCTTCTCGTAACAGACTCGCTCGCATGGTCTCTCCTGGCACCAGATGCACGAAATCTTCGGGGATGTCAGAGCCGTGCGGATCTCGCAACGGATGTCCCAGCTTGTCATCCAAATAGTCAACGGTTTGCTCGTCATGAAGATGTTCCAAGCGGTGAGCCTCGTTGTGTAATTCTTCGCTGGGGGCTCCCACATGATCCAAATAAGATTCCCATAGACGGTGCGCGCGCAATAGGCGGCGTGCTTCGTGTTGTCCGGATTCGGTGAGCCTCAAACCTGTTACGGATTCCTGCAGCCAGTTGCGTCGTACCAAGGATCGAATGGCTCGGTGTATCAGGGGAGCTGGTGATCGAACCGCTTCAATAATTTCTTCCATGGGCACTGCAGGGCGTTCGTCGCGACGGATTGCTCCTAAAACGTCCTCGACGAGTGCTTGAGGAACGAGTTGCCATCGTCTCCATGCATCGGCGATTAAACCATGACGTGGCGACACGCAGAGCACCACAATGAATTGAAGAGTTCCCAGTAATACCATCATGGGGCCCGTCGAAACGACAGAGACCCAGGTGGATACGTACAATCCTCCTAACACCGTGGTAATTCCGAATAAGGGAGAAAGGACGAGCATGTATCGCAAACGGTCTGAGAGTAAATACGCTGTGGCTGCGGGAGTGATCAACAGGCCAACGACTAAGACGACTCCTACAACGGGTACGGCGCTTACCACGACCAGAGACGTACATGCCGTCATTAGGTAGTGGATTGCGGCGACTGGCACACCAATGGAGGCGGCCATGATGGGATCGAAGGTCGAGATCAAGAATTGCCGAAAGAATAGTATGACGACACACAAGACGAGGGAACATACAATCGCGATCATCCACAAGTGACCGTTTTCGATGGCTAGTACATTGCCTACGATGAAATCATACAGGTGTAGATGAATGCGATGGCTAAACACGGACGCCAAGATGCCTCCCAAAGCAAACATTCCCGTGTACATGATGCCAATGGCAGTATCTTCTTTGATTCGCGACGTTTGAGCGACGAAGCTGATGGCCATGACCGTGGCAAATCCGGCCAACAGAGCTCCCACGATCATACCCCACGTGTGAGCTTCTACGCCAAATAAAACCTGCATGAACAAATAGCCTGCCGTGACACCGGCCAGCATGGCGTGGGACAAGGCATCGCCCAAGAATGCCATTCGGCGCAGCACGATAAAGACGCCAATGACGCCACACGCTACCGCCGACAACGAACCACCGATCAGTGCTTTTTGAAAGTGCACTGCTGTAAGCGGTTCGATAAACAATTCCCAAAGCGTGTTCATGAAAAATAGCACCGTCAGGCTTAGTCGGTAGAACGTGGCTGAAGATCAGCAAACACTCGTAAACTGCCCTCGTAGACGTCACTCAATAATTCCTGGTGGAGTACCGTTTCCGGTGGTCCAAATGCGAAAAGTCGTTGTTTGAGCAAAATCAATGCGTCGAAATATTCTGCCGCCGTTGCCAGATCGTGATGCACGACTAACAAGGTGCGGCCCGATGATTTAGTAGTTTCCAAGACGTCCAGAATGGCATGTTCCGTAGCGGCGTCGACGCCTGAAAACGGCTCATCCAAAAGCAAGATGTCGGCCCCCTGTGCCATGGCGCGAGCCATGAAGACGCGTTGTTGTTGGCCCCCGGACAATTGTCCGATCTGGCGTTTGCGGAACTCGTACATGCGTACGGTTTCTAATGCTTCTTGGGCGACTTCGTAGTCTTCACGCCGCAGATTGCGCCACCAGGGCACTTTACCAAACCGCCCCATTAAAACCACTTCCATGACACTAATGGGGAAGTCCCAATCGACGGAACCTCGTTGAGGTACATAAGCGACACGTCCCGTCGATTCCTCGGCAGGTTCGCCAAACAGGTGAACGCTGCCAAAGTCGGCCTTCACAAAACCGAGAATCGCTTTGATGAGTGTAGATTTTCCGGAACCGTTGGGCCCGATAACACCGATCAGTTGACCCGGGGTAATCTCAAAGGAAATGTCCAACAGCGCCGGTACCGGACCGTAGCTGACGGTTAGGTTGTCCACCTTGATTGCATAATGAGAATCGTTCATTCGTCACCCACAAGGGAGTTGCTCAATCCCACAAAGCGAAACGTGCCCCGTACCGGTTCTCCTGGAGCGGACCATGCAGACTCTTCCTCAAGCAGCTCACCGTCGCAGAAAAGTTGCAACCTGACGCATCGGGCCACGGAAGGTTCTGTTTCGCCGGTCAGTACTTCGTAGTAGATCTCGTTGGCATTTCTCTCGTTCTCTTCGGCGACCACGACGTGGTCAATCTTCTCGACACGGAGGATCGTTCCGACAGGGACAGGATCATGAACGGCCAGGAGGTCTTCACCCCGGAAACGCAAGAGAATGATCGGGTCTTCTTCGAAAGCGAACGAATCACGCTCGGCTTGAAACGTTAAGGTGAGTTGGAGCGAATAAGTCGCTTCGCTAAAATCCTCTACAACTATAGGTGGAGCGATCCGCACACGTTGCCGATGCTGCATGTAGAGTTGCAGGCCGCCAAGGATGGTGACGCAAACGATGATGGCCAGCGTGGGACGCATGCCTGGCAATCCGTAGTTAAAGATTACTTGAGGGCGTTTACGATCTTCAAGACGTTTTCACGCATCATACCAACGTAACTTTCGCCTGCCGATCCTCGTTCGCCCATGGAATCAGAATACAAGCTTCCACCGACTTCCACTCCTGCTTCCTTGGCGATCTCGTTGATCAACGTCGGGTTAACACTTGTCTCGACGAAGATTGCTTTCACCTGAGCGTCTCGAATCGACTGTATGGTTTCGCGTCGACGTTCCGAGCTCGAGCCCGCAGCTATTTCTCCGGTCGACCAGCCCGCAGGAGATTGAGCCGTAAACTCATAATCGCGGCAAAAGTAATTGAACGCGTCATGACTCGTTACGAGTACTCGTCGATTGGCAGGGATGTCATTGACCTGGCGGCGAATCCAGGCATCGAGTGTGCGCAGTTGAGAGACGAACAATCGAGTACGTGCCTCGTATTCGCTGGCTCGTTCTGGATCCAGCTTTATCACCGCTGTTTGAATGTTTCGTATGTAGATGTGCGCATTCTTCGGCGAGAACCAGGCATGTGGATCCTTGACAACTTGACCGTCTTCTTCAAATTCACAAGGCTTCACGCCCTTAATGCAGTTTACTAGAGGTTTTCCCATGTCTTCGGCGAGCGTCTTCATCCAGTCATTTCCTTCCAAATGCCAGCCATTTTGTACACAAAGGTCAGCACGGGCAATCAACTCCGCATCCTTAGGTTTTGCTTGGTACAGATGTGGGTCCTGTTTGGGTGCCAAGACACAGAGTACCTCCCACGTATCCCCGACCACTTGTTGTGCGAAATCTGCTGTCTGTGTCGTCGAGCAGACAAGCACCTTGCGTTCGGCGTTTGCGGCGCGCAAAAGTGGAGTCGATGTGGCCAAGATGAGACTGGCCAGGAGAATGTGAACCGTTTTGAATGTCATGAATTGAAACTCCACCGTGCGGCATTGTTTTCGATGCAATGTCCTTTGCACGTGTTGATGCAAGATAGGTTTGCTGCGCTGGCTACTGTTCTGTCTGGTTGGGAGTGGATTCGAGGCCACCAATGGAAATGAGTTGGTTTAAACTTCCTGAGCGAAAACCTTCCAGATCCAAAGTGATGTAACGGAATCCCAGTTGTTTGAAGTGATCTACTATTCGAGGACGACAGTCGTCGGCTAGTAGTAAACTTAATGATTCGAGCGGTACCTCAATGCGGGCCACGTCGCCCGAGTGATAACGTACCCGGAGGTGACGAAGGCCCAGTTGTCGCAAAAATAGTTCTGCCTCGTCGATCATGTGCAGGCGTTCCGGAGTCACTTGTTCGCCATAGGCGACTCGGCTGGACAAGCAAGGCGTGGCAGGTTTATCCCAAACAGGCAATTTCCAGTGATGGGCCAATTGACGCACCTGCTCTTTGTCGATGCCACAATCGGCCAGCGGACTGCGTACTTGATGTTGGGATGCAGCAAGTAGTCCTGGGCGATAGTCCTTCAGGTCATCTGTGTTTGCGCCATTGCAAACGACCGAGACGTTCCACTCCGTCAGACGCAATGCCATTTGTGAATACAATTCGGTTTTGCAGTGGAAGCAACGGTCGCTGGTATTTTGTGTGTATTGTGGATTGGCAAATTCTTCTGTTGGCAATTCAATGTGGCGTATACCGATTTGTGTCGCCAAACTTCGCGCCAATTCCAGCTCGCCGCCGGCCAGGCTATCACTCACGCCGGTGACCGCAACAGCTTGGGTGCCCAGAGCCAGGTGAGCAGCCTGGGCCACGACCGCACTGTCGACACCTCCGGAGAAAGCGATCGCGCAACTACCATACTCACGGATGGTCTGCAACAAGGTGCTGCGGACCGAGTCGGTGTTTGGTGATTGGTCAGGTGGTACGTGGGAAGACGAGTTCATGGCTAACTTCCATCGTAGCTGTGTCATGTGTACGATGGAAGTCCGCCCTGTGCTTCCTGTTAGGACGTAGTTGCGTGCGTGCCGTGAAAGTTTGTACCAACCAAATAGGTTTCTCAATAAGTATTCGGAGGCACTAGCTACTGCGAAAGGGCGTCCAAACGACTTTCTTCCGGTTCCCATGGACAGGGAGAGAAGCAGGCCTCACCACTGCCCACTAGCGTGGTTGACGATGATAGCTTGAGAAGGCATCTTACGAAACGGTTCGATATGTTTAAATAATCTCCGTAAATCTTCACCTCCATTTCCTAATTCAACATGAAAACCACCGAATCCGAAAAACTGTATGCACAGTCGTGCCACTCTTTGGCCACAGGTGTTTCCACCGCATTTCGCCGCAAGGTGACGGCCCAACCACTTTATATGGAGCGAGGTGAAGGGCCTTATTTCTTCGACGCAGACGGTAACGACTTCATTGATTACGGATTGGCTTGGGGGCCACTCATCGTAGGGAATAACCACCCCCATTTGACAGCTGCTATTACCGCACAAATGCAAAAAGCATACACCTTTGGTGCGCAACATCGAGGTGAAATTGAGCTGGCGGAGAAAATGGTATCGGTGATTCCTGGTGTAGAAAGGGTCATTTTTTCCAATACCGGTTCCGAGGCGATCCAGGCGGCGTTGCGAATGGCGCGAGCGTACACCGGATGTGAAAAATTTGTCAAATTCGAAGGCCATTATCACGGGTGGCTGAACAATGTCTTAGTAAGCAATCATCCCACGCCAGATCAATACGGAACAACAGTGGCCGATTGCGGTGGGCAGCCCTTGTCGGAATACGCACTCACGTTAACGTGCCCTTGGAACGATCTCGAAGCACTCGAAAAGATCCTGGTCGAGAACTCCGGCCAAATTGCCGCCGTGATTGGGGAACCTATTCTGGTCAATGGTGGATCCTGTCTTCCAAAACCAGGTTACCTCGAAGGCATGGTAGAACTGTGTCGTCAACACGGTGCCGTGTCCATCTTTGATGAAGTGATCACTGGCTTTCGTTTGGCTCTGGGAGGTGCACGTGAATTCTTAGGAGTCCACCCCGACCTGTCGACGTATGCCAAGGCGATGGCCGGAGGATTTTCGATTTCTGGCGTCGGCGGTCGTCGAGAGATCTTTGACGTCCTTGACGATGGCCGTACCAGCCATTTTGGTACGTACAATGGCAATCCGATTTCGGTTGCGGCAGCGATTGCCACACTCGAAATCCTATCCGAGCCGGGCCTATTCGATCGCATGCATGCCCACGGCCAAGCAATTCGCGAAACGTTCGAAGCGGCTGCACGAGAATCAGGGACAAAGCTTGTGACGTGCGGTACAGGAACCGCGTTTCATGCTCACTTCGGTTTGGACGAACCGCCTGAAACGATTCGAGAAGTTTTGCGAGCCGACCAGGATTTGGACGTAAGATTTCGACAAGCGATGCTGGAACGCGGAGTCTATAATCTTCCGGGGGGCCGATGGTATGTAGGAGCGACTCACTCGGAGAAAGAATTGGAACGAGTCTTACCAGCCATCCGGGAGTCGATGGCAGCGCTGTAAAGAAGCATCTCATGCCTATGGGCTGCGGAGTATCCTAAGGCAAGTTATTCTGCGGTGCTTCGGTTCTCAGCTAACGGGTTCGTGAACAAAGCTTCATCAATTCGAGATTGAGGCCGGGGAATTCTTTCATTCTGATTCATCTCGATCCTGCTCTGGTTCCGAATCCGCTTTGGGGAAGATCTTGCTAACCAAAACGCCGCTTGCCAGGCTTACCAGCAGTGAGGCAAATCCGATCCATTGAAAACTGACCGGATCTTCACAAGTGGACCAGGGTTCACCACTGGCGGGATCTACCTTTTCAATAATCTTTACGTTGAAACTTGCTGGATCCACACCGAACTGGGTGTGCAACCAATACACCAGCGGACCTGAGAAGGCGATGGTGGCGGCGACCAGGGTGCCGGAGATTGCCGAAACCCAGCCGGCGAGCGCCGAGGCACCTCGGACGAACAGGGCCAGGAAAAACAAGGCAAAGATCGGTGAAGTTAACAAGTTGACCGCTTTGTTGGTCATGGCTGTGATGTTTCCGGGGATGTAACCAATCCAGGTACTGCCTAAGACTACTGTCGTACCGACCAAAAAGGCTAATGTTCGTGCTACCCAAACATGACCACGTTCGGTTTTCGGTGTGACCCCGAACCTGTCGATAAAATCGGTCATGACCACCGCCGTTACCGAGTTGACTCCAGAGTCAATGCTGGACATCGCGGCGGCAAACATGGCGGCCACGACCAAGCCAGAGATGCCCACCGGCAAGTGGTATGCGATATATCTTGGAAATAGATCATCGGCATTGGCTTTAACCGCCATCCCTTCTGGTAACATATCGACGTTCGCCTGAAAGTATCCCAGCAGGGCCATGCCAACCAGGCATAACGTACAACTCACGGTGGCACCGACGGTTAGCTGGATGGCCAGAGCTCGGCGGGCGCTGGCTGCATCCTTGGTGGCCATGAATCGTTGTACGGTCGTTTGATCGCCGCCAGATGTGCAGACGTACCAAGTGCAAACGGAAACAATCGTACCCAAGACCGTAATTCGAGTCTTTGGATCAAAGCTTACCAGCGGTTGCACATCCCAATGTGATTGCCATGCGGTCGGAAACCACCCGAATCCGCCCATATGCCAGGTCACGGTGATCATCACCAGCAACGCTCCGCCGAACAGCAACAATGTTTGCATCAAGTCAGTAATGACGACTGCCTGCAGGCCACCCAGCGAAGTGTAGATGATGGAAACGAATCCAGTGACCAGGACGATCCAGGGAATCCACTTAGCATCGACTCCCATCATGACGGTAAGTGCCTTGGCGGCCAGGTAGACCAGCAGAGTCATCCATACCAATCGGAGCAACAGGAATAAACTAGCGGCCAGCAGGCGGACGCTTGGCCCGAGCTGCTTTTCCAACAACTCATAGGCACTGGTGACTCGCTGTTTCATATAAACAGGCAAAATCCAGAACGCGACAATCATAAAGGTGATCGGATACGAAAGCACACCGACTAGAATGACGGGACCCTTTCCAGCAGCTTCGCCTGGAATGGAAAGGTACGAAATCGTGCTCAGCAAAGTCGCGAACAACGAGACTCCGATTAAAATCGGATTCATGTGTCCGCTGCCGACAAAATATTCGCTGGTGGATTTTTGGCGTCGAGCGAAATAGACGCCTAGTCCTATGGTGGACAAGGCATAGATGGCAATAATACACCAATCGACCGGGTGCAGCCCTTGGTAGCTGGTCATGTTATGGTTCCTAGGTTCCTATGATGGCGGCGTTTGCCGTTTGCAGGATGTATAGGCCAGACCGAGTAAATACTTTCAGCCGTTTGGCGGCGTACGTAGTAAACCTCGAACTGGAACCGGTAACAAGGGGTGAGCTGTAATACGTCGCTTACTTCACCTTCCCGGGGAGGCTGCACCGACAGCCACAACCAAATTCCACCCTCCCAGAGGGAGGGTCCAGATCATAACAGAAACTGTTGTCGTAACACGCAACCGTTCCTTCGAACGATCAATTACATTCGATGGAGGATACATGGACAGTCGTCGTATTGTGATGTCTGGAGTGAGTCGTGGCTTAGGGCGGGCCATGACTGCCGGGTTCGTGCAGCAGGGGCACTCTGTCGTCGGATGTGCCCGTTCAGAAGCTGCCGTGTCCGACCTGCGAGACCAATTCGGTGCTCCCCATCGGTTTGATGTCGTGGATGTGTCTGACGACGATCAGGTAGCAGCTTGGTCGAAATCCGTTTTGTCAGAAGCGGGGTCCCCCGATTTGCTGATTAACAATGCGGCAACGATGAATGAGAATGCTGCTTTGTGGGAGGTTCCGGTCGACGAGTTTTCGCAGGTCATTGATATTAATATTAAGGGGACGTTTCATTTGATCCGGCATTTTGTTCCGGCGATGATTTCGGCCGGAAGTGGCGTGGTGGTCAATTTTAGCTCTGGCTGGGGGCGGTCGACATCGCCCGACGTAGCACCCTATTGCGCCACCAAGTGGGCCATCGAAGGGCTGACGCAAGCGTTGGCCGACGAGTTGCCCTCTGGCATGGCCGCCGTGCCGCTGAATCCGGGTGTGATCCACACGGACATGCTGGATAGTTGTTTTGGTGCCTCGGCTGCCAGCTACCCCAGTCCCGAGACTTGGGCAAAACGAGCTGTGCCGTTTATTCTGGGAATCACTACCAAGGACTCGGGCCAACCATTAACCGTTACAGGTTGAGTTTCATATGAAGTCTTTTTTACGCGTGCTATTCGTAATCTGCGTCTGTGCCGTGCCCGCGAAAGCAAACGCTGATGATTCTTCGCCTTTCACGAATTCGCTCGGTATGCAAATGCAGCCGATCCCGGCGGGGGAATTTGTAATGGGCTCGACTCGGGTGGATTTGCCTTTCTCACTGCGCATGGGGAACTCGCACCACCGTGACGGTGATTTCGACGAACACCCTCACCATCGGGTCACCATCTCTCAGTCATTTCATATGTCCGCCACCGAAGTGACCAATGCACAGTTTGAAGAATTTGATCCCAATCACCGAGAACTTCGTGGCAAGCTCGGATTTGCGACAGAGGACGACGAAGCCGTCGTGTTTGTGGATTGGCATCAAGCCGTAGCCTTTACTCAGTGGCTTTCCGAACGAGAAGGTCGGACTTATCGGATGCCGACCGAAGCAGAATGGGAATATGCGTGTCGAGCTGGCACGGAGACGCCGTTTTATTCCGGAAATGAGCTTCACGAAAGTTTTCACAAGAACGTAGGCCGGGACCAGGATCGCATCAGGCCTCAGCCAGAAGCCGTCGGATCGTTAACTGTTGCGCAGACCCCCGTGAACCCGTGGGGACTTCACGACATGCACGGGAACGTCGAAGAATGGTGCCATGATTGGTTCGGACCGTACGAGCTGGCCGACTTGATCGACCCGATCGGTCACGCGGATGGCGATTTTCGAGTCACCCGAGGCGGTAGTCACTCGACCGAACTTTTCTATTTGCGATCCGCGAATCGAAGTGGAGCGCTGCCGGATGAAAAGAGTTGGTTGATCGGTTTTCGTGTCGTCGCGGGAGACTTTCCTGATAGCGATCCACAACCTTCCGTTAGCCGAGAACGTTACCAGCAGAATGTTCGCCAAGACACGCCGGCGGACATCGCAGCTGGTCCTGATACCAGTCATCCTTACTTTCGCGGACCACGGCGTTTTGTGCACGTGCCGCCCGATTCCTACGGTCCTCGGTTTTCGGTGCACAATCACGTACCGGCGATTTCCGCTTGTCCCAACGGAGATTTGCTGGCTGTGTGGTACAGCTGCATTAACGAATCTGGCCGAGAATTGTGTCAATTGGTGAGCCGTCTAAGGTATAACAGCGACGAGTGGGAACCTGCATCGCCGTTTTGGGACACTCCTGATCGTAACGATCACGCTCCTGGCCTGTGGTATGACGGCGATCAAACGATCTATCATTTCGCGTCGATGTCGTTCGGTCCCGGAGCGGATTGGTGCACGACCATCATGCGGACATCTACTGATAATGGAGTGACCTGGTCAAAGGCTTGGCGAATCGTGCCCGAATATGGCTTGCGAAATAGTCCCATCGGAAAGATTTTTCCGCTGCGTGACGGTACGTTGGTAATGCCGATGGATGTTCCATGGACCGATACTTGTTTGTGGACCAGTCAAGATGGGGGTCACAACTGGCGAGATACAGGCGGTACGATTCGCGGCCTGCATGCTGGTGTCGTCGAGCTTGTTGATGGCCGGCTACTGGCTTTGTCGCGTCGGTATACCGTGAATGGCAAGATGCCACTTAGTATTTCAGTGAACCGCGGACGCACGTGGACCGCTCACGAATCTCCGTTTCCACCGATTGGAGCGGGGCAGCGTTTGATTCTTATGCGGCTGCATGAAGGACCAATCTTGTTTGCCTCCTATGCTCATGAATTGAAAATCGAAGATGCCTCCGGCAAGAAGAGGCCTGTTCGTGGCTTGTTTGCGGCTCTGTCGGATGACGAAGGTGAGACTTGGCAGATTCGTCGCTTGATATCGGACGACGGCCCCGGAAAGTATTTTACCGGTGGCGCCTGGACGTTACGTTATCTGATGAGCCACAGCTCGTCAGCACCGCGAGGTTATCTGTCGGCGTGCCAGACTCCGAATGGAGTTATCCATCTGATTAACAGCGCGCATCATTTTGAATTTAATTTGGCTTGGTTGCGTGCGCGGGCGCCGGCGATCGAACAAGTTGTCAAGTAGCATATGAAAAGCGGATCGCCATGTAAATTGGCCTCTGGAGGTGACTGCCATTGGCGATGATGTGTTTTTCGATCGAGCCAATCGTTTTATGGCTCGGGCCGGAGGCCCCACAACTACTTCTAATAAAAAAATCAGACCGGAGCGGTTGGCTCCGGTCTGATTGAGATATCGCTTCTAGTAGTAGACGGAGTTCTATTCCGTCTTACCGCTTGATTACGGACGAGTGTGACGCCAGCCGGCGACCGCTAACAAGCCCAGGCCTAACAGCAGCATGGTGTTAGGTTCGGGAATCTGTCCTGGTCCATCTCCATATCCGCTCGGCGCGAAATTTGAAGACAAGAAGTTAAAGTCCGTAATGTCGACGTTGCCATCGGCGTTAAAGTCAGCGTTGGTCCAGTCGTTGGCGTTCGCTGCTGTTGGATCAAAGTTTGACGACAACACATTGAAGTCCGTGATATCGATCTTTTTGTCACCGTTGGCGTCACCCTCGAGGGCCTGAAACGCTGCTAACTTGACATGCGTGGCTTGTGCGTCTATCTCGTAAAACAACCCGTTGCCGACATGGCGGCCGTTCACGTTGGAGAACTGACCCGTCACCGTGCCGGCGGTCAAGATAAAGAACCCATCGCCGTTTACGCCGGGTGAAGCTCCCACACTAGGTGTAAATCCTGCGTCTGTCTGGATGTCCAAAGTGCCATCCAAAGTGGCGGCTCCGGTAACGACCAATTGGTCGTGCCCGTTTTCGCCGGCGCCGGTTCCGGTGACTTCGATCGCTAACGTTCCGCTCGAGGATTGTGTGTAGTTTCCGGAAATCGTCAAGATACCGGGGCTGTTACCTGGTGCGACAGTGGCACTGTTTTCGACGTTGCCACCGATCGTGCCGCTACCACCAATCACCCCTCCGGCTCCAACCACCGACCCACCACCCAGGGTGACGTCGTTGTTTAGATGGAGCGCGCCGTCGCCAGTTTTGGTCAACGTCGTACCGGACAAGTTAACGGCACCGTCGAAGGTAAGTGTCGCGCCACTGTCAACGCTGACGTTTGAGGACGCGTGGAAGTTTACAGGTGTTTGAAACGTGTGGCTTCCCTGTACACTTATCGACGGGTTGACTGGTGACTCAGGATCTGTGGTGGCATACAGGTTTACATTGCCGTGACCGGCCACCAGATAGCTGTTGGATGTATTTGTAAACTGGATGTTATTGATGGACACGGCCGCGTTGGTAACGATGGTCGTGGGGACGGTGATGGCGTCCCCAAAAATGGCGGTGTGATTCGGGTTGTTGGCCCGGGGATTAACCACCAAACCGCCTTGAGCACTCCAATTGTTGTCGGATGCCCAGTCGCCAATATTGTCACCGTTGGCTGTATATTCCCAGGCGGTAGCCAGCTGAGGTGGTCCTCCTGATTGATCAAAGATCAGCACGCCACTTAATCCAACATAGTTATTTCCGCCAGATGGGTCGTCTAAAATGTGATCGATATCACTAATTCGGATATAGCGGGCTGTCGCTCCGGCAAATGCCTGTTCCCAGTCAGGAATTCTACCGATCTGACGGGATGTGGTGGAACGTGGCGTTCCATCGTCTAACGCAGTCACCCAATTCATTTGATTGGGATCTGCCGGTGTGCCCTCGTCGTGTGTGACCAAACCGCCAATGTCGGTAGCCGAATACTGGATGTCCAGGCTACCGGCCATCCGGTTTTCTGGGCCATCGTTCCAGTTCCAAATCCAGATCTGTTCCAGCGGTGTGAGGGCTGGAAGTTCAATCTCGATCCATTGGTCGGAGGTTTCGCCACCATCAGTAAACCAAGAGCTTCGGGGTTTGTCATCGGTATCAAGTCCCTTAGCGTAGTTGCTTAAGAGAGGATAATTTGCCATTCCAGCGCTGTTTGCTGGTGCTGTTGCAGGGATCGAGGGCACATCGCTGGGGTTTCCACTCAGACCTGCGGCTTGGTCACCGGTTAGATCAAATCCCATCAAACCATTGCTCAACGAACCATCACCGCCGTGTGTAAGACCGGTAAAGGCGTTGAAGGCGGCTGCAGTAGTGTTATTGCAACAGCTAATTCCCGTGACAGGATTTAGTCCGGCTGGTTGGTTGATCACTGGCCCCCAAGGACTCCAGGTGTCGCTTGTTCCAAAATAGGAAGAAGAATTTACACCGATCGGAACGACGACTCCTGCTAAGGTACTGTGGGCTATCATGGTCATTAACGAGAAAGCCACGATAATCCAAATGGTGCGCGAAACTCTTAACCCGCCATCTTGTTTGCTTTGATTCATGGTGTTTACCCGGGGTGTAAGTAGCAGATTTTGATTTGGAATAAAACTCGAATCCATATTTTGGCGATCGCATAAAAAAACGCCCAATGCAATGAAACCACCTCTTGCTAATTGAGGCCGTTCCTTTGCTTTGAGCGTTTTCGCCAGTGACGTTTCCTAGTCTTTTCTTGATGAATGGTGTCGCAGTTGATGTACTTGGCGCTGCGGCGCAACTCTTTATTATTTTGCCCACAAACTGCATTTCAGTCAAGCTGCTGGATACTAGATTTTGGGGGTAAATTCCCGAATTTGAGCACGAATTTTCCAGAAAGTAGCGTGACCAAGGGAACATTTTTGGTTATTATTGCTATAAGTACCGAGTGCGGTGACCTTGTCGCTGCGCGAGACGATTGCGAAATAAAATAGGAAATGTTGGTTCTGACGGCGGGTTGTTGTCAATCATACGTGTCAGAATCACTGATTTGCGTTGACATTTCACGACGCTTGATTTCAAGACTTTTTCTTATTGGAGCATTGCCAATGATTACGTGTTTGAATCATCGTTATCGACCTTCTAATAAGCAGTCACAGAGCAACCTCAGAATTGCCGCCACGGCCTCTCTAACCATGAGGACTGCTCAAGTAAATGGTGTGCTGATCTGCAGTTGTGTTTTTGCAGCTTTTATTTTGTTAATGGTTAACTCTTTTTGTACCTCGTGATGTAAAAGGAACGTACTAATGACAAGGTTTAATTTTTGCGGCATGAACGCCGCCCTAGCGATGGCGCTGGTAATTGTAGCTATCGTGGCCAATTCCGTAACGGCTGGCGTTGTTGTGCCCGTCGCTGTCAATGCGTCGTCCGCTTTTGGATCAAGCGACACATGGCACCCTTGGGGGCCAGTGATCAATCAACCAGCTGGTCTAGATACAAGTACCGGTGTTAGTTGTTGCAATGATACAACTGGAGCTGCTTTCACCGCCTTTACCGGGATTGCACACGGCGGTAATGGTTCGTTGAGCAGTGGTTTGATGGGATTTGATCTGAGCGGTGCCCAAGCCGCAGGCCTAAGTGGAAACGCCAGCGATGCGCCATCGATCCCTGCACCAGCCCCGACAAACAGCGCTGGAATGGTAAATTATCCGCTCTTAAGCAACTACGCTAAGGGTGTTGATACCGATGACAAACCCCGGAGCTCTTGGTTTACTGATGGCGGCCAGACCTCAGACCAATGGGTGGAGATTGAACTTCCCGCGCTTACACCGTTGCAGCAGATCTGGATCTGGAACTGGAACGATGGCCCAGAAAACCGGATGGCCGGTAACCTGGACATTGAGTATTCTGCTGATGATATTGGTGGCTTAGTCTCGAATTCTGAAGGGAACGCCGGGACGATTAACTGGACGAAGGTATCTGATGATGCAGCACCTAGGTCTGCGGAGAGTCGCCAAATCGGTAGAATTCCTGACTTTGAGCACAACTTCGGCGGACAATCGGCTCGCTACATCCGTATTAGTGACGTTGATCACATTTTAGATAACCCAAGTGGCGGAAATAACTATGTCGGTTTGAGTGGTGTTCTCATTTTTGCTGTTCCGGAACCGTCCACAGCTGTTTTGTTGGTGCTCGGTTTTGTGGGCTTGGTCGGCACTGTGCGTCGTACCCGTTAATAAAAAACATCGTGCTATCCATGTGATAGTCGTAAAACCTTTTGACACCTCCTGGCGTTTTCGCTGGGAGGTGTTTTTTTTGCATCCGTTCCGAAGTGTGGAACGCCGCTGCGAAGTGCTTTCGCGGCGTTGTCGTTGGTTGACTGGCAGAAAGTCCTGTTCTTTTTTACCCAGTTTTCACATCTGTTCACAAACACGCACGCTTAATGGCCTGGCCTTCCATGATCACGATACGGCATTTGCATGCGATACAACCGTAACCGATCGTGTAGTTCGGTGGCATCGGCGTCAGGCGATTGAGCCTCGATGAGCGCCAATGCTTTTTCAGTGGTCGTCACGGCTTGTTGGAAGTTGCCTGCCTCTGCATATACAGTCGCCAACGTATCGAGTATGTGGGGATTCTCTCTATGAGTCCGCTTCACGGCTCGTTCTGCCAATCGAACAGCTTGTTGTGCATCACGTCGCTCCGCATCTGGATTGGTGGCGCGTATCCATGCAAGATTGTTCAGCGCGAAGATCAAGTCGGGTGTCAAGGCGAGTGCGTTTTTCAAATGAGTCACTGCCGACGCGTGGTTGTTTTCCAGCATATAGGCAGTCGCCAACAGGTCATGCCGATCGGCGTTTCCAGGATCAAGCTCTACCGACCGACACAGAGACGACGAAGCCTGGGAATACTGACCTAACTGTATGAATGCACTACCTAGGTTGTCATGGGCTTCGACGTGGTCTGGCTGAATTCGAATCGTGGCCTCCAACTGCGCCACCGCCTCCTTGGTGGATCCTTGGCTCAACAACACATATCCCAGATTGTTTCGGGACTCAGCGTTGTTGCCGTCGAGGGCAACCGATCCTGTCAGACACTGCTGAGCACCCGCAAGGTCACCCCGTTTCAGGTAGATGGCACCCAGGACCAGCAAGACTTGAACTTGTTCCGTCTTGCTGTTGTTTCCGACGCCTAGTCGTGCTGCTAAAACTTCGTGGTTGCTTGTTGTGGGAACGACAGCAAAACTTGCCTTGCCCCTGAAAACCAGCTAGATTAAAAGTATGCTTTCGTTCTGTGGTCACCGTTCGTACTCATCCGTATGGGACGGACGATTCCTCTTGTTGGAGAAGATTGTGTAGATGGCAAGACGAATTCTGATACCACGACGGCAATTCGACGGGTTCACTTTGGTAGAACTGCTCGTGGTGATTGCCATCATTGCGATCCTCATTGCTCTTTTATTGCCGGCCGTTCAAGCCGCTCGCGAAGCGGCACGTCGAACTCAATGTAGCAACAACATGAAGCAGCTTGGCATCGCCCTGCACAACTATCACGACACCTTTGGACGAATTCCTGGTGAAGGCGGTGTGGTGGGGAGCTCAGGGGATCCATTCACGAATTACGAAGACCTCAGTCATTTGGTGTTGCTGCTTCCCTTTATGGAACAAGGACCGTTGTTTGATGCAATTGATTTCACCGCGTTGGAACCAGAAGAATCGATTATCGATGCGGAAGGCACCCGCCTGGTCAGCCACGTGCTGTCGGAATTGCAATGTCCCAGCGAAACTCAAGGTATTTCTGGCAGGTGGTGGGGCTGGGAAGGGTGTGGTTCCAACGAAGAGCATGACTACATGACAGCTTTTTCGAGTTACGCGGGTAGTATTGGCTCGCAGTGCATGGATGGCAACGATGACTTTCCCTGTGACATGCGCACACTGGTTGGCACAGGGGATGTCGGTGGCCGTGGTCAGGACTGGTTTGGGCGGGCGCAGGGAATCAAAGGCTGCCGTGGCGCGGATTGTGCTCAAGGGCATGGTGGTCATGACCGCAAGGTGGTGTCAGGGATCATGAGCCGCTGCGGTTGGTCGGCCAAGTTTGGCGATATCTTTGACGGGCTATCCAATACGATCGGTTTCATGGAGATTCGGCAATACTGCACCAGCAGGTGCATTGGTTGGAACGGTTGGGCGGATGCCCGTGCCATGTGGTATGCCACTACCGCACCCATTAACTTTCCTACTTGTGCGGGAGAAAATGGCGTCGAAGGTAGTCCCGGATTGGTCAGTACCAGCAAAGGCTGCCATTCTAGTTTCTCCGCTCAAACAAGCATGGGGGCGAAATCTCTACATCCGGGCGGTGCCCATTTTTGCCTGTGCGACGGATCCGTTCGCTTCGTCAGTGAAACGATTGATCACGCGATGTACCAAGCGTTGGGAGATCGGCGAGACGGCGTGCCGATCGGACCTTACTAGTGTGAGCACCGCCAGGATGCAAGGATTTTGCGCCCATCGTTGCAGGGTAAGAGTTGCTGGAATGACAACCTTGTCCAAAAACGGCGCCCGGTGTGGCTGCATGTAGCTATCGCGACTTGTCCATTGAATAAAGCCCAGCTGGAGATTTTCAGAAACAACCGCCGCGATGTCGGTTCGGCCTACGTCCTGGAACCGGCATTCAACGTGCACATTGAGCATCCGTCAACAGTTACGTTCGACGAACGTCAAACCTCATTGCTCGGTGGTGTTTCGGGTTGCGGTGCGACGGTGGGCGGCTCGAACTTGGGAGCAGTCGGCAAGTTCCGGTCGTCCATAGAAGTGGACGTCGAGGTGTTTGTCAGACTGGCGGCTGTATCGTCGTTCGTATAGGTGTTTGAATAGACTTCTGATTGAATGTCCTGTAACCCCCGCCGAAACTGAGTGTAGCTGCGTCCCAAAGACCGAGCTACGTCGGGCAGGTTTTTACCAAATAGGATAACGGCGATGACGCCGATCACCAACAGTTCGCCCATCCCCAAGCCACCGCCTATGAAGGCCAGACAAGGTTCATGTGCTATTCCGATCATGGTTGGGGTAACTCCAAGTCGTTGCAAGCTGGATCATGTAACAGAGGCTGGCCAGAGCCAATTCGGTGACCCGGTAAGATGGTGGACGCCGATAGTCCGTTTTCTCCAAGCCAACCGCGAACACAACGAGATCTCATCTAGGATTCGTCAACCTTGGATGAGTTCTCTTCACCCTCCTGGACAGCGCTCTCCATGTCCTCGGTAACGCCGCGGGCACCTTTTTTGAACTCGACAATGCCTCGGCCGAGGTTTCGCATGGCGGTCGGTAAGCGATTACCACAGACCACGAGCACGATAAAAGCGACAACTCCCAGGATGACTATTTCTTGCACTCCTGGCATCACGAAAGAAAACAATTCGTGCACAACACTTTCTGGTAGATCTGGCATCATGATGACGTACTCACACTATAGGGGAGAAAATGAATGTGGGCACGCGAACAAGTGGCGAATGCGGACAACCGTCCCTTGGGGCGCTGCCAGAACCGACTCGTGCGGCTTTGCGCTATACGAACGCATCAGTTACCCTAGCTAACTATCTATTTTACTGGGGCGCGGTGCGGTGTCAAACCGGGATTTAGCGTATAGGCAGGCCGTAAAATTAATGCAAAGTATCAAATTTGCCTTGTTTGTCAGTTTGCCCATATGTTAGCGGGAGTGAAATGGCAGGGTGTGAAGCGTTCTCCAACCTGTAAGGAAGGTGTTTTATCCGTAGGACGCAAGCGGACGCTAAAGGTTGTATCAAGGTGTTTGATGAGACCACGATGTAGGGGACTCCGCAATCATTCTCACGCGCGGATCATTAGGCAGCTGCGAGACGTCGTTCGGGGATGTATCGCGTCCGAAGAATCTTGGTACGGACAGGCTTTTTCTAAAAGCCTACGTGGCACTTTAGATGACGGTTGACTTGGTCGCTGACCAAGTCATTAGGGAGGTTCCGGGCTCACCTTGCAGCGTGACTTCTTGCGGTTCTCGCTTATTCATTGACTCGCCGAGCCTGTCGACTCGGCGGAGGCAGGCGATAACGATAGTAAGACTCTAAGCAGAGAGTGGCCATGGCCGTACTGTAGACTCGACCTCCATAGCTTCCCCACGCTGTATCGGCATCCCAACTACCTGTCAAGTTTCCTTGTTGTCGTTGGCTATTTAACAGCGTTTCCTGCAAGGCCGTATTCCAACGGTCCCAAGTTTCGCCGCCCAATTGATGCAGCGCAAGCGTCGCGTAATACCAGTAGTAAAGATTGGCTCGTCCTTGCCCGGGCAGTTGTTCGCTGAGGTGCGACATTGCCTCTTGTAATGCGGCCTGATCCGGATCTGGATACAAGAATAAACGACATAACATTGCTTCGGCTGTCATCGTTCGACTGGGGAATTCTCCGGGACGATAAGCTGCCAAGCCGCGAGAGTCACCCGACGAACAACGATCCAGAAATGCTCGCATTCTTCCCGTGGTGACTTCTGGAACGTCCAAGCCGGCCAATTCGGCGCTTTTTAGTGCCAGCACTTGCCAGCCGAATTGGCTCATATCGCCTCTGTCCCCAGGCCTGTACCGCCAGCCGCCATCTTGGGAATTCTGCGCGTTCACGGAGTATGAAACCGCGCGTTGGGCATACGGTAAAATGCGTTCGTCACCGGTCAAGGCAAAAGCTTCACATACGGCGAACAAGGCGATGCTGTGACAGTACATGCGTGCGTAGGTTCGCGCGTTGCCTCCCAGATCACCGTTGCTGTTTGTGCCTAGGATATACTCCAATCCGTTCTGCACGGATTCGCGGTGCTCACCCATGAAATGGGTTTGGCCGGCGCCCAAAAAGGCCAAGACAGCCAGGCCTGTGATTCCTGTGTCCGCGTCCATTCCAGCGCCACCGCGGTCGTGACCTAAGACACGCGTCTCTCGGCCGCTTCCAAATAGACTCGCATCCCAAGCTCCGTTCGTACTCTGGTTACGGGCTAACCAACTCAGTGCAGACTGCACCGCGTTTTCGGTAAACGGACTCCCTCCTCCGGCTCGCACGGTTGCGTCTCGATCTTCGTTCATGCGCAGTCCATAGATGGTGGGTAGGGGAGTCCCATTGGCGGGTCGGATTTGCGGATTCTGTCCCGACGTGGCAGGCGATGTTGAGTCATCGTTCTGTTTATTTTCAGCGGTGGAAGAATCGTCTGAGAATGTTTCGTCGGGCAGGGGCGATGCCTTTGCCGGAGGGCGAGCGTTGGTTCGAATAGTTGTATTATTGATGGAGCCACCGTCTGCCTGAGCGGTGGTTGCACGGTCAGCTGGTCCCACGTCGTCGGGTTCTACTGGAGCCTGTTCGAAATCGGCCGTGAGGTTTGTGTTCGGAGCGTCTGGCAATTGTTGAAGGAGATCGGTTGCGGTATTCGTTGGTTGCGGTATTTCTACCGTGGTCGGTTCTCGTTCCAGTGGAAGATCAAGAGTTTCCAGGTTGTCCCGTTCAACAGAGATCTCAGGCAACGGATTGAGCATGTCTGTCGAGACAGTGGACTCATTCGGAGTCTCCTCGGTTAGATCCCGAGTTTTCATTGGCGAGACCGCAACCAGTTCGTGAGATGACGAATCGACGATCGCAGGTGACGTTAGAGAGGTGTCGGACAATTCGGTCGAAAGGTTTTCGAGCTCGTTGGCCGGGGGTTCCGTGGTTGGAACACTAAACACGGGAGGAGTGTCGTGGGGTTCGCGCTCGATTTCTTTAGTGATTGTCTCTAAGGGCTGTCGGTCCAAGGTATTTTGTTGTGGACCCGCAAGTTCTGCGATGGTGAACTGGTCCCATGGTTGTGGCTGGGATCGCGTTTGCAGCGAGTCGTCGTCGTATTCAACAGGTGTGCTGTCGGATATTAAAGTTACTTGAATACTGTCGCTGTGTTTATTCTGACTGGATGGGTGAACGGCGAACAGTTGCGTTTTATACGCATAGCCGATTAGCAACAAATGTGCAAAAACTGATAAGACGACACATTTCGAAGTGGGTCGAGCTTGTCCCCATCGGGTTCGGCTAATCACCACGAGCGAGACTGTCAGTAACGCGACTCCAGTCCAAAGAACGATCCATACCGTTCTGGTTGAGGTCAACGTCGTTGTCAGTTGTTCCAGCTGGGGGATCATGAAAATAGACCACACTTCACCGTAGGTTTATCGTCGAGTCTCTACACTGACGGAAATTCCCATTTCTGAAATTCCCGCAATCCGGCAAGCATTCAGTACCGTAGCCACATTCTGAAACGGCCCTTCTGCGTCGCCACGGACTAGGACTCCCAGGTCCTGGTATTCTTCACGGGCCGCTTCAAGCATCGTAATCAAGTCGTCAATGTTTACCTGGTTCCCACGGAAGCTGATCTCACCGTCAGCATGAACGTTGATGACTTTTTTCTCTGGAGCCGCCGTCAAAGCACCCGAATTGTTGACGCTTGGTACCTTCAGTCCGATCTTGCGTTCTAATTCTGTGAACTTGGTGCCGACCATGAAAAAGATGATCAATAGAAAGACGATATCGATCATCGGTGTCATGTTGAGCGTCGGCTGTTCGTCCAGGTGCGTTTTAAGTGGCATGGTTAGGTTCTTGTGTCGTAGGGTGCCCGAGTGTTGGTGCTTAGTTTCACGAAAACAAAGAATTCGCCATGTTTGTCAGGCTTTTCGTCCAATGGTGCGGGAAGGTGGATTGACGCGGGCGGAGGTGTTGTTACTCGAGTCGGGAAGGCCAAGCTGCGACCTCCAATTAAGCTGCTCTTCCTTTGCGTGACTTGGTTGACGTGTTTGCTGCAGTTTTCCAGCCGTCTGCGGCAATCTGATGCACAATTTCTTGTCCCAACGCATCGATTTCAATAATTAGTCGGTCCACGCGACTCACGAAGAATAAATAGGCGATCAATGCGGGGATGGCTACGGTCAATCCAGCGGCTGTGGTTAGTAAGGCTTGACTGATGCCCGCGGCCAGCAGCTCGGGCCTTCCCATTGCGTCCGAGGTGGCAATGGAATTAAATGCGCTGATCATGCCCACGACCGTGCCCAATAGACCCAACAATGGACTGATTGTAGAAATGCCGTTGAACAGTCGCAGGTGACGCCGCAAGTCATTGGAGACTCGTTCTCCTGTGTCGATGATCGACTGTTCGACTTCGACAGACGATCGTCCCCACTTCCGAGCTGCAGCTCCAAAGACTTCCGCCACAGGGCTGCGATTCTCGTCGCAACGGGCTACAGCTTCTTCTGCTGTGAGCTTTCCTTCACGCAATTGTTCCATGAATCGACGGACGAAGGGCCGTGGAATGACTCGGCCGTGCCTTAGACTGACGGCACGTTCAAAGACAAACACCATGAGCAGGAAGGAGCAGATACTAATGGGGACCAACAATGGACCACCTTCATGGACCATTTGTAGCAGATTCTTTGTAGGAATCGGAGCCTCCGCAGCCACGGGCTGAATCGGATCTGTATCGTTGGTGTTCAGGTCAGTTTGTCCCAGTCCTTGTGAGGTGGCACAGAAAAACAGGAAAACCGCGAACAAGCAGCGGTAGTAGCGCGAGGTTAATTGACGATATTTACGATCCATAGTAACGAGCCTTATGGAGGACGATTGGTGAGTCTTCAGTTTTTGTTTAGTGGTGTAGTGTGTGCCCTCGGACTAAGCGTGTTGGTCAGAGACGAGAGGCCATGCTACGTCGTGTTGTCTGTGCTGCACTTGTTAGTTGAGTTCGTCGCGACTGGCCAATTGCATGCGATTCGCTGCCTGATTTGCCTCGTCGGATTGAGGGAATTCTTTTAATACGCGCGCGTACAAGCGCACGGCTTCCGGCCAGGAACCCTTCATTTCATAACATTTGCCAGCCTGTAGCAGCCCAAGTGCCTGCCACCGTGGATACTGATACAGGATCTCGACTCGGAGATACGCTCGGATAGCCTTGTCGTGCTGCTTTTGGTGGAAGTATGTTTCTCCGATCATCCACTGTGCCATGGCTGCCGTCTCGGATTGACTGCCTGATGATGAGGCCACAACAAGTTCGTAAGCTTCTCTCGCCGCGCTAAATTCTCCTTCGTGAGCCAGGCAGCGACCGATCAGGTAATGCACTTCGTAAAGTTGTCGGAAATCGGGAAAGTTTTCAACGACCTGTTTCGCAATCGCTAAGGCGTCCGACCAGTGATTGGTTTGTGCCAGCGCTTGAGCTTGCCGCAAGGGAATGATGGCGGTCCATTTTTGAGAAGCGAATGCCTCGGCATCATCGAGGCGGTTCCTTAATTGAGCGAATCGACGACTAGCGTCGTCATAGTTTCCCTGTTGATAAACGGATTCAGCGACCCAATAGTGAGCGAATAAAATGAGTTCGTGTTGAGGTAAACGCTCGATCAGCGATTCCAAGGGTGGTGAAACATCCTCCCATCGACCTGCCAATGCAGCGCTTCGGCCTTGCAGATAGTACACATGTCCTAGTAGGTCGTCGGTACATCCTTGTTCCACAATATTCTGGCATATCTGTTGTACCTGGTCGAAATCCTTGCTGGCGATCGCCTTTTCCGCTAAGCGGTAAGCCGCGTCAGCCCAATAAGAGCTGTCGTGATGGCCTTCGTAGATCTGCCGAAAGACGGTCGCCGACTCGTCAGGTCTTCCCAAATCGTTATGGACCCAAGCCAGGGCGTACAGGACGGCGCCACGGTGACGATAGTCGGGATGGGCATTCAGTAATTGAGTGAGCAAACGGTAGGCATCGGCGTCCTGATCTAACCGATCATGCAGTCGAGCGGCGCCAAAGAGAGCATCTGGTAGTTGATCACTATCAGGCGATTGATCGATGATTAAATAGTAAGATGCCAGAGCACCTTCCCATCGCTTTTCTCGTTCCTGAGCTCGTGCACGGGCGAGTGCTGCCAAAGGTGCTTGCCGGCTGCCGCGGTTCTGTTGCATCAATTGCTGAAAAGCCGCCAGAGAGTCGTTGTCGCCGGAGGTTTGCAACCAAAGCAGCCCATCGTTGCCTGTTTGCACGTAATTGGAAGGATTTCCATCTTCAGCCAGAAAACCGAAAAGCTCAGCGGCCCAAGTCCGGTCCCCTTGTGCCATGGCGGTTTCAGCCAGGAAATGTGCTACGGGCAATTGTTGTGAGTGATTCGGATACTCTCTTCGAAAGCGATTCCACCAGCGAGAGGCTTCGACCAGTTGTTCGGTTTTGGCAAGACACATCGCCAAATCCGATTGACACTTTGCCGCGTCGGCGCCTTGAGGTTGCGACGCCAGGTAGGCTTGCAATGGCTCGATTGCCTGGTCGTACTGTTCCAGTCCGATGCAAGCCGAGGCGCGCGCTACCTGAATGGCATGCTCTAGGTAGGTTGTTTCGTTCACACGATCCAAAGATTTCAACGCATCTTCGTATTGTCGATTTCCCAATTGTGCCAAACCACACAAATACCAAGCGCGGTCATTCGGAAGCATGCCGGCTGTCGAATGGAGCCAATCTTGGAAGCACTGAACCGCTTCGGGATACTTCTGTTGTACCAACAGGCTTCGCGCGGCTAACTCGCGAATGTTGTTGTGTGTTTCTGAATTACTGGCGTCGCTGGAAAATTCCTCTTCCAGGGTGTGTATTTGGTCAAAGTCTTGCTGGTCCCAAGCAAGTTGTGCCCAAGCAAGACGTGCTTTGTCCACGAACTCACTCTCCGGACAATGCTGGATGACAGCAAGGAAGTGGGCTTGAGCGTCTTCCGGATAGGCGGCCTGTCGGTAGGCTTCGCCAGCACGAAAGTGAATTTCAGGAGCCAGGGAATGTTGAGGTTGATTGGAGACGGCGGCCGAAAAGAGGTTTGCTGCGTCGAGCCAATTTTCTCTGGCCAGATGACTCATCCCGAGCCAAAATAAGGCGCGAGTGCGAACTTGATCGTGGTGCGAGTCGTCGACGAAGGAGGAGACATGTCGTTCGGTTGCCGTAAAGTCTTCTTGGCGGTAGGCTGCAATCGCGAGTTGAAGTTGTGCCTGTCGACGCACCGGCCCGTTTTGTTCCACCAGTTCCTGATATTTGGCGACAGCTTCTTCTTGATGCCCCAACGATTCCAGGGCCCTGGCTAGTCCGAATTGTGCCTCGGGTTCTAAAGGGCCGTTTGAGAACTCGGCCAGCAGTTGTGCGAACCATTTTTGAGCTAGGACGGCATCTTCGGTTGCCAAACCTAAGTCACCTAGGTACAGCAATGCGTATTGGTTGTGTGGGTCTTGAGGAAAGTGTTCACGGAATTGTTGCAGGCGATCCATTGCCAACTCGGCCTGCCCAGAAAAGTACGCCAGTTCGCCTCGGCGGAATTCTGCTTTAGCCGCATAGTTGCTGGACGTTCCATGGGGTGGCAGTTGTTCCAGATACTGCCGATAGAAAGCGTCTGCTTGGACGTAGTCGGCCAACTGTGTGAGTGATTCTGCAATGCGAAAGATCGCCTCGCCGCGCAAGGCATGCTCAGGGTGCTGTTTGAGGAAAATTTCGAATTCATCGACGGCCAATTGCCAGCGATTGTTTTTATAATGCGCCGCGGCAACTTTGAACTGATTTTCGGCTGGACCGCCTTCTGCACGTGGAGTCAGCGCAGCAACCAGCGTGATGACCAGAATTAGATTCTTACATTGGGTCATATGCGTCCATGCCGTAGCGCGTGTGACGGGTGTCACCAACAGCCGAAAACTCCATGTCTTTCTGCACGAATAGGTTGCGTTTAGAGAAGAGGCGGTATGTTAGTCCGTTCGCTGAATTTGGAGCAAGCCCGACAGTTCAGGGTGAGCTAGCATTGCTACTGGTGCCGGCCTCAGAAGGACGTGTCCCTGCCCTGTCTGGAAAAATGCTCGATTCGGGACTCCAATGATGTTAGGTGGCGTCGTGTTCTGCGTGGTTGTGATCGGTTCCCGTTCCGACGATCATCGGTACGAAGGCCACTCGGGTTACCTCGGTTTGGGTGATCGCGCCAGACTTGTCTTTTTCGAACAGCATTAACACTTGCTGGGTTTTGCCGACGGGAATCGCCAATCGACCTCCGTTGCCAAGTTGTTGGAGCAGGGCAGGAGGGACACTTTCAGGAGCGGCTGCCGCGACGATGATGTCGAATGGTGCTGCGGACGGCCAGCCTTGAGAGCCATCTGCATGATGGACCGTGATCGTGTCGTCGTAGCCCAATCGCTGCAGTCGGGTACGAGCCTGGGAAGCCAACAAACCAATGGTTTCAATGCTGTGGACTTGGCCGGACAATTCTGCCAATACGGCCGCTTGATACCCCGAGCCGGTGCCAATGTCTAACGCTCGATCCGTGGGTAACGGTCTCACCAGCTGAGTGGTCAGAGCCACGATGTAGGGTTGCGATATGGTTTGACCGTCACCAATGGCAAGCGGCTTGTCCGCATAAGCTTCGCGAACTGACTGGTCCGGGACAAACTCGTGACGAGGCACCTTTTGCATCACCTGCAGCACACTTTCGTCTCGGATATCGCGCTGACACAGTTGCTGACGAACCATACTTGCCCGTAACTGGTCAGGATCATCTTCAGCATGGTGAGGGATCTGACTCATGGGGTTTCGAGGGTACTCCGTTATCCGTCTATCTTGTTGCGGGGGTGTGTATGGGAAGTGTGGTCGATAGCCGAGGGATTGTAGGTAACGGTTTTTGTGTCCCGTAACCTTGGACCTCGTGTAAGTGTTCCAACAAGATGCGGCGGACTTCGAGAATACTTCTTGGGTGCCGGTGCACGTTCATGTGATCTGCGTCAACGACGACTTCAGAAGCGACTCCGGTAAGGTGAGCACTGCCGAAACTGACAATGCCGTCTCCTTCTGTGGAGGAATTCCCAATGAGTCCGGGATCGGACGCGACGCCGATCACGTTGTGGTGTCGAACACCGGGCCCCATTTTCGCCGTTAGCATGACAGGCAAGATTGGGGAGTGGGGTGAAAGTGATTCAATGCTGGTGTCGATGGTAAGTAAACGACTGTCTGTGAAGTAATCGGGGTTGTCTTGGATGACTTCATCTCGGCCGTTGACTAGTTTTTGTGGCATTTCGATGAGCATGCGTCCTAACAGCTGAGTTGTAGAATTTGAGAACTCACTTCCTCGATGTGGTGTACCCATGGTGATCACGCGCCGAATGGATGGGTTGGGTTGAAAGAAAAACATTTTCGCGAGTGGATCGCGGGATTTCGCATCTGCCTCGAGTTGTTCAAATGGCTGGTCGGTCATTATGCTCCAAAAATCATTTCCGCTGTTGATGACCTGCAATTTAGACACTAGTCCGCCCATGCTGTGCCCCACGAGAACCATCTGGTCGAGCGCTGGGGTTTGTCTTTGTGGATCCAGGTGATGACGCATTTCGCTTAAGTCGGCACGCAACTGTGCGGCGCTCAGCCAGAACGGCTGACCTGTGGGATACAGGTAGAACCAGAACTGATAGTGCTTGCGGATTTCAGGGAGTCCTCGCAGGTCATTAAACATTTCCATCCAAGTGAGGGGACTCGACCACAGGCCATGGACCATCATGACTGGGATTTTGTTTGGGTCGTAAGGCTCGACCATGTACAAGCCTTGAACACTTTGAGCGGTTTCCGGCTTTAACAGGCCAAGAGTTGCGATCTTTTTGCTGTCGTAAACGGGTTGGTTTAAGAAATAGGCCAGCGATGTGCTCAAGTCGGTTTCCAGTGGTACTCGTCGACCAGCCACTTGGATATCACTGGTGACGGTTGGGTCGTGTAACTCGAGCACACATTGGTGACAGAGGTTATTGACGGCACCTACTTGTTGGCTGTCGGCATCTGGCAATACCCGTAGCAAAGCAGTCACAGGGAACGCAAGTTGTGGCGGGTAATAGGATTCAGCGACGTCCTTTCGGCAGTGAGGTTTACGGATGGCAATCAGGGGAACTCCCAATCCGTAAGTGCGGTATTGGTTGGTCAGCCCTTCTATTTCGTAGTCCGATATAAACTCAAAGTCTCCAAAATCCTCGGCGCGCCAGTTGCCTCGCATCACCACTTTGATGTCATACTGGTGGTCCGCCTTGGTTACCGAATAAGCGTGGCCGGGACGAAGCTCGCCCCGTTTTTTCAAGATGCGTAAAACCCGTTCCAATGCACCGTTATAGAGGTCGCAAGCACGACGAAACTGAGGGTCGTAAGGATTGCGTTCCCAGTCAAATTGTGAGTCGAGTAAGAATGTATAACTGCTGGCAACAGTTTCTCCGTAAACTTCCAATGCTTCCGATGTTTTGTTTTCTTCCTCAAGCTCGCGTCCGCGGATGAACGCCAACTCGGCCAAAGCGTACACTTTTTCAGCAGCAGGCTCTTGGTCAATCAAGCGTTGCAACTCGGCAGTAAGACGGTCGGAATCTTTCTCGAGTTTTTCGTCAAGGTCATAACGTCGCAATAGCTGCACAGTCCGCGCTGTCGGTTGTGGTCCACTTCGTGAAAACAGTCGCAGCGGTGTAGACAATGGGCTGTGTGGCGTGTCTCTCTGCATCACGAAATTGGTGCTGCATCCGATGAAAATGGTTGAGAGCAGGCAAGCGACGGTCCATGCGGACCGCGCGAAACGCGACGGAATCAAGGCTGGCATGTCGATCACCGTGTTGCGAAGGGACCGTGTCGGTGTTGCGAAGTGTCCGAACGGACGTGCAGAAAAATGCCGAGGAAGAGTAAAGGAATTGGTGCCCAAGCGTCAAGGCGAACTGTGTCACGTTAGTGCTTGCATTGGTTTTGTTCAGGATCAGCAAACAAGTGATCGGTGGACACGTTGGTTCCTGTCATTTCCAGGCATTTTGAAACCAAGTGGCTTGGCCTTAGATGCCAGCTAACAGGCTGGCTTGCACTGCTAGGTAAGTCAATCATGGCAGTCCATGCCATGCCCTTTGGGGTGGTTCGTTTTCCGTTAGGCCTGCGATGCCGTGGCGCTAGGCAAACCCTTTTTCTCGCAAATTCTTGACTGAATGTGGGTGTTAGACGAAAATGGAAGTATCTTACGGAACAGCGATATTCTCTTCATTCTTTCTTCACGATCGACGTGTGTCTCGTTTTATTAAGGCTAGATGAACCTTTACCAGTCTCACCTTAAGCCGTCGACAAAGCACAGGAATGATCGCCGACTTGTGTTGCCAGAAGCTTTGGAGCCGCGCTGGCTGTTGGCTGCCAATCCTGTCATCACCGAATTCATGGCGGTGAATCAAAACACGTTGCTGGATGGTGACCTGCAGGATCCGGATTGGTTGGAGGTGTTCAATGCGGGCGACCAGTCTATTGATTTGGTTGGCTGGCATCTGACGGACGATCCGTTTGATTTCTCTAAGTGGACGTTTCCCAACGAAGTGCTAGATCCTGGTGAGTACCTGGTCGTGTTTGCGTCAAATAAGTCGGGTATGTTGCCGGATAGTCGTGACATTGATGGGAATCTGCATACCAATTTTCGTTTGGCTGGGGAAAACGGCTATTTGGCATTGGTCAAACCGGATGGCATTACCGTGAACAGCGAATTCGGAGAGGGGGGGGGCGATTATCCAACACAGGTCGCCGACGTTTCGTACGGTCTCTCTTTTGGGCAATCGACGTTCGTTGCGTTAGGCGCGCCAGCCAATGTGTTGATTCCCAGTGCGGCGGACGACGCATCGTACGGAATATCTTGGCAAGGTGGAGACGAAGTAGCATTCCAGAACGCGGGTGGTTTGGCAGGTTGGACGAGCGGCACAGGGACAGGGGTTGGTTACGATACTTCCGGGACGTTTTCTCCACAAATAGGAACGAACGTGGACGCGCTCATGCGGGGGGTAAGTTCGACCGTGTATGCTCGTGTTCCGTTTGAAGTGAACGATGTCAACGAGTTCGCCGGCTTGACGATGCCAATTACGTACGACGACGGCTTTGCCGCCTTTGTGAACGGCGTGGAAGTTGCCAGGCGATGTGTGCCTACCGTCTTGAGTTATGATGCGTCTGCCGAAAGGTGTGGTGGTGGCCCGTCATTTCCTGCGGCAGTGCTCGATTTTGACGCGGAAGTCGGTGTGTCGACGTCAGGGAATCAAGTGACTGACTGGACGGCCGTGACCGGACAAACGGCTCTACCGCACGGCGGTCATTCGTTCCGACGTCCTACTCTGGCCACGAACGTGTTTGCGGATGGTCAGTCTGGTGTGTTCTTTGACGGTTCCAATGACATCTTGAATTTTGATGACGCAAATTTGCCAACCGGCGACTATACCATTGGCCTGGTTTGGCAGCCGTTGAACATTGGCTCCTCTCGTTCCAGCATCTTCAGCTGGGGTAACGACCTTGAAAACCATTTCATGAACGTTTCTCCCGCTCATCATACGGTTTCGGGAGGCAGTGGACGGTTGATATTGCGATTTAACGGTTCCGATGCGAATTCGTCGATTCCGGCTGCAGGCAGTGTCAATGGGACCAGCTATGCCACGGTGATAAGCCGTAGTGGTAACACGTATACTTTTGATGTTTCCAATGGGGTGGTGACAGAGCAGGATGTCTTGGTGAACGCTAGTTCCAAACTGGCGTTGGAAAATGGTCGCATCGGAAACATGATCGACCCGGGCAATAACGACTTCAACAATGCCATCTTCGGGGGGTACATCGGCCGCATTCTTGTTTTCAACGGAGCACTCGATGGGGGCGAACGTCAGTCGTTGATGGACCAGTTGATGGAATATGTTTCAGCCGGTGGGCCACCGGCACCTGCAGGGCCGTTCACTGAAGAGATTGATATTACGCCACATCTCGGAGCCTTGCAGTCGGGGTCGAACATTTTAGCAATTCAGGGGCTGAATCTTGCGGCGAACGACAGTGATTTCCTGCTCGCACCAGAATTGCATGCCAGCAGTGTGTCGTTGTCTGTTGGCTCGGCAGGGTACTTTGCCGAGCCCACGCCAGGTGCTGCGAACCTGCAAAGTTTTCCGTCATTGGCAGCGACTCCAGTGGCGTCAGTGCCAGCAGGTGTATATGGCGAAAGTGGTGGTCTACTTAATGTGACACTGACGACAGCATCACCCTCTGCGGATATTCATTTCACGACCGATGGCAGCGAACCTGACCAGAATTCGACGTTGTACTCGGGACCGATCGCGATGAATGCATCGACCTTACTTCGTGCTCGCGCCTACGATGTGGGACTGGCTCCCAGTGAGGTATTGACCGAGAGCTATATCGTGCTGGCCACGGCCGTCGAATCATTTCATTCTGATCTTCCCATTGTTGTACTAGATTCCATGGGGAGATCCATTCCGGGAACGCTGAGCCAGAGTCAGGCGTCGCTCGTGACGGCCGTGATCGACACTTCCGTTGCCACTGGACGTGCGGCGATTCTAGACACGCCAGACTTTGTGGGGCGAGCCGGCATGCGAGTCCGCGGCAACGCATCTTCGAATTATGCCAAGAAGCCCTACGCCTTTGAAACCTGGGACGGTGACGGAAATGATATGGACGTACCGTTGCTGGGGCTCCCTGCCGAATCCGATTGGGTTTTGAACGCGACGTGGATGGACCGCACGCTGGTTCGTGACATCCTGATGTTTCAGCTGTGGGGAGAACTTGGCTATTACACCCCGCACTTTCGCCCAGTCGAAGTGTACTTGAATACCGGCGGCGGCAAGGTCACGAGCGACGACTATTGGGGTATCTATATCGTCCAAGACAAAGTGAAGCGCGGACCGGACCGCGTGGACATTGAGGAGCTCCTTCGATCGCATACCACGGAACCTGATATCTCGGGCGGCTACATTTTGCAGGACGACCGGCGGCGTTTCGGCGATCAGGGAATCTCGTCTGAGGCGGGTGTGGCAGGTGCCATTGGGGGCGTTATCTTTCACGAGCCGAACGAGCAGGAACTGACAGCAGCCCAAGTCGATTGGGTTCAGGAATACTTCAGCGATTTCGAGACGGCACTTTTTGGATCGAACTTTGACGATCCCGTTGACGGCTATGCCAAGTACATCGACGTCGATGCATGGGTCGAGTATCACATTCTTGAGGAATTCTCTTTCAATACCGACGCGTTTGGCGCCAGTGTGTTTATGACTCTCGACCGGAGCGGAAAGCTGACTGCCGGACCAGTGTGGGATTTTGATGGGGCCTTGGCAAATTCAGTCGAGTTTCAGAGCTACAATCCACAAGGGTATATCCATACACAATTGATTCCCAAAGATGGTCCCACGGCTTATCCGTGGTGGCCGCGACTGTTTCAGGATTCGGATTTTGAGCAGAAATGGATCGACGGCTGGCATCGTTTACGCCAAACAGTTTTAGATGAAACGCATCTTCACAACACGATGGATGCGTTCGCGGACCAGCTGCGTGAATCCCAGGAACGGAATTTTGATGCGTGGTCCATGAAGATTGGCGAGAATGTTCTCACTCGCAACATGCACGAAAGGTCGAATCTTTCGTTTCCCACATGGCAGGCACATGTGGACCATTTAAAGCAGTACATTAGTGATCGACTGGTTTGGCTCGACACGAATTTTGTCACCGCTCCAAAGGTGAGTCCCGAGGGGGACGTGATTGCGTCGCCGACTCAGGTAACCATCTCGGCGCCGTCCGGAACCATTTACTATACGTTGGATGGAACGGATCCTAGACTGCCTGCGAACTCGACCTCAGGTTCCAATCTTATTTCACCCCATGCCTTGATGTATGACGGTGGTTCGATTTCGATCAGCACGACCACGACGGTCAAAGCGCGGGCGTTGGTGGGCACCAACTGGAGTGGGTTGGAGGAACAGGAATATATCGCCGAGCAACCGGCGACCGCTTTGAATCTGGCACTCGGTGAAATCAACTTCAATCCACACGATCCGGATGTGTTGCAAGGGGATCTGCCGGGTAGCAATAACGACGATTATGAGTTCGTGGAGTTCGTCAATAAAGGTGGTAACGCTATCAACCTGAACAATGTTCAGTTTACCGACGGAATTGATTTCACTTTCGGTAATGTTGTGCTGGTTCCCGGTCAAAGAGTAGTTGTTGTCAAAAATCAGGCCGCGTTTGAAACGCGGTATGGGACTGGTATCAATGTAGCCGGGGTTTTTGCCGCTGGTGGGCTCAGCAATGCTGGGGAGCAGTTAAAGGTGATAGACGCCACGGGCACGGACATTGTCGATTTTTCGTTCGATGACAATGATCCTTGGCCAGAGCGTGCTGATGGGCATGGAGGTACGTTGGAGTTGAATGACGTCAATACGACGCTCAACGCCGATTACCGCAAATGGTATCACTGGCGAGGGAGTACTGAGTACGGAGGCTCGCCGGGAACCGCCGGAGTTGGTCCCTTGGGGGTTGTTGTCAACGAGGTTTTGACGAACACTACGTCACCGGTTGTCAGGTCCGACTCCATCGAGCTATTGAATACGTCGACAGGAATCGTGAACCTGGGAGGGTGGTACTTAAGCGATTCCTCCAACCAATATTTGAAATACGAAATCCCAGCCGGGACGACCTTGAATCCCGGCCAGTATCTCGTTTTTGACGAAGGGGATTTCAATCCTACGCCGTTGGCGCCAGCACCAGATGATTTTGCGCTGAGCGGTTCTGCAGGCGACGACGTGTGGTTGTTCGCACCAGATGGAGGTGGTTCGGGAATTCCGTGGATCATCGACGATGTGCATTTCGAAGCAGCCTCAAACGGCGAAACATTCGGTCGTTTCCCCAATGGGATAGGTCGGTTTATTCCGCTGCTCACCGAAACGCTGGGTACACAAAACTCGGTACCTCGTGTCGGACCACTTGTTATCAGCGAAGTCCAGTATCACCCCTCCAGTCCGTCCACCGCGGCACTGCAATTGGATTCAAACGTGTCTGCTGAGGATTTGGAATTCGTCGAAATCTACAATCCTACATCGAACGTAGTGGTTCTGGATGACTGGAGATTGCGCGGAGGTATCGATTTCGAATTCGCAGCAACAAGCGAGCTGGCTCCAGGGGCATTGCTGCTCGTAGTCCCGTTTGATCCGCAGTCGCCGGAGAATGCGAGTCGTTTAGCGGCGTTCCGGATGCATTACTCGATCGCTCCGTCTGTAGACATCGTGGGACCGTATGCGGGTCAGTTGAGTAACAACTTCGACCGTATCGAGATGCAACGTCCGGGTGTTTCTCCTGTTGAGGGGTCAGGTATGATTCCACGACTTGTGGAAGATGAAATCGTTTATGATGACGCAACTCCTTGGCCGACAACTGCTGACGGAGACGGCGACGCGCTGCATCGTCACACTTCTACAACTTGGGGCGGAGAAGCTTCGAGTTGGTCAGCGGCTCCGCCTAACCCCGGAGTGTTTGACCGCGCCGTTACTGCCGAATTTCCGACGCCGGTGAATCCCATTGGCGAGGTGGGACAAATCACCACGGCAACGCATGCGGTGCAGACTGTCCTTCTTTCGCAGAGTTATCTGAACCCCGTCGTGTTGGCACAGTCCGTCTCCTTTGTTGGCACCGACGTGGCCGTAGCGCGAGTGGCGAACGTGCAAGCGGACCGGTTTGACTTATTCCTGGCTGAGCCGTCCAACCTGAACGGGATACATGGTGTTGGAGAGACGGTGCACTATGTCGTTGTCGAAGCCGGTAATCATGTTCTGCCGAACGGGACACGATTAGAAGCTGGCACGATCGACACGAATGCGACGGTAGGCATTCGTGTGGTGTCTCCGAGCTTAGAAACGGTCTCGTTTGCTACGCCATTCAGCACGAATCCTGTGATCCTGAGCCAGCCTCAAACGACCAACGGACTGCCGTTTCTCAAGACTCGCCAAGACGGTATTGGAATGGCGAGTTTTCAAGTGGCGTTGGAACAGGAAGAAGCCGTGACGAATCAACATGTCACCGAAACCGTGGGATATTTGGCGCTGGAACCTGGTAAGGGTAGCTGGAATGGCCTGTTGTTCGAGTCGCTGGCGACAGCGACGGTGGTCAGGAATAATTTTGAGACGCTTGGCTTTCAACAACCCTATGCAACTGCACCACGATTCATTGCCTCGGTGTTCACCAGGAATGGTATCGATAACGCTCACTTGCGTTACCAGAATCTCACCGCTACGAACGTAGATGTCAAAGTCGAAGAGGACACAACACACGATACGGAAACGACGCACACTTCTGAAAGTGTGGGATATTTGGCATTTGGAGGAGATGGGCAATTCACCGCAGTCGACGCGGCGTTGCCAGACGGGCAGTCGCTGTCGTTTAGCTTGAACATCGTCGAAGCCCGTACGGTGATTGACGTGGATGTGTCGCTGCACCTATTACACGAACAAATCGATGACTTGGATATCCTCTTGGAGAGCCCCACGGGGACGGTGGTCGAGTTGTTGAGTGATGTCGGTGGCAGGGATCTACGCTACACGACGCTTGATGACCAGGCTAACACATCGATAGTTACAGGAACGGCTCCTTTTTCTGGGCAGTTTCAGCCGGAAGGAATTTTGGATAGTTACCGTGGCGAAACTGCCAATGGGGTGTGGCAATTGCATGTTAATGATGACACGTTAAATGGTTTGACTGGCACGTTGGTGGATTGGTCTCTGGATATTCAGGTGGCACCTGCGGTCACCGGGAATGTGAACTATGACGGACAGGTTGACGCCAAGGATATCGACATGGCCTATGCAAACCTGGAAACGGACAACCCCGTGTTCGACCTGGACCATGATGGTGACAACGACGCCAATGACGTTTCCCATTTGGTCACAAATATCTTAGGCAAGAGGTTTGGCGACACCGACTTGGATACGGATGTGGATATCGCCGACTTCACACGCTTGGTGCGTCATTTTGACCCGTTGGGGCTGGTGAAGAAAACCTGGGCTGAAGGGGATTTTGACGGCGACGGTGATGTGGATATTGTTGACTTCAACATGTTGGTGACGAATTTTGCACCTGTGGGATACCTTGGGGCTTCAACGGCGCCGATGCGTGTGGCGAGTCCAGTGTCGACTGCTTCCACTGTTAGTGATACCGTGCCTATTGATGACCGGCAGGCACCGAGAGAAGTTTATTTTGATTCTGGGGTGCAGGAGGGAATTCAGCAGGTAACGACTTCTGATTCCGAAATGTGGGCGGTTGATCTGGCGTTTGGTGCATTCGGCCGACGCCGCTCTTCTCGCCAGGATCCAGCGTTGCCAGATTTTGGGGACGGGTCTACGTCCCACCGCGAAAAATCTGTCTATCGGCGTTGAGTTGTTCACCGTTCGTAAAAAGTGGAACGTCTGGAACCACGCGGTAGCTGTGTTCTTCGTGGGATTCTCAACGCCCGAATCGTTTCGTTGTGAGATTCCACATCAGCGGTCCTTGGCGATTCTCAGGATGTCACAACGTGTGGTTTCTCGCTGTTCTAGTGGTGTGCATGCAGTTCCATTTGGTTGCCACGCAGACATCTACTTGCACGATGTGAGCTTTTTGTGCAGCATGATACGGAATCATTTCCACGATACCGGGAGGAGTTTTTCATGACGCAAGTGAACCCACAGCAAAATCTGCGAACGAATACTTTGCCGCAGAACCATCTCACACAAGACAGTTCATCGCAAAAGTCGACAGATCCTGCCGTCGGTCGGCGTCAATTTTGTCTTGGGTTAGGAGCTGCTGCTGCGGCGCTGAGTAGCAGTGTTGCGCATGCCCGAGAGTTTGGTGACGGTGCCGCACCAGTACGTTACCCTGACCCTGATATCGTTAGCCTTGATAAGCGCTTCGATAAATACAAGCTTGGCAACACACCCATTCAGCGATTGCACACCGGAACGCTGTGGGCCGAAGGCCCAGCTTGGAACGGAGTCGGTAGGTACCTTTTGTGGAGCGATATTCCGAACAACGTGCAGCTGCGCTGGTTAGAAGAAGACGGACACGTCAGTATTTTTCGACATCCTTCGGGGAATAGCAATGGTAACACGTTCGACTATCAAGGTCGACAAATTGCTTGCGAGCACGGAAATCGCCGTGTCGTGCGCTATGAACCCAATGGCAAAGTGACAGTGGTCGCCGACAAGTTTCAAGGCAAACCGTTCAATGCTCCGAATGACGCGGTGGTGCATCCGGATGATGGAGCGATTTGGTTTACAGACCCTGGATATGGAAGCCTCATGAATTATGAGGGCCATAAAAGCGATTTGCTTTTAAAAGAGGCTGTTTATCGGATTGATGCAAATACCGGTCGGATCGACAAAGTCACAGATGATATCTACAAGCCTAACGGCCTCTGCTTTTCTCATGACTATACGAAGCTGTATGTGGCCGACACTGGCGCGTCGCATTATCCTGATGCCCCCAAGAATATCAAGGTCTGGGAGATTGTGGATGGAAAACGACTGGCGAACGGCCGTGAATTCACGTCCATGGAATTAAACGGCAAGGCTGGTTTTGCCGATGGTATTCGAGCCGATATTGATGGAAATGTGTGGGCCAGTGCTGGATGGGTTGGCCCAGGCTACGATGGTGTCCATGTCTTTGCACCTGACGGCGAGCGAATTGGTCAAATTCGCTTGCCTGAAATTTGTGGCAATGTTTGCTTCGGAGGTCAAAAACGTAATCGGCTGTTCATGACAGCGAGCCAGTCGTTGTACTCTGTCTACGTGGAGACTCAAGGAGCCCATATTAGCTAATTTCATTTGCCGTGCAGTCCTAAGCTTGACGGCATGGGCCGAGAACTCGTCTCATCGCCGGTTCCTTTGGCTGGGCGGTCACCGATTCGTCGACGTGATTTCGATACTCACGAATCTATTAAAATGGCGTGATGGCGCTGTTGGCAACAGGCCTGCATGTGGTCGTTCAACTTGTCAAGAAGTTAACAACGTCACCGGTAATCGAGTGGCACCCAGCGGTCCACGTGCGCAATTTTCGCGATTCAGAAGATATCCAATCTTGGTTGCGGCTGCGCACAGACGTTTTCGCTAAAACGGCGGTACCCGTACGACCATGGAGTGCGAGCGATTTTGATCGCCAGTTTCTTTGTAAGTCGTGGTGGAACCCGACACGAATGTGGCTCGCTGAAACTGTCGACACGACACAGCTCGTCGGGGCGGTGACGTTGGCTGACCGAGGGCGTGGCCATCAGCCCGCGGTTCACTGGCTAATGGTTCAATCCGCATGGCGACGTCGTGGAGTGGGGCGGCTGTTGATGTCGCACCTGGAATCTTTTTGTTGGCAACTCGGTTGGCGACAGGTTCAGCTAGAGTCGGTGACGGAATGGGAAGCAGCTCTGGACTTTTATCGGTCTATGGGCTACGTGGAGAGAACGAAATGAAATCATCAGAGCAATCACCTCTGTTTTTTGTTCAATCGTCGTGATTGCAGGCTGCCAGCCGGTTCCGGGTAAACAATGCACCATCGTGAACAACGCGTGGTTTCTTAAAAAGTTGGGTCCATCTTTGCCTTAGCTGGTCCGTATTTCTGTTAGTAGAAGAATTTCTGTTGGTAGAAGAATGTTCGCGCAGGGACTGATGTCCTTGAGTGCGTTTGGATTTGCCGCAAGCCACTACTGTCTCGGCAATTTTGCATGTAAACTGCTGAAATCGTCGGCCGCTTCAATGGGGATGTGTCTGTATGACGATGCGAACGTTTTCGTGGCATCGAACAGCTGGCTTTGTGGTTGAATGGTCGTGAGTGATGTTCACGTGTGAACTCACAGGGATTTTTTGAGCCTGTCACGAGAACGAAGCACAGGTTTGTCGTCGTAGACACAATGGAAGGACTTCCATAAATGAAACTGGGCACTTTTCTTATGCCGCTTCATCCTCCCGAAAAACCTCGAACCGAGTGCTTCGACGAAGATGTTGATTTTGTGATCTATGCAGAAGAACTTGGCTTCACCGAGGCCTGGTGTGGCCATCATGTGACCATGGAATGGGAGCCCATTACAGCGAACGACGTGTTCATGGCCAATCTGATTGCACGCACGACGAACATCAAATTGGGGATCGGTGTCTCGATTCTTCCTCAACATCATCCGGCGAATGTAGCCGCTCGTATCGCCCTGCTGGACCATCTAGCTCATGGACGCGTGTACTGGGGGTTTGGGCAGGGGGGCGTACCGACGGATTGGGAGTTATTCAATTTGCCAGACGGAAAGACTCAAGCCGAAATGACCGCAGAGTCTCTCCAAATCATCCTGATGCTCTGGACTGAAGATCCTCCGTATAAGTTTGACGGGAAATTCTGGCAAATCGACATGCAGAGTCACAACAAAGATTTGCGGATGGGTTATCCGCTTAGACCTTACCAGCAACCTCACCCTCCAATTGGCATGACCTTGATGGGGGCCTCCTCTAAAGGAGGTGCCATCGGTGGACAACGTGGCTACTTTCCCATATCAACAAATCTCGTACATCAAAATACGGTTGCCAAACACTGGGAGACTTACTGTCAAGGTGCGGCAACAGCTGGACTACCGGAACCAAGTCGCGACATCTGGCGGGTGTCCCGTAGTATCTTTGTTGGTGAATCGAACGATGAAGCCTGGGAGTTTTGTCTCAATAGTTCCTTTGGCAAATCCCTTCATTACCTGCTGACCCTCATGCGAAAAGCTGAGATGTTGAAATTAGTGAAAGACCATCCGGATATGCCCGACGAAAATGCAACGGTGGAATACATGTTGAAGAAGCTTTGCATTATCGGCGACAAGAAATCGTGTACCGAACAACTAGAAGAACTGTGGGAGGTTACTGGAGGTTTCGGCACGCTACTGTTCGTCAAGCATGATTTCGATGACGTCGACCAGTGGAAGAATTGCTTGCAGGTACTCGCAGAGGAAATTGTACCCAAATTGCCAGGGACCAATGTGGCATAATGCTCCGGCTACGGTAAAACCGTTCGGGCAAGAATTCCAAACGACTACTCAGGGGATTCACCTACTCTTCGTTGGGAAGTATTTGCCATGTAGGCCGAGACGAAAATTGCGGCACCACCAGTTGTCGTGGGACGACTTCTCATGACCCTTCCAATTTCGGGTCGCAGTCACCACTAGAATCACTCTCGAATACAGGTCTTGGACTAACGGTTTTTGTTGCCGGACGTTGCCTCGCCATGGTCGTCCTGCTGATCGAGAAGGCTGTTTGTCATATTAAGGACAAGTGTGAGCCATTTTAAGAACGAAGTGTGATTACCTTGGAAGGCCTTCTCTGTATTTCTATTAACCGTTCGGGAAATTGATTCTAAGGCTGGACGACAGTCGCTGCTTCACCGGCGGGATGTTGTGTGACGGTAAGCCGGAAACCAAGGTGTTGCGGAGAGAGCGGATGTCACGGATTTTGTCTCTCCTAGGGACGTCCGATGCCTTTTTTAAACCGAAAAGTCTGGGCCGTTTTTATGCCATTCGCCTACCGAAACACACCACAAAATCGTCGCAATACCTGAAATGCAACCTACAATTCAGATATAGGGGATGGCGACGAATGTTCAACGCGACAAATTTGGGGAGTTGCAAAAATGCAGGCCGGCACGATCACACCTCGCAAGTCCCGGGCGTTTACTCTCGTCGAATTGCTGGTCGTCATCGCCATCATTGCCATTTTGATAGCTCTTCTGCTTCCTGCAGTTCAAGCTGCACGCGAGGCAGCTCGCCGTGTACATTGTGGGAACAATCTAAAACAAATCGGTTTGGCCCTTCACAATTACCATAGTGCTCATCGCAGTTTTCCAGCGGGTTACTCGACCGATGGCAAACCGATTTCACCTTCAAAACACGGCAGCATGCTGGTGGCCATCTTGCCTTTTATCGAACAATTGGCGCTGTACCAGCTCATTGACTTCACACAGCATCAAAGTGCAGAAACTTCACAATATCCAGATGGCCGGTTCCTGTACGAGACGGTGTTGTCAGAATATCTGTGCCCCAGCGACGATCTCCACAGTGCCAACGCGCAGTCTCCTGACTGGCATTATCTGCCACCGGGGGGCATGGCCAATTATTCCGGAAGCTGGGGAGCTCAAGCCGAATTCAATTCACCCGACTGTTCTTACCCTGGCAATACTTTTGGTACGGGTCCGGCCATCCAAGCTCGTACGCAAAACAACAAAGAAATGTCGGGCGTCTTCGGGGCCTGGGCGGCAACAGTGCGCTTCCGTGATATTTTTGACGGAACTTCCAATACCATCGCAGTCGGAGAGATTCGACCATTATGCTCATCATTTCAAATGATTGGCTGGTGGCGTGATGGTGGCATGATGGCGGGCACGCAAGCGCCGCTGAACTACGACACGTGTCCCGATCATTCCTGCTGGACTTCGTCGCTCGGAGCACCAAGCCCAGGCTGTGAATGCAATCATCATTTGAGTAGCCAGGTGGCCAATGGCTTCAAATCAAG
This sequence comes from Pirellulaceae bacterium, assembly GCA_022448645.1. The sequence continues at coordinate 46,415 of JAKVBZ010000027.1, forward strand.
CCATCCGGGAGGAGCTCATTTTGCCATGGCGGATGGTTCGGTTCACTTCATGGACGAGGGCATCGACTACATGAACTATCAGCGACTTGGAGACCGTCGCGATAGTCAACCTGTGGCAGAATTCTAAGGACTATCATTCTAACGAAGTGTAGCGATAGAAGAATCGTTGCGCTTATCCCTTTTGGCGAGATCCTTCGCTGCGATCAGGCTGACATCAACCGTTTTCTGGGGTCCTGCGACGGTGTGAAGACGGATTACAGCTGTATTGCGCGGGCCTCTGGCGTCGGTGTAAGTTGGCGAAACCGAAAGGCCTGAGCCCTTTCTGCTACAACCATGGAAATCGCTTGCCCAACATGCTTGACTGGGCTGGAATGCACTTGCAGAGCGCCAATGAAATCGGCATTCGAGCAGGGGGCCAAGTGGCGAGATCAATTTGTTTTCAACTTGTCTGACATATTCACGAACGCTCCGAACTACCAGTAACTCTCAGAGAGCAACACGCACGCACCATCACCAAAATAAATACAAATTCAGGTAACCAAGCACCAATAACATGGCGGCTGCCAGGATCACGGCAAGCACTTTGGCCAACCCCATGTGTCCTGCCTGTACGTCCGGAAACTCCGGTCCCACTGGTAACTCACAACGTGATTTCTCCAGCCAGCTTTCAGGCGACACGCCACCTGTAACGGTGTGATGTCTGAGCAGTTTGTCGCCAGCTGTAAAAAACGTCAGTCCAGCAATATCGTCTCGTCGAGCCCACCCCACAAACATGCTGGTGAGGACCATGGCCAACACGGTAGTAATGATACTCCATAGGTATCCCCACCAGGTATTCGTCCACCACACAGGCAACTCACCATAGCCTATGCGTGTCAACAGTGGATCCGCAAAACGGGTGATTCCACACAGGATCCCGACGATTAAACCCACCGAAGCAGAACAGCGAGCCGCGGGCGTAAGGACTCCCATCAGATAAACCACAAACAATGGCACCACGGCAACGCCGGCCAATTTCATATAGAACGATACCATGCCTTGATCCAAAAGTGGAACGTAGGCGAACGAAATGGCGATGACGACAACCGTAACGATGCGCGAGACGAAAAGATAATGACGATCGTCGGCTGACCGTACTAGGAATCTCGCATACACGTCCCGCGTGAAAACAGAAGCTAGTGCCGATCCGATTGAATCGTATGTCGACAATCCGCCAGCCAGCAGACCAGCGACAACAAGACCCAACAAACCGGCTTGCATGTTCGGTAAAAACTGCTGAATCAGCGTGGGAAAGATAGCATCAGTTCGTTCTAAATCTGGTACAACAGCACGACCAAGAATTCCCAACGTAACGTTGAACCACATGACCACGGCGGTTACGGAACCGGCTGCCACGGCGGCTAGCTTCATATCCCACACGCTACGCGCGGCTAACAATCGCATGGCCTGTGATTGGTTGATGACACAGTAGGATGACAGCACAATGACAAAGCCAAACACGACCAATGCGGCTGGTACATCAGGATGATCGTAGCCACCGATATGAGTTGTGGCTGTTGCTTTGGCCGCAGTTAGGCGACCGGCTGCTACATGTTCTGCCAGGGTATCCTCAAGACCAACCCAGCCTCCTATGGCACTCCACACGGTCCACCAAAGAGCAACCGCCGCACACAGCATGACGATAGACTGCAGTGAGTCTGTAATGGCTACGGACCTTAGACCTCCTGCGGCTGTGTAGAGTCCCGCTCCTGTCGCAATCGCTACTACAATCCACCATGTTTTCTCCTCCCAACCGGTCAGGATGCTGAAGACCAGGTACAGAGAAACAGCCACGTTGGCTAACACGTTGGTGCGCGATTGAATTTGGATCAATACGCTAATCACACGCGCAACAGGACCAAAGCGGTATTCCAAATACTCAGCATTTGTGAACATGCCGGCGCGGTACATCGGAACGAATACGACATAGGCAACCAGGCACCACCCGACTCCCAGTCCCAGCCACCAGGCGGAAATATATGCCAAGCCTTGATCGTAGGCGCCTCCTGCGACAGCCACGTAGTCACCGCTGTCCACCGCAGTGGCAAACATCGACAAACCTACCATCCACCACGGTAGTCGCTTGGCCGCCAGGAACCAATCGGCGGAGGTGGTGGTCCCACGAGCCAACCATAAGCCGATCAGAATAATCGAGCCATTGATGGAAATGACCAATAGCCAATCAAGGTAACTCATGTGCTATTTTGTCTCGTGCAAATGGTATATCAACCCGCCCACGGTGGTCTGGGCAAGTATGTACCATTTTGCAACCAGTACCAACACCTCTTACTGCCAAACTTAACTTGTCCTCTTCCACTATGTAACGACTTACCGCAAAATAGTATCCAGATACTATCTAGGAGAAATTTTATGCGCCACTTCTACTTTTTCGCGTTGTTATGCTTAGTGCTCGCAGGCTGTAATCCCACGGAAACAAAACCGCAGCAACTGGAGGGAACGAACAATACGAACGATACGGCTTCGATGGACTCGACTAGCCGAGATGAAGCGACAGACGTACCAGCTTCAGAAAATGCCGTTTCATCTAGCGAGGACGTTCCAGCTCAACAACCCTCACAGGAACGGTCAGACGACGAGATTTCATTGAACCCGGCAACGGGCAACAACAACCAAACGAACGCAGTCGCCAACGAAGCTGAACAGTCCGCGGAACCTACCGAGCAGGAAAAGCAACCAGAGGACGTTGTGTCGGCGGATGACAATGCCTTGCCGGACCGGGCGGATGCCGGCGCTGCTGAATCTGTCGCCTCCACGAAGCCCCGCTCCCCCTGGACAACCTCGAAGGTACAGGGCTTACCAGATCCTCCACTGCCCTATGAAGTTGAGGAAGTCTTTGACGGACTGTGTTTCTATGCGCCTGTCACCATCCAGCAGATTCCCGGCACGAAGCAGTATTTGATCGGAGAGTTATGTGGACGTATCTACTCTATTGACGACGATGACCCCGTTGCTGATCCCGCGCTCGTGATCGACCTGTTTGCGAACAGTTCCGTTCGACCACCGGCGCCAGCGAGAGGCCAAGCACCCGTCACCACCGATAACCCACTTCCCGCAACGAACCTCTACGATTTTGTTTTTCATCCCGAGTTCTCAACGAATCGACAGATATTTGTCACGTACAAGAATCCGGAGGAAAATGTTGCCTGGCTGTCCCGTTTTGATGTTACCACCGACAATCCGCCGGTCATACAAGCTGAAAGCGAAGTCAAATATTTGTCGTACTCGGCAAGTGGTCACAACGGTGGGTGTGTTCGCTTTGGTCCCGATGGCTATTTGTATCTGTCTACAGGAGATGGCGTGGGTCCGAATCCGCCAGATGTCAACGACGTTGGGCAGGATATTTCGAATCTGTTGTCCTCCGTGTTGCGCATTGACGTTGACACACCTGAGGGAGATCTTCCTTATTCCATTCCTCCCGACAATCCTTTTGTGAACACGGAAACTGCTCGACCCGAAGTTTGGGCGTACGGTTTTCGAAATCCTTGGAGGATGGATTTTGATCGCTCGAATGGCAAGTTATGGGTAGGCGATGTTGGCTGGGAGACCTGGGAAATGGTGTACTATGTTTCCAGCGGTGGAAATTATGGATGGCCGATCATGGAAGGACGGAAACGCTTGCGTACTGAAGTCACCTCAGGACCAACCCCTATCCAACCACCGGTTAAAGACTACAACCGCTCAGAGGCGAATTCCATCACCGGCGGCATTGTCTACAGCGGCAAGAAATATCCCGATCTAGAAGGTTGGTTTGTCCATGGAGATTACCGAACGGGACATATTTGGGCCATAAAAATGGACGATTCAGGCGTCCCGCAACATCGCCATCTGGCAACCTCGTCGATATGCATCATCGCTTTTATGGAAACGACGGAAGGTGAAATTCTGGTGATGGACCACGACCGAACCGGCCGTACATTTCGCCTGGTTCCTTCTTCGTCACTCGACGAATCGGTATCCTTCCCACAAGACTTGGCATCCACCGGTTTGTTTGCAGACGTGCCCAGCTTACAGCCTGCGGAAGGTGTTATTCCTTACGACGTCGTGGTCGAGCCGTGGATGGATGGTGCTCACGCTACACGGTGGTTGGCGCTGCCCGGAGAGTCGCAGATCGCTGTCCAGGTCTCCAGCAATGGTTCGTCCTGGTCGTTTCCCGAGGGGACAGTTTTTGCCCAAACTATTTTATATCCAGTACCAGGAATGGATCCCGTACGCCTCGAGACTCGACTATTGCATCGCGAAGACGGAAGCTGGCGGGGCTACAGCTACCGTTGGAATGAAGAACAATCGAATGCGGTGCTGGTTTCGTCAAGTGGAGAAACATTTCCGTTGCCTCATCAGGGGAGCGGGGCGGATTCTCCTGTTCATGAATCCTGGAACATCGTCAGTCGCACGGAGTGCATGTTTTGTCACCGAGAAAGATCCGGCTCTATCCATGGATTCACTCCTTACCAGCTAGATCGCACGACTGCCGTCAGTGGATTGGAAGTGCCTCAGCTCGATTGGTTGATTTCCCAGGAGGTGTTTGCTGGAAATCCTCGAGAGGGAATGAAAACGGAATCCCAACTCGTCGATCCTCATGACCCAGGCCATGTGCTGAACGATCGCGCCCGCTCCTATTTGGACATGAACTGCGGCATCTGCCACAACCCTCGTGGAGAATCGATCACGATGTTTTACCTGCGTCGTCACTACTCGCTGGACGCCGCGAAAGCACTGAATGAACCGTCAATCGGAAAATTTAATATGGAAGATCCGAGGCTGATTGCGCCTGGAGATCCCTATCGCTCGATCGTGTTGTATCGTCTGGGGAAACTCGGCAACGCCCGCATGCCGTATATGGGTTCGCGCGTGGTAGACCCAAATGGTTTCGCGTTGATGCATGATTGGATTGAGTCGCTTGACGGAGAAATGACGTCGCTTTCAGATTCTGAGCTGGCAAGTGTCGCTGTCTTGAATAGCTCCGACGCTGATTCGGCCGCAGAAGATGACAAAGCCATCGCACAGCTTCTAGAAACAACCAGCGGTGCATTGGCCCTGCTCGCGGTCATCCATGTGGACGGCGTCTCTGCAGAGCTTCAACAACGTATCATCAATCAGAGCCGACAATCGCCCGTACCCACGGTTCGGTCGCTATTCGAGGACATGATACCGGAGTCCGAACGACGTCCGACCTTGGGTGACAACATAAGTCCCGAAGTTATTTTGGATCTTACAGGAGATGCGGCACGTGGTCAGTTGATCTATCAGAGTGATTCGAGCCGCTGTCGGAGTTGCCACGCACCGGACGAAAACGGCCAGTCGTTGGGTGCTGACTTAAGGGAAATCGGCAAGAAATACCGGAAGCCTGATTTGTTGTTACATATCCTAGAACCAAGTCGCAAGATGGAACCTAGTCACGTACCTCATTTGATTTTGACGAACGACGGAAAATCGTACACCGGTTTAATCGTGGAGAGAGACGAAGAAACACTTGTTGTACGTAACGCTCGACTGGAAACATTGAAGTTTGACCAGACGGAAGTGGAAGAGGTGCAACCCCTCGATCGTTCCATCATGCCTGAGCGATTACTAAGCGACATGACAGCGCAAGAAGCGGCAGATTTGTTGGAATATCTGTCGACGTTGCAAGGTGATCAGTAGGAGCGAACGGTTGCCATCGACGGTGAAATGGCTGCCAACGCCGTGAAGCACGTTTTTACTCACATCCATGCACGAATCGACAGTAAGTGTGTCGGTTACCAGCCGAGGAACTAAATCGTTTGTGCGTCGCGTTTGTATGTTCGGTGTTTGGCCCGCTCCCTCGAAAAACGGTTCAATCTAACGAACTTAACCAGCACCTTGATCTATTGCTCTAAGAAAGTTTTCTTCACTCATTCGATGGAACGATGACCATTTCGGCAACGAAGGAACACGGGATTCACTATACACCGCGTCCGCTGGCTGATTTTTTGGCGCGTTCGTTGGCCGATCATCTTCCCAGCCGTCGAGTCCCACTCGCAGTATTAGACCCGGCGTGTGGTGACGGTGCCCTGCTGGCAGCGATGTGCCGTACACTTTCGCCTGGTCGCTTGCAGCAAACCAGGATCATTGGCTATGAAACTGACCGAGGTGCGTTGGATACGGCTCGGCGAACGTTATCTCAACTCACCCGCGTTCCATGCGAATGGCACTGCCGCGATTTTCTCGAAGCGGACATGAAGAGCCAATCTGCTGGTCAAAATCTGTCGGCAGCACCCCCGCAGCCATGCAACATGGTGATCGCCAACCCACCCTACGTGCGCACGCAAGTCCTTGGTGCAGATAAAGCTCAAAGATTGGGGCGCCAGTATGGATTGCAAGGCCGCGTGGACCTTTATCAGGCGTTTACATCCGCGATGGCCAACGCACTTTCAGTCGGCGGAAGACTGGGATTGCTCACATCCAACCGTTTCCTTTCCACCAACTCGGGAGAGTCTCTGCGGGAACTTCTCCAAACCCAATTTCAGCTCCTATCGATCGTTGATCTCGGAGACACGAAATTATTTCCTTCGGCAGCGGTTCTTCCTGCGATCGTCATTGCCAAGAAACGTAAATCTACATCAAGCGCGACGCAGTCATGTTCGTTTGCACGGGTGTATGAACGGCGGTCCCGGGTCGACGAAACCAACCCGTCCAAGCCGTGCGAATCCCTGTTGGATGCGTTACGCGATCCAGGGATTCGTGGAAACGTTTGCACCAACGGCAAGCAGTATGTCATTGAGAAAGGAAGATTAGGACGTTCGGGGGACAGGGCTGTTTGGACTTTAACGACACCCCAACAGTTAACTTGGCTGCGCACCGTACATGAACACACCGTACACACGTTTGGCCAACTCGTTCACGTCCGAGTCGGTATTAAGACCACCGCAGATGATGTGTTTCTGCGTAACTGGAACCAACTCCCCCTGTCTCAAAAACCCGAGTCTAAACTGCTAAAACCACTTTTGACACACCAGGATGCGGGACGATGGATACAAAGGGTGCAGGAACCGTTGCGGCGAGTCCTTTACCCTCATCATATGTGGCGGGGCAAACGGCGACCGATCGAACTCAATAAATTTCCTCGAGCCAAGCTGTACTTGGAATCGTACCGCAAACGGTTGTCCCGCCGCCGCTATCTGCAGAAAGCCAAGCGCGAATGGTACGAGATTTGGGTGCCTCAGCAACCCGACCAGTGGAGTCAACCCAAGATCGTTTACCCAGATATTTCTGAAGACTCTCGTTTCTTTCTTGATAATACCGGAGCAATTGTGAACGGCGATTGTTACTGGATGACGCTTCGTTCGGGAGTCGACCCGGACTGGTTACTTTGGATTCTCGCGGTCGCTAACTCGTCACTGATAAGTCGATATTACGACGCTTTATTTCACAATAAACTCTATGCTGGACGCCGTCGATTCATGACCCAATACGTGACTCAATTTCCTGTGCCGCGGCACGATAGCCGAACGGCTCAAGCCGCAATTCGGCGCGTCAAAAAGATCGTCACACAACAGAAACTTTCATCTCGACTCGATGAGGAAATCGACCATTTCGTTTGGAAGGCGTTCGGCGTCGAGAGAGCACAGTAATGTAGCCGTGTTCTTCAGGCCTCAGCGTTCAAGGCACCGTTTAACTAACGCCGTTAAGCAGAAGACGGGTGAGATCGTTGTTCTGTCATGGGTGTGGGGCGGTCCGTGAAAACCGAAGGTGCCTCACATTGGGGTCCGCACCCCACTCCAAAAAGAGAAAGCGTATTGTCGAAATAGAGTGGCATCAGGCATAAGCACACGGCTAGGGCTGAGAGCCCAAGCTATCGACTGGCACGACATGCCTATTTGACAGAGAACGCGTATACACAAGTTTGATGGTAGGTCTGCCCTGGTGTGAGTAGAACGCTAGGGAAATGGGCCTGGTTCACCGAATCCGGAAAATGCTGAGTTTCCAAACAACAAGCACTTCGTTTCGGATACTTTCGTCCTCCTTTGCCTTCCTGTCCAAACAAATGATTGCCTGTGTAGAATTGTACGCCGGGCTCTGTCGTTGAAACCGTCAAGGTTCTGCCTGTAGAGGGCTCGTGGAGCACCGCGGCGACGGATAGTTCGGCCGCCGTCGTCTTGTTGAGCACATAGTTGTGGTCATACCCCTGCAGAGGAGTATCAATGAGTTGATCCAGCCGTTCTCCAATGCGCCGCGGCTCTCTAAAATCGATCGGCGTGTTGTCCACTCTAGCAATTTCACCTGTGGGAATGCCTGTGTCATCGAAGGGTGTATAAAGATCGGCGTTTACTTGCAGTGAGTGCTCGAGCACGGTCTCTGCTCCAGCTCCCGCTAAATTGAAATAAGTATGATTCGTCAAATTGACAGGTGTCTTTTGGTCGGTTTCGGCGGTGTAGTTGATATGGATTTCGTTATCGCCCGTTAGCGTATATTTCACCTTCAAAGTTAGATTTCCTGGATAGCCCTCGTCCCCATCCTTGCTGTGATAGCGAAAAGTGATGGTTTGCCCCTGACCTTCCGAATTCAGCCGTTCGGCAGTCCACACCACTCGGTCGAGGGCTAAGGGACCGCCGCCACCGTGAAGATGGTTCGGTTCGTTGTTGACGGCGAGTTTGTACTGCTTGCCGTCCATGACGAACTGCCCCTTGGCAATCCGATTGGCGACTCGCCCAGTTGTGCAGCCAAAATATTGATTCTTGTCCGATTCGTAGCCAGACACGTCGTCAAACCCAAGAACCACGTCTGCCAGCTTGCCATCTCGGTCGGGAACTTCGGCAGCCACTAACGTCGCACCTCGCGTCATTAGACGAATCTTCATTCCATTGTCATTTTCCAAAGTATACATTTCCACTTTCTTTCCGTCTTTTGTCGTGCCGAAGGATTTCCGAATGATGCTGGCTGCCGGTGATGTCGACGTAGAAACCATCTCTAAAACAATCATCCAGAAGAAAACGACCAGGCAATGAAAACGCATGGCGTACCTCAAGCTGAGAACAGAGTGTAAACTGCTCAACCATCGTAACCGCAGAAGGCGATGGCCGAAAGGAGTCAATATGTGTGAGCCGAAGGCTATCAGACAACCAACGACGATGCGGTAGAATTGGCGACATGGTATGCTGTAAGTCCTTGGTAAACGATTCTCGAAGAGTTTATTTCCTGTGAAAAAAAATACGTTGACTGGCCAGCATTTGCTGGTTCGCTAGACTCTTCGTCACTTCTTTTTGCAGGACGGCGGTAGACTCTTGGTCGTCGCTGTTGGAGTGTGAAGAGACTGTGATTCGAACGCGTCCGACGTTTGGCGAGGATGGCACTGAACTGCGTATGGAGGTTGTAGGAATCGCTTTTCATATTCGTGCCTGGGATACCACGATGCCACCTGGTTGGGGTATCGACTAAACTCAGCTCACGTGTCGATCACCATTCCGCCGGGCCGACGTTCATGGCCGGGGTGTTCATGATGTTTTGATTTGATGTGGTGGTCGACTGTCATGCGTCGTCCGTCTTCCTTTTTCACTGAAAGTAGGTTGGTTTTGAACATCGTGACGCGATTGCATCGGCGGCTGGAAGAATCTCGCGTAGCTGGCGGTGTGTTTTTTGCTTCTCAGTCACCAAACATCATGGAGCACGTCATCCACGATAACGACATGGATATAGCGGGACTCGATCTGCAGCACGCACCCATCAGTGCGCTCGACAGCGTGAACTTCTTGCGGACCATGCAGGCGGCTGATCCAGAAATCACACCATTCGCTCGCTTACCAAATCACGATGTCTACTGGATTCAGCAGTCATTAGACGCTGGCTACACTGGCTTGGTGGTTCCGTTGGTGGAGTCTGCCGACGAGGCTCGTCGGCTTGTACGAGCAACGTATTTCCCGCCCCTGGGAGCCCGCTCCACCGCTGGCAGTATTCGCGCCTGGATGTATGAGGTGGATGTCGAAGAACTGAACCGACGGACATTGCTTTTTCCGCAAATTGAATCTGCAGATGGGTTGGAACACGTTGAAGAGATCCTGGCGGTCGAAGGTGTTTCAGGGGTGCTCTTTGGCCCCGAAGACCTGAGCCTTAGTTGTGGGTGGCGAGGGAAAGACTTGTGGTCCTACTCGCCTTTTATGAAAGCAGTAGAACGAGTCATCACGGCTTGCCGTGAACAGGGGAAACTATCCGCCATTCTCACTGGTTCCTACCTGGATGCCCGCCGTGCCGGTTTTCAGGTCATTGGCTACGGTGGCGACTGCAAAATGTCGTATTCCACAGTCACTGAGTATTCCATCACCGCGATGCAACAGTTGCGTCAATTGGATGATGAGCTGTCCCTCAAAACAGCCCGTTCACCCGGGAATTCCATCGGGAAAGCCGATCGTATCGAACGATATCGCCACTCCCTAGATAAATTTGACGATTGGATTGAAAAGCATTTGTCCTCCAATGATGGAGGCTGGCAACAGAACACCTCGGCAGATGGATTTTTTTCCTGGCTGCACTATGCGAATTTTCGGGGGCGTCGAGACTGGTCGGCACGGGCTTTACGTGTCACCAACGAACAATTTGTCAGCCAGGACGCACCTTTGAAACAAGGGCCGAACCGAGATGCCATGCAAGCCTATGTGCCCCTGTGGCTTGGCTGGGGAGCATTCGAAGCCGACGCGTTTACGTTGAGCCGAAGATGGCTTGACTACGCGGCCACTTTTCAACATGACAAATCGGGAGGCCTATTTGCCGGCATCCCCGAGCGAGACACAGGGCAGGGTGCGTTTGATTTTGACAGTACTACCATCGCGGCAGTCGCCTTCGGCCGGGCGGGACGCGTCGAACCCTGCCGCCGAGTCGGTCAGTTTTTGTTGAACATGATGGACCTACAACCGGACCTTGACTCTCAACTCGTTACTGGTTGGACTCATCCCGGGGGGTTGCTCACA
>JAKVBZ010000270.1 GCA_022448645.1 Pirellulaceae bacterium
GCACTCCCAGGTCCAGTCAAAATGGCCCAGGTTGAGATGAGTTGGGTCAATGTAGCGACGAATGGCCGCTTGGCCTTGATGGCCTCCCAGAGGATCGAGCCCGCCACCAAACTTACCTGGAGTCATTCCGCCGCCCGGACCCAGCGTCAGGTCCAAACCGTTGACGGACTGATCTTCCAGGCGGTATCGATGAGGTGCATCGATGGGCTCATCAAACAACCAAACACTTTCTTGGCTGGACTGCACACTTAGCCCAATCTTGATGGTCTGCGGTGGACTCGCCGCTCCCGGCGTGTCCAACACTAACTCGGCCTCGTGAAGTCGAGCCCAGCGGCCGGACGAATCCACCTCCACAGACACTACTACCGCTTCGCCGCCCGTCACCGACCCGCGATCTGGAGTGACACGGATCCACGGCTGGTTAGCTCGAATACTCCACGCCAGACTCCCGTGTCCCACATTGTGGATGGTCAATGTTTGCGAATCGGGCGACGCACGGTCTTTGATGCTAATGAAATCCAGTCGGCGGGTGGATAGACGCAACCAGGGTCCTAGCGGCCGCTGAGAAAAACTGGGGGGCGGCGAAAACGATTCGCGATAACGGACCGCTCGAGAAACTCGCATTTCGTCGATCACACCGCGCGCCCGCTGTTCCTGACGCGATCGAGGAGCGAATTCGTAGCCCTTGGGGATCTTGTTGATGCCGACACCCATCTCTCGATTCGGACCGATCATATTTTCACCTCCCAAGTACAGCGCAATGTCTCCCGTTTCGCTGTAGACGTCGTACTCGTAAGGGTATTCGTCGAGAGGTCCCATACCGATCATGCCGTAGATGGCATGAATTTGATTGCCTGGCGTCACGCTGGTTCCGTCTCGAACATAAAAGGGCCCCTCACCATCTTCAAAATAATAGAGTCGTTTGATACCCGCATCGTAGACCCAAGCGACATGGTGAAAACTCGGATCTACGCCTGCATAAAACTTGGGATGCACGTCGTGCATGAGCGCCAGTCGAGGCACTTCGTCGTATTTGTCAGCCAGAACGTTTAAGCGAACCGGTTGACTGAACCAATCGCGCGTGTGATGCCAGACGCCCAATCCCAGAAACCGCGATTGGCTTTGGAAACCAAACTCCCACTGCTCCTGTTTCTCCACGTTCTGCACGACATTGTCACACGTGAGATAAATCCAATCGACGTGTCCTTTCATTACCGGTGCGTCGCGCCGCTGCCACCATTCGACAGTCCAATCCCAGTTGCCCAGGTTAAGTGGAGTTCCCTGTACCCCAAGACGCCGAGCTGCAAATTTCTCGACCGCTTCCGGATACGCCAGCCCACCTCCGAATTTTCCGTCAGCTACGAGTTGGGCTTCGCCCAGTTCAAGGTGGTAACCGTTACCGCTGGAATCTTGGAGCCAGGAACCGGGTTGAGAGTCGACCGATTCATCGAACAGCCAGATTGCTACCGTTTCGGCGCGGCTGGCGGCGCTGAATCCGCAAGACCAACACAACAACAGAAGTAGTGAGATTAGGATTTTTGGCGACATACGACTCCGGACGAGACTGCAATCGATGCCTGGAGCCAACACAACGCATGACACGGAAATAAAGACCAATCTCATAGAAATCACCGAGGTACGATCTGGGGCTGACTCTGGATGTTCATGAAACCAAATCCTAACCCGAATATTTCAAGTCAGGTAAAACAATCTACGAAAACTCAACAGCGATTGATGAATGACTCATGCACCCAATCTAGATCTATCGTTCGGACCGAGCAAATACCGCAGGTTGAAAAAACTACTCTCCTGAACACAGCAAAGGATCTTCGTGTGGGCTGCTCCCATCAAGGTTCTACGAGAGCTACACGTCCTTAGCATGAGATCAGTAAACATGGACCTCGGTCAGCTTGGATCTATGGAACTTTTGCCCGTCGCCAGGGCCACCTAGTGTGGCTGGCCTAAACTATGATCGAAACTAGCTTTAGTGCCGATGCGTGAAAGCACCAAGGAACTTGGAGGCTTCTGCTGTTACCCGCTAGAAGACTTTCCGCAGAATTAGAATAAAAGGCAAGATACTTGACAATCTGGCAGATTCGAGTTGTAATAGTTAGTTGAAAGGAATAGTTCTACTGCAAGTTTTAAAAAGTACCTGGAAATTCAGGTTGGATGCCGTTGGCCCAACAACCTCGTTTCCAAGTACTTTTTTTTATGTTTGGTGGCCCGTCTGAACACGGGTTCATGAAACCGTATTCCATTTAAGTTCTCGCTTTATAGAACGCTACTGACAAAGCTTTTAGTGAAGGTGTTGAAAGTTTTCGCGCTAGAGAACCCGTTGGGTTTCCGAGCGAGAATACTTCGAACACCTTTTTTTTGTTCTTGGATGACATTTCGACGCCATAAAGCATTACAAGACGACTTGTAATGAACCCATTTGTTGTGGGGGTGTGATGGGCTCTGTTGCACACATAGCCTGAGTGTTCGTTTGTATGATCAGGAAGTCTAATATTTCCTAAGACTTTTGTAATTTACTGTTTTCAACCAGGGAGAAGTAGAATGATGAGAAGCCAAAGATTGATTGCTGCGTTGGCCATGTTTTGTGTTGTCCTCGCTGTTTGTTCGTACGTGGCTCCAGTCCACGCCGACCGAGTGGCCATCGGCAACAGCACAGGTGGACTATCCATTTTTGAAGGGAACCCAAGTAATCTTACAGCTGGTCCAGGCAATTGTTGTTTTATTTCATCAACAGACGGCCTGATCACCGTCGAATGGCTCGACTTCGACCATCTCGCAATCGGCGGCTATAACACGACATCCCCTACGT
>JAKVBZ010000271.1 GCA_022448645.1 Pirellulaceae bacterium
CGGGTTAGGCTGTCCGCGTCATTTGCGTGGAGTCCCATGATGGGAAACCAGATTGCACCTTGTTGGTCGCTGAAGTAGCCTCGTAAGACTTCAGCAACGAAAAAGGACGGAAGGCTGTAGAGGATAAAGAGCGTGACGGTGGAAAGCCGGTCACCGACCGAATTTGGAAATGAAGCACTCAGAATGCCAAGGGGAATGGCAAAGGTGTATATCAGCATAAAAACCACTAGGTTCAGGCAAATAGTGACCTTCATGGCGTCTTTCATGTCCGGCCAAATCGGCTTTTCCTGCTGAAAGTAAATAAGATCGAACTTGGCAAGCCGCTTTAGGAAATATCCAAATTGTACGAGGACCGGTTCGTCGAAATGAAAGCGCTCGCGAAACCGCTTCTCAGCGGCTTCCGTACCTCGGGCGGCGTCCATGCCGGAACTTGCCTGACTGGCCCCGCCAAATTTTTGAGATGCCGGATCACCAGGCGCGAGCTTGATGATTAGGAACGATATCACCAAGATCCCGATAAACGTCGGTATCATCAGCAAGATTCGCTTAAGGATATAGGTACGCATGCGGAATCCGTTCCGGATCGGTTCTTAGGCAATAGCTACTATTGCAGCTCTTTGGGGATGTACCACTCTGTTAAATCAAAACCAGGCCGGATTCGGTACCATTTGACACCACGGAACTTGGTGTCATATACACCGAAATCCTTCGAGGTGTAAAGAAAGAGATACGGCTGTTCTCGATCGATGATTCGTTGGAACGACCAGTGAATGCGTTTGCGTTTCTCTTCGTCCAGTGTCGTACGGATCATCTCGATCAGCTTGTCGGCAAGGGGGTCAGCAAAGGAGACATGGTTGCTTCCCCGTTTGTCTGCCCCGGCCTGTGAGCTGTGCCAGATCTGATAAGGGTCCGACTCGAGTGGCTGTGACCAACCAAGACGAACGACGTCGTAATCCTTGGCTTTTACCTTGTCGATGAAGGATGCCCATTCGAGGTATTCAACACTCATCGTGATACCCGCCGCCTTCAGCTTCTCCTGGATGAGTTCCGCCTGTTCCTTGGCGCTCGGATTGCCGGGCGGAAGCAGGAATTCAAACTCAAATTTCTTGCCATCTTTGTCCAGCACACCGTCATTGTCAGTGTCAAGCCAGCCCGCCTCAGCCAAGAGGTCCAGGGCAGTGGTTTTATCGTGTGCTAAAGGTGCCAGGGTGTGGTCATAAGCTGGGCCAAAAAAGTACTGGCTGCCGGCAATTTGCACTCCCTCCCCGTGTAGCTTGATCTTGATCCATTCCTCGACGTCGAGGCAGAGTAATTTAAGAGCAATGCGCACCCGTCGGTCCTGAAATTGTGGCCGCAGCGCATTCCATCCAATGTAACCAAAGCCAGGACTGAACCAGCTTGCTTTTACATACTTACTCTTAGTTCCGCCCGATTCTTGTTCGAAGTCCTCAAAGAACTGCGGAGGTGTTATGTTCCAATAGAAATCAATTTCACCCGCCTTAAGGGCTTGATAAGCAGTTACCGAGTCCGGGATAAATTTGAAAATGATCTTATCCAGGTACGGGAGCTCATCTTTCTTCCAGTAATTTGGATTGCGCGTGAGTTCGACACGATCAGTCCGCTTCCAGTCGTTGACGATATAGGGGCCGGTTCCCATCGGCTTGAGGTTGTAACGGTCATCCGTGTTGAAGAATTTCGCAAAGACTTGACCATGAGCACTAACCTTCTTCTGCGCTATTTCTTTAGCCGGAGTCAGCTTCTCTAACGTTAAGCTCTTTCCATCTGCCTTGAAAAAGGCCTGGAACTGGTGGAATGCCGGAGTATAGGCGGCCAGGCCGTAAGTGAATTCCCAGGCCTTGAAGTATTGCTGGCGATAACGCATCCGAACGACGTGATCGTTGATCGCCGTACATTCGATGAGATCCTGATAGTAAATTCGAAGGGACTCACCGTCAACGTATTCGTTGTTGAGGATCGCATACGCGAATTCGATGTCGCGAGAGGTCATCGGTTGGCCATCAGACCAGGTGACGTCCTTACGCATGAAATAGGTGAAATAGGTTTCACGCTGATTGTCGACCCATTCGTCTGCAGCCAAGGTCAACGGTTCGGTGGTGGGATTTCCGGGTGTGAGCGGGGTGACCACCAGAGACCCATCCTCTGCTTGCTTGGTTCCGCCAAACACTTCAGCACCAACAATGATCTTGTACTTACCTGCCACGATTCCCTGGATCGTCAACTTTCCAGCGGCGTCCGACCAATGGTGGTAGCCACTCTGGGGCACCTCTTCCATGCCTTCGCCAATGGCGCTTAGGTGGACCCAGGTGTTGCCAACAGGCTTGCCATCGTTGTCCGACGTTGTGAGCGATAGCTTTCCGTCTTCCTCAAGCGAAGCTTCCAGTTCAGGAGTCGGTGCGGCGTCTCCTAAAGCGATCCGTCTTTCTTTCCCCGGGTAATTAGCCGAAAGCTTGACGGAGTCTTCACGAACCCATTTTTCAGCAATTGACGGCTTGTACTCCAGTGTCTCCGGATCCATTTCCGCCATGGCTTCATGGGTATATTGTGTGATGTAAGTTTGGTACGAGGATGTTTCCGTAATTGGGTTTAGCGTCTTAGGCTCGGCGTTCATGCGGATAATGATCTGCCCACCCGGCGTCGGCTTGTCAGTATCCCGTGCCGCTTTGTTGCCGACATCTGTGGCAATGGGCCCGCCTGCATCGACGGAGTCCGATTTCTTTGGAAGCCTCGGAATCATGATGCCGTCGACGTCTTCCATGATCGGGACGAAAGGCACATCTGGATAACCT
>JAKVBZ010000272.1 GCA_022448645.1 Pirellulaceae bacterium
GTGCCATACGGCCCAGTATTAGTCGTGATGGATGGTTCGCTCTATATGCGTGCTCGGTATCCCAACTACAGCCGATACATGGAGTGCAGATTCCAATGCATCTTTCGGCGTGAATGGTTAACTGCAAGAGCGGAGGATGCGATCGGTGGCGTAAGCCGCTGGCATACGGTTTCTGACCTACGGGGCACCGCAACGGCAACAGGAGTGGTTCATCAGATTGATTTTGGCCAGAATTTGTGTTCTGTAGGTGAATTATCCGAGCATCCGCTCCTGAGTTGACTCTGTGAGGTACGGTTCAATGGGGTGTTTGCATTATTGGGTTTACGCGGACAGTCAGTCGTTGCATTCCGGCCTTCGCGAAGTTAAAGCGTACTGGTCAAAGTAAATGAATCGCAGAATGACTAAACCACAAGAAACAGGCTATTATCGTTGCGCTGTGCATGAAGACCATGCTGAGGCGGTGTTGCGCAGTCGGCGACGTCGGTTGGATGCCCTTGTTCAGGAAATATCGATTGATGGGTTCACAGTCTTGCTGAGGCAACAGGACGTGGCACGTCTTGTTATGGGCCAGCCTTGGATTCTCGAATACGGTGGGAGCACTGTGGAGGTCGATAGCCAGTGGTTTCGCTATTCACCCGAGGGTCGCGTCCAGATAGGTCTGCGACAAGTTCGTGATCTAACCAAGCCGGATACAGCATCTGGGTCTGTTTTTTCGAGAAGAAAATCGGCCGCTCGTCATGAACTGGGATACTCCGGGCTACTTTACAGCGGGCTTTTGCTATTTGTTTTCCTGATTCTCGCTATGCCGGGCATCGGCGATGCGTTGGGTACTGCAGCCAAGATCGAATCTGCAGTCTTATCTTTATGGCAAGGTCTGGGGGATATGGTTCGAGGACTCAGGTAGCCACCAGTGACAGGAGTGCCGACGACGGTATTTACGGTCGAGTTGTATGCTCAGAAACCTCGTGTGGTACCTTTGGCATCTTGTTCCGTACCGTGTCTAGCAGCGTTTCGACGACCGTTTCAAGCGTGAGGCCGTCGGTGTCAATGATAACTGCGTCGTGGGCAGGTCTGAGTGAGCCGCGGGGCCGCCCTCGATCTTCGGCATCTCGACGGTTCTGGGCTTCAAGAATCTGTTCTATCGGGATCGGTCGCCCAGCGTCGGTAAGTTGTTGGTGCCGCCGTTTGGCTCGTTCGGCCGGCGAAGCGGTCAAGAAAATTTTGCATTGAGCATGCGGAAACACATCCGTACCCTGATCCCGGCCTTCCGTGACAATGTTCTGGCACTCGGCAATACGCCGCTGCTGTTCCGACAGTGCTTCTCGAATCTCTGTGACGTCGGCTACATGCTTGACTGAATCAGTGACGATTGGTGAGCGTATTTCCTGCGTCACGTCATCTTTGTCCAGTAGCAGCCTGGCGTCTTTCCATTCAATGGTGGAAGTCTGGGCGTGGCTAATTAACAAGGCTGTATCCGAAAAGTCGATCTGTTTACGGATGGCGCCCAGAGTGATCGCCCGATACATGGCGCCGGTGTCAAGGAAATGGAAGCCGAGAGCTTCTGCAAGTTGTTTCGCGATCGTACTTTTTCCAGCGCCTGCTGGTCCGTCAATGGTCACAATCATTTGGTTGGCTTGGATCGAGAGGATTCTTGAATCAATTCGTCGATGTTTTTTGACAGGTCTCGCAAAGCCTGGTCAATTGACTCACCTGACGCTTGAGAATTGACAATCTTTGTCTTTGAATCAAGAGGGGAGGAATGGGGTTCTGCAGCAGACACTGTGTTACGAAAACGCCTGACGTAGAATTGCTGCGTCAAGAACGTCAATGTCTCGTTGATCCTTCCCGTTTGCTTGCGTGTTGCTAATTCAAATGGCCGAGCACCAAACTCGGCCAAGACTTCGGCTGGGGTTTGTGATGCGTCACGTGTGATGCCGATTCGCAATAACTGGTCCAGAGCACGTGCATAAAAGTCGATTGAGGGGCGCATGGTTTTGCGTTCGCGTTTGCTTTGCATGCGGCGTTTGATCCACATAGGCAGGGGTACCCGAAATAAAACAACGGCGATCAAGGTAAGAATAAACCCGAAGATAGCAGCCGGTACTGAAAAGATACTCGTGTTCCTGCCATTTTCAGAGAGCAAAGCCCCATTTCTCAGGTTTTGCACGCTGGTGCTGAGCCAGGCCACAAGCCTGTCATAGGAACTGTTCATGGGATCGAGTCCTCGTCCCATCACTGACGCTTCCTGACGACTTCGGTCCATATCTACAACATAGTCATCCCATGCGTTTTGCGCCACGTCGAGGACCTGCGTGACCCGGCTAGGTTGATTAGCGGATGCCGTGGCGGACGGCGTTGGATCGAGTCGAAGCCAGTATTGCTGGGACGGTGGTTGTCCAAAAATATTGCGGTTGGGATCCAGCTGTTCACGATCAAGAAGCGCCTCGACCCATGCATGAGCGTGTAATTGTCGGGCGACGTACTGCTGCGAGAGTTCGTTGTACTCATCAGTCTTGTAACCCACCACAATCCGAGACGGAATTCCCTGACTGCGGAGCATCATGACCAGGGCAGCCGCAAAGTATTGGCAGTGCCCGCGTTTATCAACGGAAAGAAACTGCTCGATGGGATCGAGCCCCGGAACAGATTCAGCATTCAGATCAAGTGTGTAGGAAAAGTCTGGTGAAGTGGCGAGATAACTTTCGAGCGATTTTGCGATCTCGTAATCGCTGATGTTGGTCCCCCCACTTGTTTCGGTGTAGGGCTTGGAAAGCTGGGCAGCAGTGGGAATTGCATCAATGTCG
>JAKVBZ010000273.1 GCA_022448645.1 Pirellulaceae bacterium
GGAAAAGGCATCTTCCATAGCTATTGCTTCAATTGCCATGGAAACGATGGTAATTCACCATCGCTTCCTACCGCGCGGGCTTTTGGAACAGACAAAATGCGGTTTGGCTCTGATCCGTTCCGGATGTTCACTACATTATCAAAGGGCAACGGACTCATGTCTGCGATGCGACACTTGACGCCGAAAGAGCGATACCAAGTTGTGCACTACGTTCGCGAACAATTCATGAAGCCCTCCAACCCTGACTATTTCAAAGTCGACAAGGAATACTTGCAAAGTCTTCCCAAGGGAACACGTAATGGTACCGAGCAGCCTGAAATCCAACGTGATTACGGTAGCACACTGGCCTCACAACTGGGGCGTGAATACAGCAGCGTTCTAAATGTCGATCTTGGGGACACCACCATTGCTTATGACCTGCATTCCATGGATCAAGCAGCGATTTGGAATGGTGACCTTGACCTCACGCAAACGCAACACATCCGTGATCGCGGTGAAGGCACGGTCGTCCCGGCAGGTAAAGAGATCGAAGCATTTTCCGGCTGGGGCTGGGGTCATCAGGGTTCACTCGACTATCCTCGAGTTGATCTTCTACCACGTGGTCCCATGCCGCAACACTGGATGGACTATGGTGGACATTACAACCACAACCAAGAGGTCGTATTAAGCTACTCCATCGACAAACGGAAGATTCTCGAGGTTCCAGCCCAAGTAGATAGCGGACTAACGCACACGATGGAAATCATGGCTGGCGTTCCGTTGGTCCTATCAGTGGGCCAAGAACAGCCGATTTCCGATACATCATCTGAGAACACGATTCACACTACAATCGGCTCAATCAGTGAAGGTTGGAATTCAATTGAACCGTCGACCAGAACGGTCAGAAAAAGGCAGATCAATCCGGCGGAAAACGCGTTCATCATCAGCTACCAATACGACGGTACCCAAATCGCCAAATACACAACCGCGGCGGTAACCGGCGACACCGCACACGCGGAGTGGGAAATCGATAACAAGGGTCGTTTTTGCCTTAAGATCCCGGGAGATAGGCAAAGTCGCAATATCACTGTTCATCGCGCCCGAGGGTACAATGCAAAGTCGCTTAACAAGTGGCTGGCCTCGATCCAAGCCACACACAGAAAAACGGAAGCGACTCTCTCGGGCCTGACATCCGGTGGCCCACTGCGATGGCCGCAAATATTGCATACTGTCGGTTACCAAGGCTTGGAGCAAACAGGCTACGCCTTGGACACCCTGACGTTGCCAGAATCGAATCCGTGGAACAGTTGGTTTCGAACCTCAGCACTTGACTTCTTTCCGGATGGTCGCATGGCACTGTCGACCTACGGCGGTGACATATGGATTGCTTCCGGCATCGACCATGAACTAACCGACATTCGCTGGAAGCGGTTTGCGGCGGGCCTATACGAGCCGTTTGGAGTGAAAGTTGTTGACAACCACATCTTTGTCACGTGCAAAGATCGCATCGTGAAGTTGCACGATCTGAACCAAGACGGAGAAGCAGATTTCCATGAAAGTTTTAGTGCGGACAGGGACGTTTCTGTCAACTTCCACGCCTTCAACTTTGACCTTCAAACAGACCAGCAGGGAAATTTCTACTACAGCAAGAGTGGTCACGGCGCGGATTCAACCCTCCCAGGTGCAGTCATCAAGATCTCGCCAGACGGCAAACGTCGGGAAGTTTTTTGCACTGGATTTCGCACACCCAATGGGATGGGCATGCTTCCTGACGGACGACCGACTGCAAGCGACAATCAGGGACAGTGGACACCAGCATCAAAAGTAAGTTTGCTAAGACCCAATGGGTTTTATGGTTGGGTTCAAACCTACTCCATTCCAGGCATGTGGGAACCTGGAGGTGGAACCATCGACATTAAAAACGTCGTACCTCCTTCATCTTTTGATCCTCCCCTCGTCTGGATGCCACAGGATTTCGACAATTCATCTGGCGGGCAACTCTGGGTCGACGACAAACGTTGGGGCCCACTTTCCGGCCATCTGTTGCACACAAGTTTTGGAAAGGGTTGGATGTCCTACTTGATGATTCAGGATGTCGAGGGGCATAGCCAAGCAGCGATTGCGAAACTTCCATTTGACTTTCGAACCGGAATCATGCGTGCTCGCGTCAATCCTAACGACGGGCAGGTCTATGCCACTGGCCTTCAAGGCTGGAATGGTGGCGGACGATCCGGGTTACTCGACGGCGGACTACAAAGGGTTCGCTACACCGGTAAACCTTGGCAAATGGTCACCGACTGCAAGGTTGAGAACGATGGATTCCTAATTAAATTCAACTTCCCTCTTGAGCCAAACACCGCCACCGACATCAGATCTTACAAAGCCGAACATTGGAATTATCGTTGGCGGAGCAGTTACGGTTCGGATCGCTACTCGCCCCTGCCCGATCAACCTGGTACTGAAGCAATCAAGATCGAGTCTGTGACATTAGGAGCAGCCGGCATGAGCGTGAAGTTGAATATCCATGAAATGATCCCTGTTGACCAAGCTC
>JAKVBZ010000274.1 GCA_022448645.1 Pirellulaceae bacterium
AAAATAGTGTTGCGTGGGATCGAAGCGTGCCCATTGAAGGACCTTTGAGTTTCATTGCCCACGTTCGGTTCCGTGATGGCGAAAACGGCTGCTTGAAAGCATGGTGGGATCTGAAACGCAGTGGAGTCACCACCGATATGGGCGGGCCCCAATTTTATGAGTTTTTGAAGGACTGCTGGGGTGAGTTGGAGATTCAACAGCTTGCCAGTGAGGGTCGTGTTACTGTGCAGTCTGGTCAATGGAAATCACTATTGCGGATACGCATGACCGATCAGATGCGGGATGATGCTCAGAATGTTTTGTCTCCACAAGTTGCGAAATGGTACGTTCCCGAGCTTTTCCATTTGCAACTGGGTACTGATGTGGAGCCAGCCGATTCAGGACACACGGGTGGGTCAATCAGTGGGAGGGAAATATGAACCACTCAGGTGTTGATTTCGTGATTAATACGTCCGAGTCACGGATAAGGGGTACGCGCAATGGGCCGGAATCCCAACTTGGAAGGGGACCACTGCAGTGGAATTTGAAGACCCTGGTCCTGCTGGTGCTTTCATGTGCCTCTTGGTTTGCCTATTACCGTTTGCGTGATGACAACGAACGGATGCGTTCTGCGATCCAAGTCATGCGGGCAGAGTCAAAGGCTCTAGTGGTTCTGTACGCCGATCGTGTTGCAGTGGTCAGGGCTCCCAAAACCTGGAGTGATGAGAAAAAGTGGAATGTGGAGTTACCAAGCAAGGAGGCGGTTGGCAACGGTGGGGTAGCTTACAAGCTATGCCTTGCCACAAGTGGCTTGCAGTTGGAAATTAGGCCCTCGGCAGTGACCGAGTTTTCATTGCCGCATGGTAGGTGTGAAATGGAACTCAGGACAGTCGAGACAAAAGACGGATACAATGTCAGAGTTTTGGTTGATGACCAACCTGTGATCGAACTCAGCCAGCCCCATGTTTGGACGAAGGATCGCGAAGCGATAGGTGGTGTTGTCACGGGAAAACAGTCCCTTCAACCTGCCCGTGCCGGGGACGCCGTATCTCTGTACAGCATTTACTACACAGAAAGAAAGCCAACGTTTTCTAAAACGCGGTTGCACGGAGTTGAGCTTTGGATGGAGCCGGTGAATGCGCGAGACAAAGAGGCACTTTGACTCATCACCAGCTCCTTTCTTGAATGTGTGTGCGACGCATGCTCGCGGTCGTTGGTTTTTTCCTGTTGGCTGGGAACGCTGACTTTGCCGGGATTGAAGCTGGACACGTGATGCAAACGAGTCCAGCTTACAATGTGTCTGTCGCACGGTTAGCGACCTTTGATCGCATCAATGCCAAGCTCTTCGTGATTCGGATCGGTGATTTACCAATCTTGACGAGGTTGGAGGCCAAGCGAGCGGAGCACGGGATGAATGGGAAGCTGGATGGCTCCCAGCCTCGCAATCAACCGAGGAAGGATTTGATCGGTCCAGTTTGTTCGATGTTTAAACCTACATCGGGGCTTCCATAGTGATCGATTGAATTCCCATGCGCGTTGAGCAGAGTGGTGTACCAGTTGCCCAATGTTTTGTGGCCTTGTTTTCCGTAGCCAGGCAGGCGGATGTAGCGTCGAGTGATATCAAGAGGCGTGTTGTCACCAGCGAGCACCACGAAAGGCCATTCTGTGCCATGACTATGGTGAGTCTCCCCATTGTCCGGGAAGTAGAACAGCATCGTGTTGTCGAACATGGTCCCGTCGCCCTCAGGGACATTTTTCAAGCGAGTGACAATGGTGTCGATCAGGGTCATGTGCTGGTTGCGGATTTTCTTTCGCACCTCGGTTGCTTCAAAACGTCCGACTGCTTTGCCGTGACCGACGTCATGTTGATTGACTTTCTCACCTTCGATTTCCGAGAGCCCCGTGTAAGGAGTACCGAGTTCGTCCAGAGTGAAGGCTACCACGTTGGTCATGCCCGAGATGAGCGTTGAGAGCAGGATCTCCGTGAGGCCTGCCTGCCGATCTACTGTCGTTAGATCGTCTGCCATATACTTGGCATCTAATTTGGGGAGATGCGTCCGGATTTGGGCGCTCATCTCTTCAACTCGACGGTTCCGTCTGCGAATGTCTTGCAAGGCGTCGGCGTAATTCGCAACTTTGACGCGTTCGGAGCCAACCAATTCATTGGCTCGCTTTCCCTCGCTGTTTGCCACAAACTCCAACATCTTTCGTTCCAGTTTGTACAGGGTTCGCGCGGAGGCATCGTTGGATACGGATTTGTAAAGTTCTTTCAGTGCGGTTTTGGGAGACCCGAACGCATAGTTGGGTTGCTGCGGTCCGCGCGCTGAAAATCCTTTTTCAATGCCATTTATGTTACCCCGCGAATTGCCGCCACCCGTCGGAAAGCAAGCCAGTTCAATGTGTCCGAAAGGGGATGGGAAAAGTTTAGCTAATTCGAAGTCCACGGTAGCCCACTTGATTGAACTCAAACGCTCATTGGCTTTGAAGACTCCCAGTGAAGAACACCATGTGTGATGGCCTGTCGTGCACATTTTGCCTGAGAGGCCCTGAAGGATTGTCATGTTCTGCATGTGTCCCGAAATAGGACTCATCCATTCAGGAAGATCCTGACCGTCTAGGTCAGCCGAGAACGCTTCCTTCTTCTTCTCGCTTTGCTGTTGCTGGTCGTCGAACGAAGGCAGGGCCAATGAGCCTGGCAGCAGGCCGTTTCCCTTGTGAAGAAAGATGAATCGTGTGGGCGGTTTGCTCTCAGCAGTATTTGCGAACAGATGAGGCGGCATCAAGCTCATGGCGCCAGC
>JAKVBZ010000275.1 GCA_022448645.1 Pirellulaceae bacterium
TGGGTGCTGCTGCTTTCAGTACTCCATCCTTCTGAAGCAATTCAAGCAGCGCAATACTACCAAGGCCGTGCGTACTCCACTCGACAAACTGGCGCCGGTTGATGTTTTGTGACATACTCCACCGTCCTATTGGGCAATCAAGAATTCATTGGTATTAAAGAGGGCTCGGGCAAGGGCTGGTAAACCGTGTTCTGTGATCAGCTGCTTGGCCAATTTCTGCTCATCCGCAGTGGGTGTACGTCCTAAACAAAGCTGGAACGCTCGTTTTACCTGTGCATCCAGATTGTTTTCTCCGCTCTCCTGTCGAACGCGTTTTGCCAAGTGATTGGTCATGCGTAGAACAAAAGCGTTGTTGAGCAGGCTCAAGGCTTGCAACGGTGTCGTAGTCACCGATCGTCGGGGAGCTGCCGCCGATGGATCGGGACAGTCAAAAACATCTAGCAAGGCCATCCGTCCGCCTCGCGGTGAGAAACGATAGACGGTCCGACGATTTAATTCCACGTTGTCACTGTCGAACGGCTCGTAATAGGTCGTTCCATTATTAGGAACAATCTTAACATCTTCAAATCCCGGTCCCCCGCGTTTCAGGTTCAAGGCTCCGGCCACCGACAGCATCGTATCTCGAACGACTTCGGCTTCCAGTCGTTGTGGAGATTTTCTCCACAGCAGACGATTTTCAGCATCGATGGCAGCCGCTTGGCGATTAAACGTGGCAGCCTGTCGATAGGTCGTCGACGACGCAATCAAGCGATGAACCGCTTTAAGCTGATAACGGTGATCGACCAGTTGCTGTGAGAGCCAATCCAACAACTCCGGATGCGTTGGTCGACTGCCGTTAAATCCAAAGTCGCTCGGAGTATCAACGATTCCTGAGCCAAAGTGATAATGCCAGACACGGTTGACAATAACCCGCTTGAAGAGCGGGTTGTCGGGGTGGGTAATCCACTCCACCAGTTTCAACCGACGGTCACGATCCGAAGAATCTGCCGCTAACTTCATCTCGAAGTCCAAGCTTTGTATTGCCTTCACGATCCCCGGCGCCATGACCTTGCCCCGGTTCATGACATCACCACGGTTCAGGAAATACGTCACATCCGGAGTCCTGGCCAAATTGGTATAGATCTTGTACTTGCCCTGCTTGTTAAGTTCAGCCAAGAGGTCACTGATCCGTTTTTGCTCAGCACTAAGCTTCTGATAAGTTTTCTTATCAACCGCATTCATTCGTTTAACAAGTTCTGCTTCGGATACGTAATTCTTACTGTCGCCAGCAGAAGCCGCCACGGCCTCCGGCGTCAAAGCAAAGTCATAAAGTTGCGCTTGCAGGATTTTTCCTTTCAGCTGCCGGTTACCCCCTGCTGGCAGATGACGTAAACCGAAGGCGACCACTGCCGTCTTGTCGAATGCCTGCAAGCCGACACTCTTGTAGGGTTTTCCGTACAGTTGTCCATTTCGGTATCCAGTAATCATGCCGTCCTTGGTGTAAACAATCGCCACGTGGACGGGCTGATCCTTAGCGGTTGACTCCTCGGCACCGTGAAACGAATCCGTACGTACGAAACCATTGCTACCCGCCATCCAGCGTTTCACTTCGCGCTCGCCATAAACAATCGCATCAAAGACGACACCGTTGGAAGTTTGAATGCTAATGGCCCCACCTCCGCGCTGATCTAGGTTGTCCAACTGAACCCATGCTTCGAGTGTTTTTTCCTCGATTTTCCGGTTCAAGGGCGCAGTGATGACATAATCATTGCCATGCACCACCAGGGCACCTTTTTCCAGCTTCACATTTCCCTGAGCGGAACCGTGCATAGCACCGATGCTGTCTTTCAAATCAGTCTCGAATTCCCAGCGCGCAATCGGCTGCGGCAGCTTCGGAGCCGGAACTTCACCCGCCTCGCGCTGCTTGATAATCTCAGCTCGCACACGGGTACGGATCAGATTGAGTTGTTGATTCACCGCCTTCAGTTGGACTTGTACCTGATCACTTTCTTTTTTAACTTCGGGTCGTTCTATATCGCGCGTTCCGTGTCGAAAACCCGCAATGGCTGCCGCCATCTGATAGTATTCCTCTTGGGCGATCGGATCGAACTTGTGGTTGTGACACCGGGCACAATTAACGGTCAGCCCCAGGAAGGTCTGGCCAATCGTGCCGACCAGTTCTTCGATTTCATCGGCCCGCGATTGGCGCTTCATCATTTCACTGCCACCCACCACGGTGTTATGAACTGCTGAAACAAGAAACCCGCTGGCAGCCAACCCTTCCAAGTCACCATTCTTAATCACATCTCCGGCCAGTTGCATCCGAACAAACTGGTCGTAGGCCATATCCGAGTTCAGTGCCTTGATCACCCAGTCACGGAAAGGCCAAATATCCTTGCGCGGGTTATTTCTCTCGAACCCATCACTTTCGCCGTAACGAGCAATGTCAAGCCAATGCCGTCCCCAGCGTTCCCCGTAATGAGGTGAGTCAAGTACATCCGTTAGCAATTGCTGGTAAGCAGCCTCTGATGGATCTGCTGCAAACTTCGCGATCACAGCCGGTGCGGGGGGCAGGCCCAGCAAATCAAAATAAAGGCGACGGACTAATTGGCGAGGATCCGCATCCTTGGCAAAACCGAGTCCGCGGGATTCCAATCGCGACAGCACAAAGTGATCAATCGGGTTACGTATTCGGCTCTTGTTCTTGACTCCCGGAACCGCTACGGTTTTGAGCGGCTGCAATGCCCACCAATCATAACCTGCTCGTTTTTCTGTAGTAAAACGAA
>JAKVBZ010000276.1 GCA_022448645.1 Pirellulaceae bacterium
CTTCGTATCGTGCGTAACGACGAGGCATACCCTGGGACCCGAGCAAAAACTGGGGAAAGAAAGTCCAATTGAAGCCCACGAAGATCAAAAGACACGCGACCTTGGCCCATCGCTCGCTATACATTTTCCCGAACATTTTCGGCCACCAATAATGCAAGGCTGCAATGAATGCGATCAAGGTTCCCCCCATCATCACGTAGTGAAAATGAGCAACCACAAAGTAGGTGTCATGCAGGTGTACGTCAGTAGCCAACGCTCCGAGGAACAATCCGGTCAGCCCCCCAATCCCAAAGAGCAAAATAAACGACAGGGCATAACACATCGGAGCGTCGAGCCGAATCGAGCCCTTGTACATCGTTGCCAGCCAATTAAATACTTTGATGCCCGAGGGAATGGATACGCTGAACGTCAACGCGCTGAAGATAACCGCAGCTAAAGGTGAGTCGCTACTGAGGAACATATGGTGCCCCCAGACAAGAAATCCGAGCAAGGCAATGGCGATACTGCTATAGGCGATGAAACGATAGCCAAATATCGGTTTTCGACTGAAGACACTCATGAGCTCACTAATCACACCCATGGCAGGCAAAATCATGATGTACACGGCAGGGTGCGAGTAGAACCAGAAAAAGTGTTGGTAGAGAACTGGATCGCCGCCGAGTTCTGGATCAAAGATCCCAATCCCAAGCATTTTCTCAGCCGTCAACAAGATCATCGTGATCCCCAGCACGGGCGTGGCGAGGACCTGAATGATCGACGTCGCGTACAGCGACCAGAGCATCAGGGGCATCCGGAACCATGTCATCCCGGCCGGACGCATCTTATTGATCGTCACAATGAAATTCAGTCCGGTGAAGATCGAGCTGAAGCCAAGAATAAAGACGCCCAACGTCGCGGCAATCACCGTGGAACTCGTGGTTGTGCTGTAGGGAGTGTAGAAGGTCCAACCTGTATCAAGGCCCCCGAGGCCAAGTGCAAGCAAGAAAAAGATGGCTCCCGCCGCCCACAAATAAAAGCTGGCCAAGTTCATTCTTGGAAAGGCGACATCCTTGGCTCCCAGCATGAGCGGCAGAACAAAGTTCCCAAGAGCCGCTGGAATGCTGGGAATCAAAAACAGGAATGTCATGATCGCGCCATGCAAGGTGAAGATCTCGTTGTAGCGATCTTCGCTCAAGAATGCCTTCCCTGGCGTGAAAAGTTCCAGCCGAATCAGGAGAGCCATGACTCCGCCAAGCAAGAAACAGATGAGGATACCCGCAAGGTACATCACCCCAATCCGCTTATGGTCCAACGTAAAAGCCCACGAACGCCAGCCACGATCGCAAACGAGGTAATTGGGTTCTTCGACGGATCGGTATTTTTCTCTCTGGGTATCAACAATCATGGAGAGACCTGTTTGACCTTAGAAAGGCTTTTGATGTAGGCGATGATCGCGTTGATTTCTTCGTCTTTAAGCTGCCCTTGATAGGTTGGCATGACGGGACGATAGCCGGCACGCACCTTCGACTGTGGCTCCAAAATCGATTCCCGCAAATAGTTTTCGTCAACCGACACCACGGTTCCATCGGTCATCGGTTGTTCGGTGCCGAACACTTCGAGAAACGTCGGCCCAACCTGAGCGGACCCATCTACAGAATGACATTGAGCACATCCACGTCGCTGGTAGAGAATTTCGCCAGCCTGAACGGGCGTTAATGTTTCCATGAAGTTCGCAGCATTTTCGAGCCAACCTTCAAATTCTCCAGACGGATGAACAACGACCTTGGCAAGCATGTCAGAGTGTTTCGTGCCGCAGTACTCCGTACAGAACAACGTGTACGTTCCCGGCGTGTTGGCTTCAAACCACGTCGACGTGTAACGCCCTGGAATCACGTCCATTTTGATACGAAAGGCGGGCACATAGAGACTGTGGATGACGTCCGTGGAAGTCATTACCAGGCGAACAGGCTTATCGACTGGCACATGCAGATTATTGTCAACATGGCCATTCGGGTAGGTGAAGCTCCAGTTCCACATCTTCGCTTCGACTTGTATTTCGTAACTTTCATCGGGAGGCTGCCTCATATCCAGATAGCTGACAAAGCCCCAGTAGAAAATGACTCCCACAAACAACCCTGGGATCACCGTCCAGGTGACTTCCAGGAGGTTGTTATGAGATGGCGAAGCCTCAGCTTCTGTCCCCGGTCGCTCTCGATAACGCACCAGGCAGTAACCCATCACGCCAACGATGACAATGAAGAAGACGACACAGACCCACAAGATAAAGTAGAACAAACTGTCAACCTGGGAGGCGGTGGTTGACGTCGGCGAGGGGAAGAACATACTCCGACTTTCACCGAGAACTAAAACATCCATGGGTGTGAGTGTCATGCGAGTCCCACCTTTTCTGAATTCTGCCCTTCGTGAACGGTACGGCGTCGAATCCATGCTGGCAGCACACCAACGGCGATTGCGACGAGGGTCATCCCAGCAGCTATTTTCAGAAGCCTGCGAGCTACGGGCGCATATCTCCCGCTTGCAGCGTCATAGTGGAAACAGAAAAGTAAGACGCGATCGAGGGTCGTCCCTATTTTCCCCTCTCCAGCCTCTACCAGAGACAGGCGAAGGGTTTGAGGCGGGTAGTTCACCCCGTACAAATAACGTGAAATCGTCCCGCTCGGCGTACAAACCATCACGACCGCTGCATGAGCGTATTCTTTACGGTCTGAAACATACCGATAACGAAAACCGACTGAATCGGCGATC
>JAKVBZ010000277.1 GCA_022448645.1 Pirellulaceae bacterium
GTGACAGGAGGGACACTTGCAGCAGTGCTTGCAGGAAAAGGGGATCAACATCTCGTGCTTGCAGTCAAGGCAGCGAACGCGAGCAAAACCTCTCTACAGACGCCACACTTGAGAAAGGAAGCATCACAAAAGGCAGTGAGAAGAAAAAAGCCTAACTTTAGAGAAATCTGTAACCGATTTATAAACACAGTTTGGTGATCAGATAGCGACATTTCAAAGTGATAGCTTACAAATAGTTCTCCTGGATTTATGCAAGGCCTGCCGCGCTCGTTGAATTTGTTAATTACCTAACTGAGCAAATCATCGTCGCTCGAAGCCAAAAACCGAAACCCATCAACTAACCAGCTAACACAACAGACGCCTACAATGATTTCTAACGAACATAAGTGTATCTTCCTACACCCTAATAAATGTGGTGGTAAAAGTGTCGAATACCTACTCTGGGGAGTCGAACCCAAAAGTAGCAGCGCGGACCACCGATTTATTAACGAGGTATACGACGAGTATGGTGAAGAAAATGTTTCCGGGTATTACAAATTTATGTTTTGTCGAAATCCTTGGGAGCGGCTTGTGTCCATTTATCATGGTCGTAAACAGATCCTAAAACAAAAACTCCCAAGTTTTGAGAAGTTCGTTCTGAAAGCCGACCCTTCACGAAAACCGTTTCGAGCTCAGATTCTATGGATCAAGTACAAAGACAGATATGAAGTGGACTTCATTGGGCGTTTTGAAAATTACGCCCAAGATTGGAAAAAAGTCTGCAAAGTACTAGGTATCGAAAAAGAACTGGTGAAGCTTAACAGTTCGTCTTACTTACCTTTCAAAGAATATTACAATGACAGGCTGAAGGACTTCGTCGCCAAGCAGTACAAAGAGGACATTGATTTTTTTGGCTATGACTTCTAGTCAGCATTGAGTTCTTTGCTGATTTTTCTACAGTGCTCTGAAACGAAATCCGGTTGGGGTAGTCAACACGACTTGCCGCTGGGCAACCGGAGAGCAGACTTCCTCGACAATGCGTTGCGCGCTCAGCAGCGTCCACTTCTGGTGGCACAAGGGACACATCCAGCGTTGCTTGCCGAAATGAGCAACATTCAGGTCTCCGGAACGACTATTGTCTGGCCAGGTTGCGTCAGGGGTGAAGAAACCGGAAACGGAATCAATGTCGGCGTCTACCTCGCCGACGGCACGATACTGACTAACCTAATGACACACGAGCAACACGAAGGCCAGGATCATTACGAGACCATCTTGAAGGACCCTTTGGAAACGAACCCCGCGCGCCGTTACAAGGCCATTGGCTGGTCCAGCTTTGATTGGGACGGCCCCATGTCGGGCATCTACACTGCTACTTCGCCAGACGGCCTGAATTGGAACGTGACGCCCGAGCCGGTCTTTCGCTACCATCCACGCCCGGGGACGAACGACCTGGGACCTGTGGGCGACGCGCAGAGTTTGATGATTGACACGTTGAAAAACCGATACGTCGCATTCTTGCGGCACTTTCCCCACCGCGCCATAAGCTTCAGCGACGACTTTACCACTTGGACGCCACCCGAAACATTTATCCGCACGCGGCACCACCAGACTGAATTCTATAACAATTCAGGTTTTGTTTACGCGGACCAGTATCTCGGGATCGTCACGATCTTCGATCTGAATCAGCATGTACACAACATGAACTGCCATCTGATCACCAGCCGTGACTGCCGCCGATGGGAAATGCCCCCAGCTGACCGACCTATGATCGAGTGCGGGGAGGTGGGAGAGTGGAATCGGTTCTGCAGTTGGAACGGCGGCTCACCACCGATTCGCGTTGGCGATGAGTTGTATATTTACTTCCGCGGCGGAGCACAGAGGCATGGTCCCTATGAAGGACCAGACAACTCCACACAACCATTCGCTATTGGATTGGCCAAGCTGCGCGTGGATGGCTTCGCATCACTGGGCGCCAGCTTCGACGGGGGTGAGTTTGTGACGACCCCCTGGCAAATCGACGGCGGACGCCTGGTGTTGAATGCCAAATGTGACTTTGGCCAGATCCGTGTCGAGCTCATGGACGAAGACGACCAGCCGCTGCCCGGTTATGCGCTGGAGGAGTGCCTCCCAGTGTCAGGCGATGACACTGATTTGCAAGTTCATTGGAAGGACAAAAACGATCTGTCTGGCGCCGTCGGCAAAACAGTACGTCTCCGTTTTGAGCTCAAGAACGCACGACTCTATTCCTACCGACGGATGAATTAGCACCAAAATACATTGGGTCTTGGTGGCCAACAGTTTGACGATGGTAGCGGCGACCACTTCTAGGCTGGCATGCGAAATTGTTCTGCAAAATCCGTCAACTTCAATGGGACGCAAACCGCACGACTCAGCAACCTCGCAACTGGAAATCACTCAATTCGTTCATGAGTGGTTCATTCCGTACAAACGCCCCGCAGTTGTGGGCAAAGATGTCATAAATCCGCTCCGAAAAATGCGGGCTGGCGCACGAGCCAGAGATGTGACACGTCAGAATGATGTTGGGCATTGCCCATAGCGGATGCTCCGGAGGCAACGGATAGGCGTAATGGACGTCGAACGAGGCACCACGAATCCACTGCTCGCGTAAACACTTCAGCAGCGCCTGCTCATCAACAATTCGGGCCCGTGCGGGATTGATCAGCACGGCTGATGGCTTGAGCATTTGCAGTTCCCGCTCGCCGAGCAAGCCCTCGGTCGCCGGAGACAGGGGCAACGTAACG
>JAKVBZ010000278.1 GCA_022448645.1 Pirellulaceae bacterium
GATTCAGGATCGATCGCGTTGATTGAGTCCGAATGCCAAATCAACAATTGGCGTTTGCCTGCAATCTCATAAATCATAGGTGCGCAATAGCCAGGTTGTCGGGCGTCTAAAGCTCGCCAGCGTTCTTGACCAGTACGTTTGTCGAAGGCAACACAGATGCTATCTTTGCCACCCACCACACAGATTAATTGCTCTCCGTCGACGAGTGGGTGAGCTGCAATCCCCCACTCTGGTATTTTGAGGTTATAGTCTTCGACGAAATTACGTGACCAGAGAACGGTGCCATCTGTCACATCAAAACAGATCAAATGTCCTTCGGCACCGAGTGTAAAAACTCGGTTGCCATCAATCGTCGGTGTGCAGCGCGGTCCAATAGCATAGGTTGATACCGTGGTGTAATCACAACGGTATGTGTACTGCCAGAGTTGTTTTCCGTCGCTCTCCTGCAGGCAGATCACCCGTTCTGTACCCGGGTGCAACTCTCTTACGAAGTTGTGGTTTTTTGGGATCTTGCCAGTATTCAAGTTTTTTGCTGGTGTTTTCTGCGGGAGGGCAACCCAGTCCATCACGAAGACCCGGTCGTTGGCTACGGCCGGTCCGCTGTAACCCCCAGAAACAGGTGTTTTCCAGCGCAAGGGAGGACCATCTTGGGGAAAACGTTTAAGAATGCCCGTTTCTCGCCAAACGGAGTCGCGTCGGGGACCGAGCCACTGGGGCCAATCATCCGACCACGCTTTCGGAGAGCAAGAAATCAAGGCGAGCAGCGTGGCCACATAACAATCGAAACGAGCAGTTTTCAATTTCTTGGGTCCCAAGTGTTGCCGAAATTATTTGAGTTTCCGCCGATAGACGTGGACTTCCAAAGGTGCGAAATTATCCGCAAAAGTGCCTACCTGAGTGTTGATTTCTCGATCTTCCCACAAGACCTGGAAGGAGCCGTCGGGCAAGTCAGACATCTTCCATTGGACGTTCGTCACCGCTGAACGTCGTGTGTTTACAGCGACGAGCAACAGTTGCCCATCATGTTCGATGATCCGCGTGTGAACCTGCCGTGAACCGGTTGATTGGGAAAGCGAAAATTGGCCTGCAGAAGCCGAGAGCGTTGCAGCGCCAAGATCACGCAATTGGGTGGCCGAGGTTTTCACTGCTTTCCACAGTTCCGGATGTTTCTCGCGCATCGGACCGTTGTAGCTGTAGGAAAAATAAATGATACCGCGGGCCTCATGAGCAATGGAGAGGAACGTCATGCAGCGCAGCTCTGCGGGTGTTGGTACGACTCCTGCATCGCCGGCCGGTTCGCCAAACGCTTGTAATACGGCCAGTGTGGGACGGCGAAAACGCGTTGCTGCCCGCGCTTCATCCAGAAAACTCGATACTTTTACTAAGGGCCCGTCAGGAAATCCTGGATAGGGGTCGGGGGCAAGAATGTCGACAACATCGGCGTAGGCGCGAAAGACTGTGGAAAGGCATGGCACGACAAGGCGGGGACGTCGGGGATCGGCCCGCGCGACAATTTCCGAGGAACGCTTTACGAACGGGAGGATGTCGAGATTCGGTTCGTCTTGAACGTACCAAGCGATCAGATTAGTAGGATTTGTGCTGGCCACATCACGCACAAACTTAGCGACGTGTTTTTCATAATCTTTTTGAATCGTGGTACGTTCTGTATCTTTGGCCTGCCACATGCGATCTTGAAGATGGCGAGCGTAGGCCTCATTTTGAACCGAAAGAATGAGATTGAGTCCCTGGGACTTCATTTGCTGCAAGGCGTTCTTATAGCCTTGACTATTACTCCATTCCCAGACAATGGTGTTCAGTCCCGAATCGACATACTCTTCAAGTAGACCGTCTTTTAAGAAGTTTTGCACGTAATAAAAACCGATGGGGAAAAACGGGTTTTCATCTTTGTAGAGAACCCCTCGATCGTCAGACCATACGGTACCTGCTTGTGGCGGTAACTTGACAAACGAAATAGAAAGTGTGGTTGTGATGTTGCTTCCGGAGGCTGGTTGAACTTCTAGGGTGTGCCGACCCTCTGGCAATGCTGCGAGGTCCAGTGCGAACGTGGCACGAGCATTTTTATCGAGACTGATGGTGAAAGGTTGCTGTGTTGCAATCTTGGTCGTGGTATCCGAACTTAGTGAAATCGTGCAGGCGGTGCCCGCGAGCCCGGATTGCCAACCTTCTATTTTCACCCGAGCTCGTTTCTGATTCGTATAGATGGACCGATCCAGCCAGACATCCAAGGGAGGTGGAGTCACTGTGTGGATATGTCGGCTGGCGAGTATTAATTGATTCTCTTGGCTGCGTGAGTCGGAGGTGCGGTCAGCACTCAAGGTTGCCAGGAACTGATGTTGGCCGGCATGGTCCGTGGCAAAGGAAAAACGTTCTGTACTTGTCGTGGGAGTCAATAAAACATGCTGGTGTTTAGATGTTTTCGAACCGTCAGGTCTTGTGATCGTAACGTGTAAGGTGGCATCGGTTTCTATCGGATTGAAGGATTCGGCGACAAGGTCCATGTGTCCGGGCGCCCCGGGCCCGGCAGCGAGTGACAGTCCGCAGCGGCGCCGGTCCCAGGAAATGTTGTCCAACGGTAATTTTCCAAAGTAACTGGGCGAGTGGAAGTTAGCGAAGGTTGGTGCCCAGGTAAAAATGTAACCTTGCCCACCGACCGAGCCGACACAGGTCAAATTAATCCGCCAGTCGGTGCCTGCACTGTCCGCTAAATCAAATGC
>JAKVBZ010000279.1 GCA_022448645.1 Pirellulaceae bacterium
TCTACGATCCTTTATTGAGATTGATTCTCAACATCACTCCGCAAGCAAGCTCTTAGCTAGCCAAAACCGCTCCGTCATTCGCCTGACTGGCTTGATGCCGACGCATCTGTTGGTCGTGTGAGCCGAGGCAGTCAGTGTCTAAGTTGTTCCGGAGAGGGTACCACGGCTCAAACCACGAAGCCCACCCTCGGAAGAATATCTTAGCTACTTATCGCGTCTCGACGGCGGTGGAGACTTACTCACCTTGCCGGAAACATCCGTGAGCACGTTCCGGTTTCATCCATTTTTATAGCCGCACAAGTTGGCATTGGAGATTGAAGAGATGAAGGTTTCGAAGAAGAGGCTGTTTGCAAGATCGCGTCGAGGAAATCGTCGCGGTTTCACATTGATCGAATTGACAATGGTCATTTTGATTTTGGCGATTGTTGCGGGTCTCGCAGTACCCTTGGTCGGCTGGCTACGTCGGGCTGCGAATTATGGAGCGCAGGCAAACACCCAGGCTGCACTCGCGCAGAACTTGGAGTTCTACCGAACAACGTATGGAAACAACAACTATCCCGATCGAATGGATTCACTCGTGATGACCGGTGGGTCAAGCGCGATCTACGACTCCACCAACGGAATTCCAACCGATGGTGGTCTTGATACCGATTTGTTCGTCGTGGGCAACTTGGACAGTGATCAGACGGCTTGTCTGACCAAGTGGCTCAAGAATGTTAATGACCACAGTCAGGATCCGTCCGGCTGGCTTCAAGGGAATCCTGGGAACAGCGGTACAGTGGCACGCGTTTTCGATGGCAACAACGTCGCTATGGTCACGACTGCCTCGGGCGAAGGCTTGTTGCTGGCCAATGAAATCTATCCCAATGGTGTACCCTCGGACGTTCAACTCGTGGCTTTCGGTATCAGCCCTGGCAACACCGCGGTTGGAAAAACGTTGGCTTCCTCTCCGCTTGACTCTCGAGTGGATAATTCGGAGGTCTACGGAAGGTACATTGCGGTCTACGCAACGTACTCACCTCGAAAAGGCCGCCGCGCTCAACTCAAAGCGGTACTCAACGCGAAGGGACGAACCCAGAACAATGCACTCTCTGAGTTCTGGCAAAGCACCAACCCAGAGTAAAGACTCGAATTGCTTTGCATGAGGTTCGAGATGAGAGGGGTGGGCTTTGCCCACCCCTTTGCGTCTCGGATCCTCATCCGTTCGGGTCAACATTTCTGGGATACATGTCGCTTGCGTGCATGGTTCCTGCCGTCCTTCATGTTCGGTTGCGTGGATTAGATGGAAGGCGGAGTTCCATCGGTATTTGAAGTTTCAACAGTATTGCCGGTATTGGGTTCTTAAGGGTTGGATCAGCGAAATGAGGAGCGTGCAACAAATCAAGCGTCCGGGCTTCTCTTTAATTGAGCTTGTGGTTGTCGTGATGGTCCTGGCGATTTTGGCAGGACTCGTCGTGACACTGATGGGTGGGATGAATGAAATATCGACACCCGGTGGACCCAAGAGCGACCGAGAGATCATTACCGAGACCAGTATGCGTGCCGTGCGTGATGCCATCCTTGGAACGGATCGGTTGCCGGGGGCCTGGCCAGATCTTGGCCAGCAGCCAAATCGGTTTCCAACCGATCCAAGCCAACTTTTGGTTGAAGTTCACCCGACCGTGGGTGCGTTTGATCCAGTTACAAGAATTGGCTGGCGGGGGCCCTATTTGCGGGGGGCTTTTCGCCAGGAGGATGGCACCAATGTCTTCCTTGATGGTTGGGGAAATCCAATGAGTATTTTCATACCCGACATCAACGGAGATTCCATGATCGGCAGAGATGAAATTCAATATGCGAGACTTGTTTCCAACGGGGAAAACGGAGTACTGGATACGCTCGAGAGTCACACGGAAGACTACATCCCAGGTGGTGCGGACCCTGCCACAAGTCTGACAGTCGATGAGTGTGGTGATGACGTACTGCTCTTTTTCTTTGTTGCGGATACTCGGAATGAATCGTGAAATTAAGCAGCAACGACTTGCTGGGGATGCGAGATCGCATGTCTGTGGTGAAACTGTAGTCAAGTTTCGCCACGGATTTACCCTGGTCGAGCTTGTTCTGGTCCTGATCATTCTCGCGATTCTCGCGAGTGCCGCGTTGAACATGGTCGACATACAGGTCGATCAAGTGAGGTTTGAGCAGACCCAGCAAACGATGAACGCTATTGAGCATGCCGTGCTAGGTGCTGAGAATTCACGAGCTCCGGACGGCAGCAGAATGGTGAGCGGCTTTGTCGCCGATTGTGGTCGGCTGCCCTACTCTCTTGAGGAATTATATCTGCACCCAACCGCTTTGGTGCCTGCATTCACAAGCGCGGCACCGGCGGGTGACGTTGATGTGACCGTGACGGGTGGCTGGAATGGTCCCTACTTGCAGTTGGCCATCGGTGGTACATCTCTGCCGGATGGATGGGCTTCGGGATTCGAAGCATACAAAAGCGACGGTACCGTTTCGGCGACGACCGAGCCAATCGCGATCTTGAGGTCGCTTGGACGTGATCAGGCGACGGGCGGGACCGCCTATGATGCCGATTTGTCGATGGTCTTTCAGGCCGATGCGGCTGTTCCCGGCCTTGTAACGCAAGCCGAAAATCGTTGGTCAAAAACGGTCGTGGCCTACCTGTACTACAACGATGCGAGCACGAATCCGGATCCCGCAAATGGGAAAAAGATCGTCGTTCGCGTTTATG
>JAKVBZ010000028.1:0-6760 GCA_022448645.1 Pirellulaceae bacterium
GTCAGCAACGAATTGTCTGAGGGCGTCCATATCCCAAATGTCGCCTCGGCTGTAAATCTTCAGTAGATGTCGATTGTTCTTTCCGACGAATCGCGTAACGAGGCTCTGTGGCAAATCGTTCAGGTGGGGTGGTTGCGGATTGGCTGTGGTTCGTAGAGCGTACATGCGACTCAAAAGATCCCTTGTCATTCGTTGCTGAAACTGTGACAAGCGGAGGTAGCATTCCGTCAAGGGGATGCGTCGCAGGACATCCCGGACCGAGGCGATCTGCTGACGTAATGCTTGTTGTGCGGCATGATTTCCCATTACCAGCTGCTCGGTGATAGCGAGTAGCCCGCTCAACTGTTCCGGCGGCGTTTCCGGAATCAAAGGTGGTCTTTCGGGAAGCTGTTGCAATCGTTGGTGGATGCGTGCGATTAATTTTTGTTTAGTAGAATCTTCGGGCGGCAGCAAGGAAACAATTTCTTCGGTGCGCTCTACACTGTTGAGTTGTAGGAATTGTTTTTTTCGCTCGAGTAATTGGTTGCGAGTTT
Source organism: Pirellulaceae bacterium (assembly GCA_022448645.1). The sequence continues at coordinate 534 of JAKVBZ010000028.1, forward strand.
CTGCGATCGACAGAGCAAACCAGACACTTTGGTCGGATTCTTCCAGCAACTTGCGCTCTAGCTGTACGCTTTCCAGTCCGACCGGTTGCAAATTGAGTAAGTTGTGGTCGTACCACACACGATTGACTCCAGGAACGACTAGCATGCATACGGCGAGAGCGACGAGGAACGTCAAAAATGGAAAACGAAACAGTGGGGCCAGTTGTCGTCCCAAATAGAAAGGTTCTGGCAAATGGACTCGTGGAGCATTTCGATCGGAAAAATAGATCATTGCTGGCAAGACGAGTAAAGCGGCCAGGATGCACAGCAAGATTCCTCCGCCGGCGATGATGCCTAATTCGGCGATTCCCGTGAATTCCGTTAGTCCCGCTGTCAAAAACGCGAAAGCCGTTGTCAGGCCTCCCACCACAATGCCTGGACCTACGCGCCGTGAGGTTTCTATCAACGCATCGACACAGCCATGATCACGACTGCGTAGGTGTAAATATCGCGCGACATAATGTATGCCAAAATCGATTCCCAGTCCGATCAAGATTACAGCGAATGACATGCTGAGGATATTTAGATGGCCGATCGTGGTGCTGACGAATCCAAATGACCAGGCAAGGGCCAGTAGCAAGGCTGCGACGGTCATCAGCGGATGCCTTAAACCGCCAAAGCCCGCCACAAACAGGCAGGCGACGCCGGTCAGGCTAACGACCCCGGCGTACAACATGTCACGTTGGCTTGTGGACATTTCGTCAAATTCCATCACGGGCAAACCAGTGAGTCCTATTTGTACATGGGGCTGGTGGCGGATTTGAACGCGTTGAATCAAACGTCTCAGTTCACGGATTCCCTCATTCCCTGCCGTGACACTTTCTCGCTGGTCGTTCACCAATTTCAACAAAATAAATCCCAACCGCCCTTCGTTGGTCAATAAATATTCAGAGTCGAGTTGACTGGCGGTGACTACCGGACCACTGAAATGTTGCCATGGTGAGTGGTACTGATGGGGTTGCGAGATGGACTGTTGCAGGCTGCGCACAAACCCTGTCATCTCTGTCATGGTGGCCTGAAACTGTGCAGGGTTCGGATTCGGTGAGAGGGCTCGTAGGCGACGGTTCCATGTGGTGACGGTTTGCCCGAGGTTCAATGTTTCCCAATGACCATGAAAAACTGGTTGCATACGTTCCAGGAAATCATCAATCTGACGTAATTCTTCCGTAGAGAGGAAATGCAAGCCTTTCGCGCGGACTTTCGTTAAATCGACTTTGTGCAGGACGGCTTGGAACAGTCTATGGTTCTGTGACAGATTAGCCGACAGTTCTTCGAGGACGGGAATGACAGTTTCTCGATCTGGGCCTTCGATGACGATGACCGTATCGTCTTCTTTCCCGAATTCGTTGATGTAGTTGATCCAAAGTTTGTTGTAGCTGCTTTCGGGATTTAAAAGATCAAGCCGACTCGTATGGAACCCCATGGACTGAATGGCAGCGGCGATGGATGCCACGGCCGCGACGAGTGCCAGGACCAAGGTGGCCAATGGGACCCGTAGCACAAGCCGTGTGATGGCGGACAAGGGTGCCGCCAACAACGAATCGGTAGCCAGTTTGGGAGGCGGCATGTCTGCCTCTTGCTTGTTGGGATGTACCACAGTAGGGTACGAGGCATACGGGCAACACTGGAAAGCATTTTCTAAGTGCGTACCCGTCGCCGGTTTGGTAGCTTGGGCTTCTGGCCTGAGCCAGTCGAGACGAGCCAGGAGCCCATCCTACTTGAAAAATTGCAGCCAAAATGCTTTGCAGCGTTAGCATATGGGGCGGGCATTCTATCGCCGCCCTGGCCCTCCCTCAAGATGAATCGTGTCCATGAACCAGCGGCAGCGACGCTCATTGCGAAAAAATATGGCAAAAACGCGGCAGAAGCCTGCTGCAGCGACATCCAGTGTCGGTTTGCCTGGTCTGGATGGTTCCGTGAGAACGATCCGACAACGGATTCTGTGGGCTACTTTTTCGAGCGCCCTGCTGATCAGCGCCGTTTTGTTGTTTTCGGCGCAACCCATGATCGGCAAGATGGTCTTGCCACTTTATGGAGGTGCCCCAGCAGTTTGGACCACTTGTATGGTCTTTTACCAGGTGTGGTTGTTGGCGGGTTACGCGTATGCTCATCTGCTATGTCGTTGGCTTTCCTTCCAGCTGCAGCTAATCGTGCACTTGTTGCTGCTCGGTGTCGCTTTGTTGTGGTTGCCGATGAAATTCTGTGCGGCGGGGGCAAGTCTAGAGAGCCAACCGGTGGCGTCTTTGTTGGTTTCCCTTGCGTTAACGGCAGGTGTTCCCTTCTTTTTGGTGACGACCACGGCATCACTTCTACAACGTTGGTTTGTTGGCACCAACGATGCCAGCGCCCGCGATCCATACGTATTGTATGCAGTGAGTAACTTTGGCAGTTTGATGGCATTGGTTGCTTATCCGTTTGTCATCGAACCGATCTTGACGGTTTCGCAACAAACGAAATGGTGGGCGGTTGCTTACGTGGTCCTGGCCGTAAACATTGCGGTTTGTGCATTGCTCGCATGGCGTGGCCAAGTTGGCAATAACGTAGAACTGGACAGTGACCGTGAGGAAGCCGAAGCTCGGCACATCACCGTGTCTGATCGTTTCGTCTGGATCGCGCTGTCTTTCTTGCCTTCGAGTTGGATGTTGGCCGTGACGACTCGCCTGACCACCAACATTGCTCCTTTTCCCCTGTTGTGGATGATACCTCTGGCACTCTACCTGTTGACATATATCTTGGCGTTCCTGCGTCGACCAGTGGTGCCTCGCAAATGGTTGATTTCTGTCTTCTCGTGTCTGTTAGTTTTGTTGACGCTAACGGTCATTATCGTGGGCCGATGGCAATTGTTGCTGGTGCACCTGAGTACGTTTTTCGTCGGAGCCATGTTGTGCCATGGTGAGCTGGCTCGTCGCCGTCCTCCTATCTGTTTTCTCACCGAGTTTTATTGGTGGATTGCTGTAGGAGGTTGCTTGGGCGGTGTGTTCAATGCATTGCTTGCACCGATCCTGTTCCCGGTTCATTGGGAGCTTCCGGTGACGATTGCTTTGACGTGTTTGGTCGTACCATGGCGAGATCTGTCGGTGCGTTCGCGACGGGGCGATTTCGCCACTTTGATGGTTGCGCTTGGTTTGGGAGCGGCGATGGTTCAGTCATTTGCCGCCGGTGTCCGAGCATCACCATCACTTGTGTTCGGTGTGATCGTAGCGGCTGTTGGATTGGTCGTGGCCTGCATGTACCGCCAAGCGAAGTGGTGTGCGATCATCGTTGCCGTGATCCTTGCGTGGGAATTGTTTGATGTCGGTACGACTCGTCAAGTGGTTCATCGAGCACGGAGCTTTTTTGGGATCCACCATGTGGCTGTGGACTTGTCTCGAAACGATCCCTATACGGGAGAACCACTGGCCCGTTACAGGAGGTTGTTTCATGGCACGACGCAACACGGTTGTCAAAGTCTTGATCCAAATCGTGAGTGCGAGCCGCTGCAGTATTATCACCCGAGCGGACCTTTGGGGCAGATATTCGATGAGTTGACAACGGATCCACAAACACCATTTCAGGGAGCGGTTATCGGATTGGGTACAGGAGCAGCTGCCTGTTATGCTTCTCCGTTCTGTGAATTAACTTTCTACGAAGTCGATCCGGTCGTGCTGCAGTTGGCCGAGAATGACGAATATTTTTCGTACCTTGGCGCTTGTGGCGCAGAACACGTTCACGTCGTGTTGGGGGATGGCCGGCTGAGGATGGAATCGGTGCCGGATAGACACTTCGAGCTGATCCTGCTCGATGCTTTTAGTTCGGAAGCCATTCCGGCTCACTTGGTGACTCGAGAAGCCGTTGAGCTCTACATGCGGAAACTGACCGATACGGGGTTACTCGCCTTCCATATTTCCAATCGCTATGTTGATTTGTCACCGGTCTTGGCTGCTGTGGCTGATGAACAAGGTTACCCGTCTATCGTCATGCGAGACGTTGCTGTCACTCTGGATGCCTGGTATGACCGGCAGCGCCGAGGAATCGATGCCTCGACCTATGTCGTGATGGCAAAGCGGAGGGAGCATTTTCGCGGTTTGTCAGCAAAGTCTTGTTGGCGGCCACTCGCACATCAGAAAACGACCCGTGTTTGGACCGATCAATATTCAAGCATTCTTAACGTGTTGCGCTGGAATCCGTCCGAGATGGCGCAGAGCCACTAACCATCGTTTTCACTCTGTTTCTGGCTTGTTTTGAAACGCGAGCAACAAGCTGATTCCGCTTGCGATCCCAGTGGCCAAAGCCAGACTAAGATAGGTGGTCAGATCGTTGGGGCTAAATCCAGCCAGTGTGGGGCCAATTCCACCGATCCCCAGCCCCATGGTGAAACTGAATCCGTAGCACAGGCTTCGACGGGAAACAGGAGTGTACTTGGCAATCAGGCTGTTGTAGAGCGGCTGGTGCATGAAGTGGCACAAGGCAAACGTTCCAGCTGCCAAAGCTCGCAACCACCCCGTCGCGAAAGCCATCCCAATGAGGCAGGGAACGTTCAAAGCCATTACCAGACTGAGTTGCCATTCTAGGATGCGATGTCGAGCCAGATGGCCAGCAGTGTACTGGCCGATACAGCCCAGAAAGAGAAGGCCTCCAGCCAGTAACTGTTGACGCCCGCCCACCTCCGAAGAAACCGTCAAGGATTCGTCCGAGAGATAGCGAGGTAGGAAGTGAAGGAAAGCCGAATAAGTAATGCCTAGCACGACACCGATGGTGACCAGCATGCCGAAGAACCACCAATGTGCTGAGTCTTCTTCTTTCGAGACACTCACGTGAGTCCTGTGCTGAGTAGAAGTTTGTGTGCAATAGATGCCTACAGCCAACAATAGTGTTGGAGGGATTAGCAACCAGTAATGGGTTCTCCAACTAAGTTGGGCGCTAAGGATGAGGCCCGCCATCAATGGCGCTCCCCCGATTCCCAGTGAGCCGAACACGCCGTGGATGCCTAAGGCAAACGGTCGGGTTTTCGGCGTTGTGGTTTGTGAGATCAGTGACAGGCCGGCAGGATGGTAGATCGAGGCGAAGGTGCCCATCCCGATCATTGGCAGAAACAACGCATAGAAGTCAGACGTTGTCGCCACGCATACGCACATGGTGGCACAGCCCAGCAGGTAGATCGTCAACATGCTACGGGAACCATAACGGTCAACCAGCCAGCCTGCGAGTAACGCCGCAGCTCCCCAGGGGAAACGCCAGGCCGTTCCCAATAGCCCAGTCAGCCGAACGCCACATTCAAATTCCGCGTCAATCTCTTGCTCAACACTCGGCAGGGAAAGCTCGAAGACATGAACCAATGCGTGGGCGCACGAGACCAACAACACTAGTTTCAACGTCGTACGACTTAACAATCCCAATGTTCCTTGGAAACCGGTTTCTTCATGCTTGTCACACTGGATGCGCCAGAGCGGATTGGGTTATTCGCGATGCGAAAGTTCGACCAGACGTGCCAAAACTTCATTGGCTCTTCCGCTGTCGATGGCTTGAGCGGCCAAGTGAGCGCATTGACTGGTCGATTCATGTTTGCCGGCGACCCACAGGGCCGCAGCGGCATTGAGAACCACAATGTCACGCGACGGTCCTATTTGACCGGAGAGAACGTCGCGAATCATATTCGCACTGGCACTCGGCCCATCTACGATCATGGATTCCTTCGATTGCATTTCCAAGCCAAAACTGGAGGGTGACCAAGTATGTTCTTGCAAATCGGATCCGATGACTTCGGTCACATGCGTATTGCCAGACAACGTAACCTCATCCATTCCGTCCTCGCCACACACGACCAGCGCACGCCGAGTTCCCAATTGTTGGAGCGCTGCGGCCATGAGTGACCGCAAGGCGGGCCGACCGACACCAAGTAGTTGGAAGGGTGCCCCAGCTGGGTTACACAATGGTCCCAGAATATTGAAAATCGTAGGTATGGCCAGTTTCTTCCGTACTGCAGCTACGTGTTTCATAGCAGGATGGGCCAATGGTGCAAAGCAAAAGCAGATACCAACTTCGTCCAGGCACCGTTCCACGGTCGACAGGTCAGCATTTACGTTGACGCCCAGTTCGGCGAGCACATCGGCAGAACCGCTCTTGCTGGAGATGGAACGATTACCGTGTTTGGCCACAGGAACTTCCGCGGCGGCCGTGACAATCGCCGCCGCAGTACTGATGTTGAACGT
>JAKVBZ010000028.1:6770-55171 GCA_022448645.1 Pirellulaceae bacterium
GATCCGTCTCCTCCTGTCCCGCATGTGTCCAACAGATCTCCACGTTGCGATGTAATTTTTTGCATGTGGGACCGCATGGCTTGAGCCGCGCCGGCGACTTCGTCAACCGATTCTCCTTTGTCCCGTAAAGCCAATAGAAGGTTGGCGATGTCTTCGGCGGGACATTCTCCCTGCATGATCGAACCGACTGCGGATGCCATTTCTTCCATCGACAAATCATGGCCTTGTTGTGCCTGAGAAATAACATGTTGTAAGAGATTCGTGGTCATAGCTTGAGTCTAGTGGTGTGAATGGAGGGCGTTTGCGAGACAATCACGAACTGCTCGAATTCAGTTCTGTACCATGAGGAAACCGGCGATTCTACACCAGTCATACCGTGGCTGACAGTCATCCAGGACAAACATCTGCCTTGTTCCACCGTGGCAATCACTCTAAAATAACGAGTTCAGAAGGATGGTATGGTATGTCGCGCAAGGTAATTATCGATTGCGACCCAGGGATTGACGACGCGGTGGCATTACTGCTGGCGATGTTCGATCCTCGTCTGGATGTTCTGGCAGTCACAGCTTGTGGAGGGAACGTATCTCCGGCCCAAGCCAGCCGCAACGCTCAAGTTGTATTGGAACAGCTGGACCCGCCCCGGTATCCCAGGTTGGGAGCGGCCAACGAAGAGACCTATCCTGCTGCTGATGCGCGGCATATTCACGGAGATGATGGGTTGGGCAACGTTGGGTTTGAGGTTTCTCAGCTGCATCACGCGCACCCTTCAGATAAATTGATTTGCGATATCGTTCGTGCTGCACCGGACCAGGTAACCATTATTACCTTGGGTCCCTTGACGAATATTGCTGCTGCTTTCAGTCGTGATCCAGAATTGCCGTCCTTGGTGGACCGTATCATCATGCTTGGGGGCACGTTGACAGGTCCCGGGAACATCACACCGGCGGCAGAATTCAATATTTTTTCCGATCCGATGGCAGCACGGGCCGTGTTTCGCTCGCGCACGACGAAGACGCTGATACCATTGGACATTTCACGCCAGATCATTCTCACGTTGGACATGTTGGATGAATTGCCCGGCGAAGAGACTAACGTAGGTGCTTTCCTCCGTCGGATCCTACCCCCCGTTTTTCGGTCCTACCGTCAGCTGGGGCAGGAACGGATCAACTTGCACGATGCTGTTGCCATTCTGGCAACGCTCCACCCAGAGCTGTTCGAAACGAAAGAAATGGCAGGTGATGTGGAAGTGAGTGGAGAATTGACAACGGGTGCGACCGTTTTTGACTTGCGGACGAGTCCCAGTTGGCGACCCAACATGGAAGTCGCGACGACGGTCGATGTACCCGCCGTGACAGACCAGCTTATTCGTGGCCTGAAACAATCCGGCTAGTCGCGGTTGCAAGGTCTTTTAGCTCAGGTCGCTAGCCCTCATTGGTCTGGCTAAACCGAATACTAGCGAGTTCCGATTCGTTTTTGGGAACTGTTTTGAGAATGGATGTTCGTGTGGTTCAACGCTTTGCTTTAACCGTTACTTGAATCGTCAAAGGATCGCCGTTTCGCAGCACGACAATTTCGACTTCCGTGTCGACAGGTGTCAGGCCAACCACACTTATCAAATGTCCGTCATCTTCGATTGTGATCCCGTTGAATTGGGTGATGACGTCGTCGACCTGCAACTTCGCAGTAGCTGCGGGTGAGTGATTATTGATCCCGGTGATCCGGGTACCCAAGGGGCGCGACAACCCCAAACGAGACGCTTCCTCCGTGCTGAAATTTCGATCCAGGTGGACTCCCAGAAACGCTCGTTGTAATTGGCCTTCGTTGTCGATGAGTTGGCCAGCAACGGTCATTACCATTTTAATTGGAATGGCGAACCCAATTCCTTCGTTGCCTCCCGAATTACTGGCAATTGCTGTGTTCACACCAACAACTTCTCCACGCAGATTCAACAGTGGGCCGCCACTATTCCCAGGATTAATCGCTGCATCGGTTTGAATGAAGTCCTGTAATCTGACTTGCTCGTCACCAAGTTCCAGGTCTCGGCGGCCTTTGGCACTCACGATGCCAAACGTGGCAGAGTGGCTAAGTCCGAAAGGGCTACCGATCGCCATCACAAAATCGCCAATGTCTAGTTGATCGCTGTTGCCCAGTCGAGCCGGCGTCAACTCAGCGTCTTCAATGTTGAGCACCGCCACGTCTGAATCCTGGTCATGCCATTTATGGCTGGGTTGGTATTTGCGTCCGTCGTAAAGTCGTACGGTAATGTCTTTGTTTTTTGCATCCTTAATCACGTGCCGGTTTGTGATGACATAGTTGCTTTCTCGATACGGCACGACAATCCCAGCGCCGGCTTCTTCGATTTGGCCACTCTGTTGATAGCGCGCTGAGATAGAACTTGATTTCGCCGCTTGAATGTGCACCACTGACGGACGAGCGAGTCGAGCGACCTTGCGCAAAATGCGACTTTGTAGTTCCATGGCCGCGACTTCGTCAGCCAATTCGTTAAATTCCCGTGCGCGATCCTCAGTGGGTTGAATAGTCTGTGCTGATAGGCTGTCGACGATCAGCAGGCACCCAATCGTTAGTGCGGACAATTGGAAGCGGAATGAAGCAGGATACATCGGTAATGGACCTCCTGTCTTGAGGCATGCTCTACAAGATTCTGTCTCAAAACGATCCGATCGTAAGAGCGATTTGTAGGCCCGTTGTCTTTTACCTTGGACCTGAAAATTGCCTTGGAACCCCGGCCTCCTGAATCTTGAGACCGATCTTTGTGGTCCTTCCATTCTTATTCGGCGGTTCACCATTGACAAATTCAAAGTTGAATCACCACAGTGTATCGATAGAAAAAACCTGTGCTAGGCGGGGTAAGCAGACGGTTCCCCTCCCTGCACAGGCTTGTAGCTGAGGACACGATTGGGTGGACTAATAGGGTCCGGCACGGACTTGCGTGTTGTGTAAAGTGTGTCGTGCTGTAAATACTTCAGGACACGTCTAATTCAACGTCACCCATTAGTCGATCGGTGTCTCCTAGATCGACAACATTGCTCCAATCCCCTGCCGTTTCGGGCAGTTCGCCGGTACGTTCCATTTCCCGCTGGCAGTCAATGCAAAATGTCGCATAAGGTAAGGCTTGTAACCGGGCCAAAGGAATGCTGTTCGAACAACTTTCGCAATGACCATACTTACCTTCCCGCATAAGTTTCAAAGCATTCTCGATATGTGCTAGTTCGCGGCTTTCAACTTCCGCCAACTGTGAGCTCAGTTCGTTTTGCGCGGCGTCCAAAGCGGCATCCACTTCGTCACCACCCGTTTGCTCACTCAGATCCTTCAACATGCTCAAGTCGCCAGCAAGGGCTTTTCGGAGTGCGTCGCGGCGCTTGATCAATACGTCTTTCATGTTTTGGATTGCATCTTTTCGTGCCATAGTATTGTTCCTCAGCTGTTCCAGACCGGCCATTGCTGAAGGACGTCCGTGCCCCCCCTTCAGACGATTGACTAGGTCAAATTGAAATGATTCCTGAATCGAATAGGTGTAATACAATAGTTGTCCCCAGATCGGTATCATCTGGGATCGCAAACAAACTATAGTACGCACAAACCCCTCAAAGGGTCACGAATTTCCATGTCGTCTCTAGTATTTTGTGCGGCTGGTACAACTTGTGCCTAATGTAGTACTGGTAAAAGTGTTACGAGTGATGTGTTTGCCCTAAGGTGCGACGACCGCGGAAACCCGCAATGTGGTTTGAATGTCTAGACACTTCTGTGTCCACGTCAAACACCGTTACGAACCTCACGATCCCCATCAAAGTAGAGTGGACTCTACCGACGTTGCCACCTGTTCACAGGTATTGCCTTTCGATAATCGACATAACCGGCAAATAATTACAGTAGAACTTGAAAAACCGGCAGGAATTGCCAGCACGGCAAAAGTGATGGCACGTGCAGTGTGTCCGACGTTACATTCGGTCACAGAAGCTTGTGGTCGTGGTAGCCTGTACCCTTGGTTTAGCACATGCAGTGGCTAGCATTGTTGTGACCGGCAGCAATTTGACAAACTGTGGTCGGTGAACTGTTTGCTAATGGAGGAAGTACAACTTAAGCGCGCATCGAAATAGTCACACGAGCTGAGTGTGATTCCTCCTATCGATGCTCATCTTTTACTGCTGGTGCCAATAGGCTCATGGCACATAGAATACACACCAGTAGGGTAGCCAACGACACCCCACGTAGTCTCGGTCGAGAAGCTAGAATTGTCGGCCAACCAGCAGGTTGCATCTCCCGACGACGAATTGTTGTAGGGCGTTGAATAGCACGCCTATGATGAGTTTCTCTTGTTCACATCCAGGCCGTAATTCAGTCCCTTTACGATGGCGCTCCGAGGCTACGGCAGTAAAGACCACACCCAACCGACGGTCTTGCAGCACCATCGTTCATTCTCACTTGCTAAAAGCCGCGAGCCGCCTGAATGTCCTCAAAGTCCCTTAGGTGATAACCAATCGACAGATAATCCAACAGGCGACACAGGCCGCGCAGGGCGACTCCCATGCCGTCGGGGCCGCTGAAGCCTCCGAATTGACCACCTCCCTTGACATGGGGTTCCAGGTCGAGAAACACGCCCGGGATACCTCGGCGTTTCAGTTTGCGCTCTAGCTTGAGGATGGCTTCTTTGAAATCACGCAAGACCAGTTCATGGATGCCCTCTCCTTGATCGGCTGGCACGAATCGCGTCAATGCGTCTTCATCGACGTGTCCTTCCTGCCTGGTACCGTGAGGATCGGGTGTGTAGTCTTTGATGTGCATCCAACCAGTGGCGCTCTTCATGGCTTGGTATTGCTCGTACACCTGAGCTGTCGAATAACCTTGTACAAGGATATTTGCGGCGTCAAAGATTAGCATGAGCGCTGGATGATTCACCTTTTTGTAGATTTCCTGCAACAAGTGACCGTTTTGACCAACTAAATTTGCTTCCACTTCAATGCCATACGTTAAATCCGAACGATGGCACATTTCGGCGATTTGTCCCAATTGATCGACGGTTTGAGAAATATAGTCTGATGGGTTCTTGCCTTTGGGCGGATAAAAGGAGAATCCACGGATCAGCTTGGTTTCAAATGCGTGTGCCAATTCACACGCCTTGCGCACGTCTTTCGTGAGGTATTTATTGAAGGGTACAAAACGATTCTTGGTACCGTCACGTACATTAACGAGTTTCACTTTGCCGATCGGAGAACCCAGCGATGTGACATTCAATCCATATTCGGATTGTAAGTTACGTACTTTGGTAATTTCGGACTTCGTCAGTTGCATGACGTTTTTGACGCCACGACCGATGTCAATAAAACGAATACTGTAATATTGCAGACCAAGTGCAGCGAAAGCGGCGAATTGTTCGGTACCTGACTTCCGAATGGCTGCTTCGTCGGCGAAACCGCTGAGAATGACTTGAGGTTGTGCGGTGTTCAACGGGACTCCTCGTGAAGAACGGTGACAGTTGTCGTGATTCCGCCTCGTGGAGTAAAACTGGCAACAATGCTCATGCGTTGAGGCGAGAGTACGGATACCAGGTCATCCAGGATGCGGTTCGTAGCATGTTCGTAAAAGATTCCCTCATTGCGGAATTGCTGCAAATACATCTTCAGACTCTTTAATTCCACACAACTTTCTGCTGGCACATAAGATATGGTCAGTGTTCCAAAATCGGGCTGTCCAGTTTTGGGACACACCGATGTGAATTCGGGACAGACGATCTCAATCGTGTACGTGCGCTGTGGGTACGGATTATCGAAAGTCTCTAATACGTCGCAAAAAGAGTTCGCCAAGGGAATCGCTCCTTTCCATCTGTCGATTATTGTGCCAAGATGCAAGGAGTTCCGGTAGGGGACGTCGCGGAGTATCGTGCTATGAGAATTCGAAATCGATTCTCGCTGTCGAAACTGTTGATTTTACTGGTGGGTTACCGTGACGCAGATGTACAACCTGCCAGCGGTAACAAGTTTTGACATGCAAAGAGTTATTAAGTTGAACAGATAGCAGGTGACCATCCTATCCCACGATTCAGTCAACAGCCCCCTGTCGAAACGTGAGAGATCTGGACAAAGGGCATGTGTGACAATCTAGCGCCATGCGAATCGCTGAAATCTACCAGTCACGACAAGGAGAAGGCCGTTTAACGGGCACTGAAAGTGTGTTTGTGCGTACGAGCGGCTGCAATCTGCGCTGTTGGTTTTGCGACACTCCACATACATCCTGGGACCCCGAAGGTCATGACCTGTCGGTTGACGAGATTGTAGAACAAGTCACCGCCCTCCCCTGCCCTCATGTTGTTGTAACGGGTGGTGAGCCGATGTTGTTTGCTGAACTGATTCCGCTCACGAAACGATTAAGTCAAGCTGGCAGGCATATTACCATCGAAACCGCGGGTACGTTGTATTTACCCGTCGAAGCGGATTTAATGTCGATCAGTCCCAAATTTGGCAGCTCGGCGCCAAGTGAAGAAACGCACGCCAACTGGCGACGACGCCACGAAAGGTCTCGACATCAGCCAGATGTGATTCGTCAGTTGATCGGTCAATTCGACTACCAGATCAAGTTTGTCATTCATTCGATGGCCGATTGTAAAGAAGCCGACCGTTACTTAGATGATTTTCCGGAATTGTCACGAGCCAGTGTGTATTTGATGCCTCAGGGTGTTGCGCCGGAGGAATTGGCCAGTGTCCAGGCATGGTTGGAACCGTATTGCCATCAGAAGGAGTTGCAGTACTGTCCTCGCCGCCAGATTGAGTGGTTCGGTCCCGTGCGGGGGACCTGATTGTGACGCACGACGTTCTCTTTACGTGCCCACGTTTTGCTTCTTCTTGGTTTCCATGTTCTGCGCGGGAAAGTTCACTAGACCGTGCGAGGCTGTATACAGACTAATCTTTGAGCATGTCTGTGATTTCCTCAACAGCCGAGGTCAGTGATTTCGCGGCCATTTGAAAATTCATATGACCAGATACTTCCGGTTGTAGCTCACGGAATTCGTCAGCCGCTTTACGCAATTTAGATAGCTTCTTGCGAGCTTGTTTCAGATAGGCATCGGCATCCCCTGTTTGACTAGGGCCTCCCAAAGCCAGCATGTAGTCGTAGAGAGTGCGATGGACCCCAGCCAATTCTTCGTCTTCTTCCGCTTCATCGCTATGTTTTAAGAATGTGCGAACCATCCATATATGGCTGAGCAAGCGTTCGACACGCTGCATGCGCACGATGGCTTCCTGGTGCGACTCATTCATGATACATCCGTCGACTCATCGGTTGAAGCAGATTCGTCTGTCGATCGTTCGTCTGGTGGTGAAGTTGTGGATTGATTTTTTGGTGTGGATAGTTCCTTGGTGGGACTCCCCTGCCCTGGTTTCTTGATTCGTGGTTGGAACACCAAAACAACCACAGCGCCCACGGCGACGAGGGTTAATCCTGAGTAGAAAATGGGATGAGGCGGTTCTACGCCGCTTGACTTGAGAACGGAAATCAAAACGTTGATCACCGGCGCACAGCCAAAAACGATTGGCATAACGTATACTGGTCGACCTCCAGAAGACATCGCAATGATGATGCCCAGGGCCCCGAGTGCTCCTGCTGTTCCGGCTACGAGACTCCACAAAATACCGTCCCAATGCCAGTTCGTCTCTAGTGCTCCCATGCTCGCTAACCATCCGGATGGGACAATGATGGCAACTAAGAAATAGGCAAGGCCCACACAGATGAGTGGTTTCAGGCGGCTGTTTGCCAAACCGGCTTGGCCTTTGTGTAAAGCTGGACCGTACGATCCCCAGCAAAACACCGTCAGTACGATTCCAACCATGATAGCTACTGGTCCGGGAACGGCTGCTTCTCCTTGAGGACTTTCCAACTCGGTAGCTGTGACGCTGGGAGCCGGTGTATCGGTGGTCTTGTCACTATGGCGCCCCGGCTTGAAGACGAAAACGACTGCGGCACCTATCGCGACCAGGATCAAACCAGAATAGAACAACGAGCTGGGGCGTTCACTTCCACGAGACATCAATACCGCGATAGCTACGTTCACCACCGGCGCACAGCCAAACACCAGGGGCATCACATAGACAGGACTACCACCCGAGGAAAGTGCGATGATGATTCCTAAGGCGCCGAGAGCCCCAGCTGTGCCAGCCAGTAGGCTCCAGGATGTTCCACTTAAACTCCAGCCACCCCGTAATTGCCCTTGCTTCGTCAACAGCACGGTCGGCACGATGATCGCCACGACGAAATAAGCAATGCCGACACAAATCAAGGGCTTTAGTCGGCTGCTGTCCAGTCCGTGTTGTCCTTGATGCAGCACTGGACCATAGGCTCCCCAGCAAAGGACGGTGAGTGCGATGCCGGCTAGTATTGCTAACGGTTTCATAGGGGGAAAGTCTTTCCAGTTGCAAAGTCAAAGCGAAAATTGGTCGTGGGACGGCTGCGTCAATATATCGTGTAATCAGCTGGTTGTCAGCCGTCGAAGTCAGGCATAGACCGGCGGGAACCTTAGGGAGTACACTGGTATCCAACTTTGATTCTTATGCGATGGAAAGAAAAATATGGATATGGAAAAACTAGTGTCGCTATGTAAGCGGCGTGGATTCTTGTTTCAATCCAGCGAAATTTATGGTGGCCTGAACGGTTTTTGGGATTATGGGCCATTGGGTGTGGAACTGAAGCGGAATGTGAAGGAGGCGTGGTGGCGCGATATGGTCACCAGCCACAATGAATTAGATGTCGTTTCGGGCGCGCCTGCCTCCTACGAAATGGTCGGGTTAGATTGCACGATCATCATGCATCCACAAGTATGGAAATGTAGCGGGCACTATGATTTGTTCGTTGACAAGATGGTCGATTGTCGGCAGACAAAGAAACGATTTCGTCTCGATCAACTTCGCGGTCGCTGGATGCAGTTAAAACCTGAATGGGAAGACAGATCCAAGAATAAATTTTCTGCAGAACAAATCGAACACATCACGCAATATGAGCGATTATTTGTTGCTACCGATGTAGAAGATCCGGACCAGGCAGTTGACAGCACGGTGGCGCGTGCCTGTGAAGTGTTTAGCGTACGCAAGAAATATGCAGATGATGTGTTTCAGTGGCAAGAAGGATTGGTTCAGTTCACGCCAGACGACGACGTAAGCAGCGTGGTTGCGCCGGGCGCTTCGGAACCAGGTACACTGACGGAACCTCGTGATTTCAATCTCATGTTCAAGACGATTGTCGGCGCATTGGGAGGTGAAGATGACGCAGCTTTCTTGCGACCAGAAACGGCTCAAGGCATCTTCGTAAACTTCAAAAACGTTGTCGACAGTACACGAGTCAAGATACCATTCGGCGTGGCACAAGTCGGTAAGAGTTTCCGAAATGAGATCACCCCACGAAACTTTACCTTTCGTTCTCGCGAGTTTGAGCAGATGGAGATTGAGTTTTTCTGTCATCCCGATGCATCGCGTGAATGGTACCAGTACTGGCGCGATCGTCGATTTCAATGGTATGTTGACCTGGGTCTGGCCGGTGACCGCCTGCGATTACGAGATCACGAAGCTGACGAGTTGAGTCATTATTCGACTGGTACCGGAGATATTGAATATGCTTTTCCGTTTTTGCCGCCCGGAGAATTTGGCGAACTCGAAGGAATTGCTCATCGAGGCGATTTTGACTTGCGTAGCCACATGGAGGGAAAACTTGATCCCAATACAAATCCTTTGCAGCTCGAAGTCGATGGAAACGGGCAACCTAAATGGCGAGGCAGTGGGAAAGATTTGACGTATCGCGACGAAAGTACGAATGACCGATTTGTACCTCATGTGATCGAACCCTCTGCTGGTGCAGATCGGGCAACGTTGGCTTACCTTTGCGAAGCCTATACGGAGGATGAAGCGCCTGATGACAAAGGAAAAATGCAAACGCGAGTGGTGATGAAACTTCACCCCCGTTTGGCTCCTATCAAAGCGGCAGTTTTTCCTCTGGTGAAAAAAGATGGAATGCCCGATGTGGCCCGAGAAGTCTATAGCACGCTAAAACCTCATTTCACCGTCTTTTACGATGAAAAAGGTGCTGTGGGACGTCGCTACCGCCGCCAGGACGAAGCTGGTACGCCGTATTGCATTACCGTGGATGGTCAGACCTTGGAGGATCGCACGGTGACCATCCGTGATCGAGATTCTCTCGAACAGGTTCGGGTGCCGATTGACGGAGTCGAACAGGAACTTCGTGACAGGCTGGCTTGAACTGACACCGTGCAGCTGTGTGGCTGTTGATCCACTTGTTTGACGGTACGCCATTACTGCATCAACGCTGCATCTATTCGTTGCGAAGCGCTGTTAACAACGGAGTTTGGATCACAGCCCGGACCGCTAACAGACCACCTGCCAGTCCCGCCAAAAGCACCACGCTCAACAGTGTGATGAGGTCCGTCCACGGAATGGACGCACCTCCCAACAGCCAGTGAGGTAGGACGGCCATGGCAGCAGCAGCCACTCCAGCCAGCCATCCCAGCAACATGAGGTTCGTGTTCTCGAAGAGGACCAGTGATATCAGACGTGTATCGCGAAAGCCACTTGCCCGCATTACGGCTAGTTCACCGTTTCGTTCTAAAACATTGCGTAGCTGAACGGTTGCCAAGCCAACCGTTCCCAACAGCAGTCCCAGGGCTCCCAGGCTCTGAAACGTCGACAAGTATGTGTTTTGCACTGCCAAAAGGTTTTGCAATACGAGCGGTGCTGGCTGCATGTCCAATCCTTGATCACTCAGTTTGTTTTCCAGTAATCGACTTAATGCTTCCACGTGTTCCTGATTGGCGTCGTTAACTTGCGTCAAGAAGAAATGAAAGCCTCCGATGTCGGGAAACTGCTGCTGGAATGTCTTTGCTGAGATCATGAGTTTGCCTTGCAGGATGCTGTTGGAGAGCAAGCCCACGATACGATATGTGATCTGCCGTCCGTCTTCATGGTCCAGGGTGAATGTTGTTCCTGCGCCGCTCATCATAAAAAGGTGCATGCTGTACATGGCAGTGTTTTTGTCGAGTACGACTGGAACTGCTCCATCCTCGAATTCTCTTTCCAACAGCAACCATGGATTCTGCAATTCAGCGTCCGTTTCTGCCATCGATTCTGCCCAACGGAAGCCGGACGCACCTGAATCTGCATTCATGGCAAGTTGTCCCAGCAACGGTGGAACTCCCAGGATGCTAGGTCGTTTTGGTTGAAACAGATTCAAGCAGCTGGCGTCGTCGCCTGCATTGAGTGCAAAGGCAACGGTGGTGGAATCCTCTAACAACTGTACGGCTGTGTCGCCGATCAACCCAGCCTCCAGACGACCTTGCGACGTGTTGAGGTCGGCGTGGATGGATTGGTCACTCGTTCCAACCAGTGCGAAACCTCCCGTACCCTGCAGCGAAGGTTCCAGATGAAAGCAGCTGATGGCGCCGATCAAAAATACCGCACAGGCGACCAGTCCGATGGTCAGTGCACTACGACCAGGACGTCGTGACGTATTGCTGGAAGCCAAGCTTATCAATGTCCACCCGGTTCTTGTATGTGATATCTTTGCCATGGAGCGAAAACGACGGGAATATCCTATTAAGCAGGCCGTCAATACACATGCACCACAGCCAAAGAAACAACCGGCTTGAGCTTCGCCTGACAAGGTGGCGCCCAAACCGATCAAAGCCACTGCGAGAAAAATGAGAATCAGCCATCCATATTTGCTGATGGCCGTGGGTTCAGTTCCCATGGTTGGATCGGGCTCTGGTTGGCCGGCCAGCATCCCACGCACGGGTTGTCTGCTGAATCCTCGTAGAGACCAGGTCATGGACAGCACGGCGGCCATCATGCTGGTCAAGCCTCCCATCCATAGGCTGTTGACAGAAACGTGTAATTCAAGAAAAGGTGTCACCACGGCATCCAGCCACAGCGTGCGCAGACCGACTAGCATCAACCAGGCGTACGTGACGCCTGCGATGATTCCCATGACAGTTCCTGCCAAAGCTACCAGTAACGATTCACTGGTCAACAACAGGGTGATTTGTCGTTGGTTCCAACCCAGGGCAAAAAGCAAACCAATTTCTCGCGCTCGTTGGCCCATTCCTAGACGGAACAGGAGCACGACCAGCATGAGTGCTGCAGCAATCAGAAAGAAACTGAATCCAAGGAATAGTCCGCTAAAGGATGTTGTGCCGGTTGCAGCTTGTAAGCCTTGACGTCTCACGGCAAGGAATTGCATCCCGGGATGCAGATCCGCTGCGCGGATGGCTTCCAGTACTTCGTTAGCGAACGCGTGAACGACTTCGTCTGAGGGTCTTGCCGAGTCTGTCTTCGTTTGGCGAAACTTATCTAGCGGAATACGGTATGCCGTCGTGGTACCGAAACGTTCTGTTCCCCAAAGTTCCTTGCCGGTTGTCCGAGAGACAAAGGCCTTAGGGGTACCACGAAAATAGTCCCAATAATCGTCGTCTGCAGGTTGAACACGGCTTTGGTCAAAGGGAAACGGAGGATCCCAATCGGCGATCGAATCGCGATCAGTAAATCCTTCAACTTCTGGGGTGAGATGCGGATCGTTAGCTAAGGTAGGAGGATGGTGGAAGACAGCCGAGTCGTCTGCGCGAAATGGTCGGGTGGGCCGTGTGACTTCAACGATCTCTCGGACCTTGAACGAAGCAGAGGTTTCCTCGAATTTGCCATGCGTCGTTTCCGGCACGAAGTATACCAGTTCGACACGTTCTCCGACCGTGACACCCAATTGGGCGGCGGTCCAACGATTCAACACAATCTCATCGGAAGCCAGATCTGTAATCGGTTCGCCGTTTGCCGAGACGATAGGTCCCAACGGCAATTTGGAATCGATGGCAGTAATGGTTGAGTAAGGAATCTCCCGCCTGATTTCTGTAGCATTGTTGTTTTCATTTTTGTCCTGAAGGTCCGCAGACTCAGGCGAGGCAGGCGACGTTGATCCAACGTGGCGTATCGTATTGGCCAAGTACGTGAGAGCGGTTTGTGCATTTAGCGGAGCCAACAGACTTGTCAGTACCCGGTCGACGGCCGGTGTGATCAGCATACGGTCCGAAGTGATCTGGACGTACTCGAATCCTACGATTTCTTCGGTTCCCGATTGTGGACGATAGGGCTGGCGCACATGTTCGATCCGAAATCCATAATCTTTTAAGGTCGGACGCAGCCACGTTTGCAGATGCTTTGTGGAAGTAGCATCGTCTGCATCGTTCTTAGTTCTGGTCGACGTGACCAGGATCGCGTTCGCTTTACCTTTCTGATCCAGTCCCTTGCCGATCGTCGCCATGTGGACGAATGCGTTAAGTGGTAAGTGTTGTGTGGGGTTCAATCCAAACCTCGCCAAACCCTGGGCCGGAATGATTTCTTTGACGGTGAGCCCAGCCACGCTGCGAATGGTGTCGACTTTGTGTCCAAAGGGGCTGTCGCTGGGAATCTGATTTAATTTTGGCAAACGGGCAATGACCTGATCCCCCACCGATACGCCCAGTTCGGTTGCGAGTGGTTCGTTCAGCACGATCTCGTTGTGTTCCGGGAGAGATGTGGGACCACCATCCCCCAAATGTTCATATGTTTCTGTTAGCCCCCAAATCAAAACGCCGTTCGCGCGTCCGGAGTGGACGTCGTTCGGATTCGTTTGCCGTTGCATGGTGACTTGCAACAAGAACGCCGGGTAGGCTCCCGAGTATTGCTCGGCAAACTGGCTGTTGGCCGCTAGTTCGTCAGCGAGATCTGCACGAAAAAAACGATTGGCCATCACGATGTGATCGATGTTCCCCAAACGTGACAGAATGAGGTCACGTAAGCTACCCCGCATCGAATCGCCGACGATGAACGCGCCAGTCAGCACGGCTGAGGCAGCGGCGACCGCTAAGGCGACTGACAGGTTGATTCGCCAATTGTGTCGGACTGAACGAATGACGAGATGGCGGATGGCAAACATGGTCGATGGATGAAGTTGCGTTTCTGACAGCGGTTTTAAATTCCTGGATACGGCTTTCGAAGGCTGTCGCTCACAAAATACACTTTATCCGAGTTGTCCTTCGAGTAGTTCTGATTGGCGGTCCAACATGTTGGCGACATCCCGGCAATGAGTTACCAGGATGAGCATTTTTCTCTGCTGTTCGTGAGCGAGCACGTCCAACAACATTTCTGTAATCATCACAGCGTTTCGCTGGTCGAGGTTTCCGGTAGGTTCGTCTGCGAGTAGTAAATCGGGTTCCTGGATCAATGCCCGTGCGACCGCAACTCGTTGTCTTTCACCGCCAGAGAGTTCTGCCGGCCGATGTTCGAGTCGGTCTGATAAACCCACTCGCCCCAACAAATCGGTGGCACGCTGTGTATCCTGGGGATTGGCTGAGCCATTCGCCAGCAGCGGTACTAACACATTTTCCAACGCAGACAGTTGAGGCAACAGAAAATGCTCTTGGAAAATGAATCCAATATGCTTTCCACGAAAATCTGCTAAGGACGATCCTGCCAGCTGAAAAGGATCTTGGTCTCGAATCAGGACCTGACCGGACGTCGGTTGGTCAAGTGTACCGAGTATATGCAGCAACGTACTTTTTCCCGAACCACTGGGTCCGACGATCGCCAGGTTGTCTCCACGGTTTAATTCCAGAGAAACGCCACGCAAAATCTGCAGCGGATCGCCCCGAGTTGCAAACTCTTTCGTTACACTGTCGACAAGCAGGTCCGGCATGTACACGATTCCCGATGAAAGTTATTCAAGGTTGGACAAAAGCGCCCATGCGCCCAGACCGTAAAACGAGTACTCAACATCTTCGACATGGTCCCAAACAGCTCCACGAAATCCACCCTGATCAGCTTCCAGTGATTTTACGTAACTCAGCGCCGCTTTGACATCTAGTTCGTCGATGGCTCCCACTTGTACCAAGGTCAGCACTCCCGTAAAGGTACTCAACAGATCGGCGATGGGAATCCGTGTGTTGGCCCGTAGGCCACCTTCGTCAGTTTGCATCTCCAATAAGAATTCGGCGGTGTTTTGGTTCAGGTTGGCATTGGTCCTGTCAAGAATATGAAGGGTAGCCATGGCGGCAGCCGTCGGGTTTGTTGCGGCCCGTTTTTGTACTCGGATTTCCCGGAATCCACCGTTGGGATCCCGTTGGGATTGTAGGAACTCCTCGATTTTCTCAGGAGCAGGTACGGGCCGTTCGAGCAGCTGCAGGCAGACGACCGCGAGGAATGTGTGGTAGGTACTGCTGGCGGCTCCTTCATCGGTTTTGGCGTAACCTCCATCGTCCCTTCGCAAACGCTCAAGTTCCGTTGCCACGTTTGTTTGCCAGTCTGTGGACTTAGCGGAAAAGACATCTTCGCCCGTTGCCATTTCTAACAATTTCGCACTGTAGATCAGTGAAAAGAAGTCAACGATTGCCGCCTTTCCCGCGGCACGATCTTGTAGGAATTGGCTGGCCTTGGTCGTGGTAGCCGAATCGAGTTCGCCCAGCACGGCTAGACCGCGGAGTGCGAAACTGGAATAGTACAAATCCCCTTGGCCGTCCCGTCCGCAGAACCCACCGTCGGCGCACTGTTGTTGGCGGATGTATGCGGCATGACGTCCTCTCCAGCTGGGTGTGGATCCTTCCAAACCACGTGAGATGCGGGCGGTAAGTTCGATCAGATAAGGGACTTTCGACATGGCGGTAAATGTTGAGGTCGGAATATTACTCAACGCTTTGATGTGATGTTGTGCTTGTCAGAAGTATGGGTGGGCTCAGCGTGATGGTGTCAACGTTACGTCAAACACACGTCACCAAATGGATTTACAATAAGACCACAAGTCTCTCCGCGAATCGTATGTTGCGAAAAATCGTTATCCACTGCTGAGGGTTCTCGTTGGATGACTTTTCCATTTGCGATCTAGTATCCACCAACTTGGGCGCAATTTGTGTTCACTGGGATCCGCATCAGTCACCTGCTTGCACTCACACCGGATGGTTTATGCGTTAGCGCTACCATTTTGCTTAACGACGTCCGGAGTAACCCTCCGAACTTTCTGTCAATCCCGTCAGTTTCACGGCATCACCTGAGACAGTTTCTGGCGAAATCCGTCGGGTATAGGAATCGTTCGAGGTGGCTGATTGGATTCTATCCGACAACATACTGCAACGACTTTGCCACGAGCCACATGACGGCCTTGGCAACGAAAGGCAAATTGATAGGTGATGCTCGACGTACCTAGCTTTACCACGCTGAGTTCCACGTCGACGAGGTCTTCGAATTTTACGGCAGACTGATAATCGCACGAAGTGTGGACTCGAGGCCAACTGACGAATCCGCCGCCGTCGGCTTGCATGACGGACTCGCCGCAATGGCGCAAGAACTCGTGTTCGATTTCTTCCATCCAATCATAGAAGGTGGAAAAATGAACAATTCCGGCCGCATCGGTGTCGCGGAATTCCACTCGACGTGACGAAGAGAAAGAGGCAGCCATGGGGGCCTTTCCAAACGTCCAGGGTGGTTACACTAGGCTCTCTGGAACCAAATCGACAGAGTTGACCTTTTCGCACCTACCGGAAACTGGCCACGTATTTAGTGCGCGAGAAATCTTTTTCCTCGAAGCCCCAGTCGATCGCCTACGTCTTACGATTGTCAATCAGTCGACGATGAATCAAGGGGAAATATTTATTCACCCACGTAAGACAAGAGCCCCATAAAACGGGCCCGTTTGATCGCTTTGGTGACTGCGTGCTGACTCACAGCCGTGCAACCGGTCTTGCGTTGACCTACGATTTTGCCGTGACGATTTACCAGTTTCTTTAACAGATCGACGTCCTTGTAATCGACGTACATCGGCCGCGGCCGCACACCATCCACATAGATCGGATCTTTTTTAGGTGTCCGTGTTTTCGTTTTATTGCGTTTGCGATGTCGGGGAGGTGGACCTGGCATACTTATCCCATCACAGAAATCAAATTAATTGCGTCGATGAATTGAGGAAGCCCAGTATTTTAGCATTTTTGCGGAGGAAAACAACCCAACTCCATGGGAAGCGTGCCTCCATTTTGGGTCCCAGATAACTGGGGAAGTTTGGCGGTGGTCGGACATGCGGACATTCTGCACAAAACCCTTATTTTGAACCGAAAAACCGCTCCACGGTGGCTTCACTCGGCGGACGCGTCAGCAATGAAACGACGGCTAGCGAGATGGCTGAAGCTGCAAAAATCGTCAAAACGGGCATCGTTTCATAGGTGGTTCCTGCCAGAGTGATGTCGACCGAATAGGTCCGGTTTTTGCCGTATCCTGATTGCTGGAACAAATACAACCATGTGCAAACCGTGATAATCACGCTGGCATAGGCTCCCGCCGCCGTCATCCGTTTCCAATAAACGGCTGCGAAAACGAGAGGAAACAGACTGGCGAAGCCGCTGAAGCACCAAACACCCATGCCAAATACGCTGCGCTGTTCCAGCAGGCTTAAGCTGTACGTCACAGCCACGATCGCTGTGATGAATCCCCGAGCGATCCACACTCGCTGACGATCTGTAAGCCGTTCCTCGCCCAAGTAATGTCCCACGATGTCTCCGGTAAAGATGGTTCCCAGGCAAAGGAATTGACTGTCCAACGATGACATGATCGCTGCCAGTATTCCGGCGGTGAGGAAACCACCCAGAAGGGCACTTGTCTGTGTCTTTACCAGGAACGGTAACACGGCGTTCGCATTCACAATATCAGTGCCCGAAATCTTCGGAAGTGGTGGCTTGGAGGGAACCAGTTCCGTAGTCGCCCAAATTCCAATCAACACACAAGGGACCCAGACAATCATGATAAAAATGGGATGAGCTACTATCGGTAGCTTGAAGCTGTTTGCGCTTTTTGCGGTCAGCCAATGCTGGAATAGATGGGGAAACATTCCCACCGACAAAGGAACGAGTAGGTAAGTCAGGAATTTAGTTTTAGACATGTCGACCCGAGTTATTTTTTCTCTGTCGACCGCCTCGCTACACGCTTTCAGATTTTCCAAGAACGTTGCCTGTCCACCTAATTTCGTAGCGATGGCATAAAACGCCACGATTCCCAAGACCATGAAGACGATGGTTTGAAATGCGTTTGCCCAGGCAGTGCCCCGCATGCCTCCAAAGAAGACATAGGTTAGCACGATGCAACAAATAACGAGCGATCCTAACCAGGGAGGAACGCCGCCATTTGTGCCCGGATTCTGAGTAGGGAACCAATCCGGAAAAGCACCCCCGGTCATCGATTGCATGACGATTCCGCTTGAAATGACACCAATCAGCAAATAGGGAATGACTAATCCCACCAAGATGGGAAACAACAGTAAGCCGATCCCATCGTTTTCCAGCCGGTCACGAAAGAACTGGATCTGTGTCGTGTAGCCAAAACGTCGGCCCCAGGACCAAAGCTTGATACCAATAGCGAAAAAACATAGCGAGTGAATGATGCCACTCGACGAAGCCAGCATGCCATACACACCAATACCTTCCTTGAAGGCTTCCCCACTGGATCCCACCAGCGCAAAGGCTGTCATCGTAGTCCCGAATAAAGACATCAGCAGTAAGAAGGGACCAATGCTGTGACTGGCCAGCATGTAATCTTTGCTCGTGCCACGAAACATGCGATGAGAAAACAAGCCTAATCCCAGTAGCAACGCTAAATAGATAGTAATGATGATCAATTGCGTCATGACTGATCCTCCGTCTGCACAGCGTTATCCATACCAGTCGGCCAGGCGAATTGGCTGGCTAAAAACCATGTCACCCCGGCGGCCACGGAGATACAAGCGTGATAAAACAGCCCAGCCGGAATAAAACCGTATACCAGGTGTTCGCTTTCCCAAAGCCAATTGTCTTGGTGAAGAATCAATAACAGCAGGACTAGTAACCAAATGGTGTAACGCATGATGGGATGAAGCTCAAGAAAAAGGTCTCAGCACAAAGAAAAACGATACAACAAGCATTGCAGTCGGTGAATCGTTGTCAGATCACCTACATTGCCAACCAGCTAAAGCGATAGTGTAGTCGAATCGTGCCGACGCCACTACAGCAGGGTGGATCTACCGCCGAAAAGATAACTCGGCAACTTGCAGACGAGGCTGGTGTACACGTCGAATCGGTTCTCCGCGATTTTGTTCTTGGTGGTCGATCTCTTATGAGGCAAAACTGACACAAAGACTAGCCATCAGAGCTTTCGCATCTAGGAACAACGCTGTGAATTGGATCCGTAGCTAGTCCGCGTCGATCGAGATTTTTCTGTTGGTGACGCGACTGCCTGTTTGTAACCAGCCATCTTAATATTGTCATTTTTGGATAGGATTCATCTCAGTGGCTGGGCATACCCAAGTGACATTGAATTGAATAGAATTCACTCGTGGTTCGCAGCTTCAGTTCGATAAGGTAAAGGATTTTCTCATGGAAGTTATCGTACAGCCAACCTATGAGTCTATGAGCCGTGCTGCGGCACAAGAAGTGGTTTCTGTTCTCAATGCTAAACCGGATGCTGTGATCGGATTGGCGACCGGGTCCACACCGCTTGGGCTGTACCAAGAACTCGTGCGTCTTCATCGTGAAGAAGGCTTGGACTTTTCCCAAGTCCGGACATTTAATCTTGACGAATACGTGGGTCTGTCGATTCATCATCCTCAGAGCTACCACCATTTCATGCATGAGAACTTATTCCAGCATATCAATATTCCACCGCAGAATATCTATATACCGTCCGGCACGACGAGTAACTATCGGGCCTTCTGTGAATGGTATGAGCAACAGATCAAGGATTGTGGCGGAATTGACCTGCAAGTCCTGGGAATCGGTTCAGACGGGCATATTGCTTTCAACGAACCAACCAGTTCTCTTGGTTCGCGCACGCGGCTAAAAACATTGGCCGAATCCACCATTAACGACAACGCTAGATTTTTTGACAATCGAAAGGACGTTCCGATCTATGCCATTACGATGGGAGTTGGGACGATCCTAGAAGCCAGACAGATCATCATGTTGGCTAACGGTAGGAATAAGGCGACGGCGATTGCCCGAGCCGTAGAGGGACCCATTACCAGCATGATTACCGCCAGCGCACTGCAATGGCATCCGTTGACCCGAGTCTATTTAGACGAGGAAGCTTCGGGTGAATTGATGATGCGTGACTATTACAACTGGATACAAGAAAAGAAACCCGATTCGCCGCAAAGTTGTTGAGATTCGAGCGAAGATCAATGTGCTGGCTGTTTTCGGAAGCAGCACTTTTCGAAGCGTTATTGACGTGACGGTTTTACCTGTTTGGTAGACTGACGGATTGGTAGGAGCATATGCCGGACGCGACGCTTTTTCGAGATCTCAGAAAAGATGAACAGCAAGCGTTGCTGGAAAATGGTTGTTCTGCAGACGATTGGGGACAGGTCCAAGTAGAGGATCCGTTTGAACCGGCTCGCGTGCGCCATGTGGACTTTCTGGGGCCTGTATGGATACGGCAGCTACAGCGCAAGATAAAGGTCGATGGGCTCGAAAAACCGGCCGGAATCTACCACGCCGCTTTATCGAATGTCACTGTGGGCCGCAACGTTAGGATTGCCAACATCGGGACCCATGTGGCGAACTACGAGATTGGCGACGGTGCCTGTATCGAAGACGTTGGTAGCCTTGTCACCCACCCGGGTGCGCGGTTTGGAAATGGCGTTCGAGTCGCCGTGCTGAACGAGGCCGGTGGTCGAGAAGTCACTTTATTCAATGAGTTATCGGCGCAGTTTGCCTACCTGCTGTGCTTGTATCGTTATCAACCTGAATTGGTGCAAAAGTTGCAGGTGATTGCCGACGCCTACGTTGCCGGTCAAGAGAGTGATGTCGGCAAGATCGGCAAAGAAGCTGTCGTGATTGGCGCAGGCCGCATCATCGATGTCAATATTGGTGACGCGGCTGTGGTTCAAGATGCTGCCGAATTGCGCAACGGTACGGTGCTCAGTGAGCCGGACGCTTCGACACATGTTGGAAATGGAGTTCAAGCCGAAGATTTCATCGTAGCGGAAGGAGCGCACGTTGTCGGCGGAGCCATGTTGAAGGCTTGTTTTGTAGGGCAAGGAAGCCAAATTGGTCGCCAGTTTTCGGCAGAGAACTCTTTGTTCTTTGCGAACTGCGAATGTTTTCATGGCGAAGCGGTCTCAGTGTTCGCCGGACCCTACTCGGTGACACATCATAAATCGACGTTGCTGATCGCGGGCATGCTCAGTTTTTATAATGCGGGAAGTGGGACGAACCAATCCAATCATATGTATAAACTGGGGCCTGTTCACGAAGGCAAGCTTGAGCGAGGTTGCAAAACAGGTTCTTACGCCTACTTGATGTGGCCCTGTCGTATTGGCCCATTTTCGATCATTTTGGGGAAACATAAGCGACAGTTCGATACGAGCTGTTTTCCTTTTGCATTGATCGACGCCAGTCCAGAAGGTCAGTGTAATTTAGTGCCTGGCTTGAACTTGAGTACAGTGGGGACGGTGCGTGACGGCGCCAAGTGGCCTCGGCGAGATCGCCGTCAGGGGACAGTGCGACGAGATCGTATTTCTTGCCAAGTTCTCAGTCCCTTCACCGTCGGACGTATGTTGCAGGGCACCGAAATCCTGCAGCAACTGCAACAAGAGACGGACAAGAGCGTCGACACCGTGACAATTCGTGGCGCCAACGTAAAGCGGGTGCTGTTGCGAACCGGGCAGAAGCTATATCGTACCGGAATTGAGATCTACCTACTGGAACAGCTTTTCTTGCGAGCTGAACAAGCTGTCCGAACACGTGGAACTTGGGGGATTTCAATTGCAGTGGGACCTTCCGCTGACGATAGCGAGCAGTGGTTAGATGTGGGAGGGCAACTCATGCCCCAACGTCGATTGGATAACGTCGTCGGGAGAATTATTGGCGGAGAGCTAGAGGACGTCCAGGCGATCGCCGATGCCTTCCAGCAAGTTGAGCATGGTGCGGCCGATGACGAGTGGGCTTGGGTTTGTCAGGCTTACGAACGAGTGTTTAACTGCGTCGTGGCGAAATTGTCCAAAGAAGAATGGATTGCTGCCGCCGAACAATTGTTGACTACCAAAGGTAAATTGATTCGCCAAGTTCTCGGTGATGCTCAAAAGGAGTTTGAGAATACAACTGGGTTTGGGCAAGATGGCAGTGATGATCACGTTCAGGTGGACTTTGACGAAGTGCGTGGAACTTATGATCGGAATCAGTTTGTTCTCGAGATGCAGGACGAGTTAAAGACGCTTGAGGATCGCGTTGCTAAATTGAAGGTGGCGCTGAATGGACTATAAGAAACAGTTACTTGAAGAAACAGCAGTACAGTTTTAGGATGAATCCTTGGCATCCACCAGTCGTTGCTAATTGGATCCGTTGCTTCTCTATGTGAAATCTTTCGTCCACTTACACGTAAGTATGCTGAACAGCAAGGTTGTAAAAGTGATCTCAATACCTCATTCGATGGCATTCCAAGATTGTCGATAACTCAAAACTCATGTCACTAACCGCCTAGCAAGGCTTTCGTGCATTTCGTCCATGATTTTTTGAAACCACGTCTAATCTAGTAAACGCAAATAACAACGGTTGTCCTTTTGCAGAATGAGCTGTCCATACATTCAGCGACTTTAAAGGAGGTTTTTCTATGACATCCATTGCAGAGCGAATTGTCGCAGTTACGTCACGCGTGCTGAATGTCGATCCATCCAGAATTCAACCCGAACATCATTTTGGTGCTGATTTGGGTGCGGAAAGCGTGCAGTCTGTAGAACTCGTCGCGATGTTCGAAGAGGAGTTCGATATTGATGTGGATGAAGGCGAGGCGCTGAGTATTTCCACCGTTGGCAGTGCCACCGATTACATCACGAAGGTCTGTCAGAAGCAAGGTGTTGAGGTTTAGTGGGATCACGTTAGTAATCTCGATTCAGCAAGATCAAGTGTCATAAGATCTGGCGTTGGGTGATGGATCAGTATGAGTTGGAAGGACGTTTGACGGCCATCAGCGATCAGGAGTTAGAGTTCAAAGTCCAAGAACTCATGCCGAAATATTGGGAAAAATTTAAGGGTGCACCGGCTACTGCTGCGGTATAAAGCCAACAGCGGGGACGATGTAGAAAGCATACGAGCATATGAGCATCTGGCGATTCGCGGAATTATTTTCTTCCACTCCGGAAGAGGATCGTATTACCCTCGGCGAAGGTAACACACCTTTGGTTCGGTCCAAAAGTATTGGTCCGGACGCGGGGTTGTCGCATCTGTATTTCAAACTGGAGACCGGCAATCCATCCGGCTCGTACAAAGATCGGTTTGGCGCTGCCGCTATCAGTGACATGTTGGCCCATGGCAAGACTCGCTGTGAGGCTACGTCGAGCGGCAATACGGGTTCCGCGCTGGCTGCTTACTGTGCTGCCGCTGGAATTGAATGTCGGATCGCCATTGTCGAAACAGCACCCGCAGGCAAACTCCAGCAAATGATGAGTTACGGTGCTGACATTTACCGAGTTCGTGGCTTTGGAGTGGATCCCCAGGTGTCGGCAGATGGTATGAACTACATCCGTGCTAAGGCACGTCAACCTGGCGCTCAGATGCAGATCAGTGCTTTTAAGTTCTGCCCTGTTGGCATGGCGGGCGTGCAAACCATCGCTTACGAACTGGCCGAACAGGCAACGGCCGGTGAAATCGACGGTGGTCGAGTCGATCATGTTTTTGCGCAGGCGGGTGGGGGTGGTCTAACATTGGCCACGGCTCGCGGTTTTGCACAACTTGTCGAAAATGGCCAATTGACTCAGGGACCAGCGGTCCATTGTGTCCAGCCTGTTGGTAATGACACGATGGCAGGCGCGTTGCGCCAAGGTGCCTCCGAAGGTTCCCCAGTGAAGTGCACCTCGACCATCAGTGGGTTGCAGGTAGCCAACGTGATTGATGGAAATGAAGTCATCGCGGCTTGTCGAGCCTCGGAGGGCACTGGTCACCTTGTGGAGGACGATTGGGTTTTCGATGTCCAGCGTCGGTTGGCACAAGAAGAGGGTCTCTTTTCGGAACCTGCGGGCGCTGTGGGAGTGGCCGGAGCTTTGCAGGCTGTACGAAATGGTGATATTAAATCTGACGACCGTGTGGTTTGCTTGATCACCGGCTT
Organism: Pirellulaceae bacterium; assembly: GCA_022448645.1. The sequence continues at coordinate 30,911 of JAKVBZ010000028.1, forward strand.
GGGATTCAAGGACCCAGATTCCGTTGACAAAATGCTGGATGGACGCGAGGCACCGATGTATGACTTATCGCAACTGCTCGCTGAAATGGAATAGCTGTCCGGGGGGGCCTGCATCGCCGGGCGCAACGTTTTTCACCTGCCCTTGACAACGCCTTCGTTCATCGGGTGTTCACATGGAGTTGCTAGGTCTTAGAAAAACGTTGGCAACTTAAGAATTGAATGGGCAGATCGGTGGATCCGTTCAAAGACAGATCGGCCAGGGCACTTCCCAGTACTGGCGTGAACTTAAATCCATGCCCCGACAGGCCGAACGCGAAAGCCACATTACTCCACTCCGGGTGCCGATCCACGATGAAGTGATCATCAGGGGAGCGCGTATACATGCAGACGGCGTGATCACTTGCCTGGCTACGGACGCCCGGTAAGCAGGTGTCCAGGAACCGTTCGACACGGTTGCGGTCCACAGGATCGATCGAGCGGTCGAGTTCATCGGGGTTTTCCACCGGCGTCCCGCCGGTATGCTCAGCCACTTTAACACCACGCTCGTCGATCTTGGGAAAACCGTAAAAGATGCCTTCCGGGCATTCGAAAAAGAAAGAAGGACAGCCCGATTCCGTATGCATTTTAGGATTGTCGGTGGCGTACCAGTGAAGATGTTTGGCTTCGACTCGTAGAGGGATATTTAACTCTACGAGTAATCGACTGGCCCAAGCACCTGCGGTGACGACGACGTTGGCTGCCGAATAGTCGGACTTTTCGGTGCTTACGGTAACGGCTTGTCCATCACTCTGCCATCCACGCACGACTTCACCGGTAAGTAATTCAGCGCCGTGTTTTTTTGCCATTTGCAGATGAGCCATCACACAATTTTCCACAAACAGATATCCAGCTTCATGTTCCAGTAAGCCGACGGAGTCGGGTGGTAGGCGATAACCAGGGTATTGTAATGAGATATCTGCGTGAGTTACTTCGTCCACGTGTAAATGGTGAGTAGAAGCGCTGTATCGGATTCCGCGGATTACTTCTCCGTCGGGATGCCCCACGCCCAAGAGTCCGGTTCGATGGAGCAAAGATTCGCCTGATTGTTGCTCTAGATCCTGCCACAAGTTATAAGATGTAAGGACCAAAGGAACGTAATTTACGTGTTCATGGTAGGCCTGACGAATTATCCGTGTTTGACCGTGAGAACTTCCTCGGTCGTGAGCATGTGTGAATTGATCCAAGCCCAACACACGTGCTCCGCGTTGAGCTAGATGATAGGTGACCGCGCTACCTACTCCTCCAGTTCCAATTACAATAACGTCGTAAGTCATGAGAGATCGACGAAGAGGCAAAGAAAAGAAACGATCTCTTGGAAATATCTTATCGATGGACCTCGAAGTCAACCGATGCTTGCCCGAATTTTTCGCCTATCTTGTCTTCGACAGTTAGCTGCAAGGTGTATTCGCCCGGATGCAGATTCTTGGGGAACCACATTCGAAATGGAATGAAGTAGTCACGGCGCCTGTTTCGGCAAACTTCGCTTTCTGTGGGAAACGTGTAGTCAGAAACTCGTTTCCCGTCGTTATCGATGATCCGATAACTCGCCTCAAACTTTGTTTCATAATCCCCGTTGTTAGTTCGCTTGGCAGTAAACTGATCCAGTTCGACGTACAGCAATACTTCCTGATCAGGATCGAATTCGTAGGGGGTGATTTCGCTGAAACGACCGTAACTTTCCACGCGGCTGCAGAATCTGAGTCCATCCACTTGCAATTGGCTCAGATTTGACAGGCTGTCGCTCGCATCTCTCAGATCGCGCAAAGCCCGTGAGGCTCGACGATCGGCAACCGGGTTGCTGGCAACGTCCAAATAGTCTCGTAAAGCGCGCATGAGATTCGACCAGAACATTTGCCGGTCTTCTTCCAAGCCGTTGATACCATCGACCGCCGCATCGGACTTGCCGGCTGCCAGATAGAGTAGGTGCAGTAGTACGAGGTCGACTTCGTACTCAGGATCTTTTTGGTCTGGGGTTTCCTGTGAACTAAGTTGTTCTTCTAGTGCCTCGATAACTACCTCGAGCTGGTCTCGCCAATGGCGGCCATCCATGATTTGAGTTGGTTCGGGCGTAGGGGATTCCGTCTCAGTCACGAAGGGTTCTTTGCCCAGAGGCTCGTTGTCTCGTCGAGCCACTCGAGCCACGACGGTGTCCGAGTCACGTGGTGGGACTTTGAGGTCATTGTCACCAAATGGATCTAGCAACTCCCGGTTAGTGATTGCGGTCTCCGCAGATTCGATGGTGGACACTTGAGTGTCTTCTTCTCGATCGTTGTGGTGTTTGGTCGGCGATGCTTCTGACTCGTCCCGTAACGAGTTGCGACGTCGGTTGGTAGCTGTGGGTGGCACGTCCCCAAGTTCTTCTTGGTGTACTGTGAGTTGTACTGAATGATTTTCTAGCTCGTCCGATATGGTATCAACGGTACGTTCCACGTTGTCTGCAAGGCTGGTTTCGGAGTTGCCATTGTCGGCTGTGTGCGAACTTCGGTATTCCAGTGCGGCTCGAATGTTTTTCAGCATCAGCGGCCAGATTGACGGATCGGTTTGTTTCAAGTCTTCACGCAACTGGCGGTGCAAATTGGCATCAATGTCGCGGACGGCCTCCAGTTCGTCGTAGATTTCCGCCAACGTGACTGAATCGATCTGGCTGGTAAAATTGTCTTCCTCACTCGACGATGTAGTGTGGTTTGATTCTTCTTGAGAAACGTCAGCCAAATCTGCTGCTGCGGACTTAGCATCCGTAGAGGCTGTAGCTGTTACCGGTTTGGTGGTCTCTTGTTGGTCCTCAGGAGGTGATTCTGGAAGAATACCTTCCCAGGGATCGGTAGATGGAGTTGTGGTGTCGGATTCTTTGTTGTTCTCGTCTTGAGTGGGTGGAGCTTTATCGATCGTAGAAAGCTTGCCTTCCAGAAAGACAGGGCCGACACATCCGGTGAGCAAGCCGCCGCCTAGTATCCATAGACAGATCACTCCACGTCGCCAAATAGTGTGGAGGGGATTCATCGAGGGCTGCGATGCGCAAACGGATGACGACCAGGTGGACATGAGCTTCCTTAGTGCACGGAACCAGTTTGACGAGTGGTAAAGAAATGTGGGGCGGGATGTTAAGTAAACGTTTGTGAAGACGCAAGATGGGAACCGTGCTAGCTTGCCCTGCTTGGAAAGACAGGTCTGTGGACGATTCTGGTTCTCGTGTTGCGCGTAGGATGGTCCCCTACCCTGTCCCGATTGGGGGCCAAGTTGCCAACCAGGTATCCAAGCTGCGAAGCAAGAGCTGAGAAGCTAGCAGCGATCGGAGAGCGTAGCGGCCTGTTTGGATAGTCGCACGATAAGATGTTCCAAAACAAACCTGGCCCGGCCAGGTGAAGAGTGGCTGCCTTTCAGGGATAGGTCGGCTTGCAGCAGCCATTGGTAAAGATGGCCGGCGCGTTCGCGTTTCAATTGGCGCAATTGCTTTCCGGCGTTTTCAAATGCTTTTTGAGGCCACTTGTGAAAACCCGCCTGTTCCAGTGCCATAGGCAGTGTGATGCGTTGCCCTCGTTTTTCTGCCAACTGGACAAATCGTGTCGCAGCCGCAAAGCGTCTCAACGACCAAGAAATCTGCCCGAACAGGGCCATGGGATTTTCGCCAGATTGCAGCAGTTTGTCGAGCTGCTGTAACGCTTCTGCGGCATTTCCTGCTGTGGCAGCATCGATCAACTCCCAAGTTGTCTTAGTGCGCCAGCCACCTACAACATCACGTACCATTTCCGGCGAGATTTCTCCACCTAGCCCTGCGAAGAGTGATAGCTTGGCCAGTTCCTGGTCCAGCAAGCCTAAGTTCGGCCCCACCAATTGCAACAATAGGTCTCCTGCACGTGCGTTGAGTTTCGTTTTATGTTGGGCTTGCGACCAAGCAGCAATCCAGTCCAATAATCTTTTTTCGTCGAGTTCCTTTCGTCTTCCTACGGTCTTTTGAGGCGGTCGGCAGTCTACCTGAAGGCCTTGTTGATCGATCCTTTTGAACAAGCGAGTATTCGAAGCCCATTTGTCGACCTTTAGTAATAATGTGCCAGTAGCACGGGGGTGCTCTGCGTAGTCTTCCAGCTCGGAGCGATACTTGGTTACGAAAGAGTCGGCTGCGTCGACGGCGACCAGTCGTCGTCCGCCTCCAAACAAAGAGTGCATGGAAAGTTCATCGAGAACGTCACGCCATTCGGCCGTGTCACCTTGCAGTGTAGTAAAAGGTACTTCGTCTGCTTCGTTCTGTAGCACGGCTTGGCGAACGTTTCGAAGCACGAGCTGTTGCAGGAATGGCTCATCACCGAAGATCACTACGATTGACGGCACCGCATCGACCGTTGTGGACTTTTCGAGATAATCGAAGGCATGGACAGTACGGGACATTACTTTTTAACGTGTACTTCTCGTGGTGCAACTAATCTTTTAACGCCCCCCAGGAACCGTTCGAATGGCCCATCAGAAAACCTGTGGTGCCACCGATACAGGCAGTCAACGCCCAAGAGACTTTAGTAAACCAGAGACGCACGATGATCCGGCTCGTTTAGGCGATGTTGGCTCCCGCTAGTGTGACGGTGGTCACATTATCGCGTGTTATCAGCCGGTCAACAAGTCGCAAGAGGCTGTTATTTGGATCAGCGGTTGGCACGATGGCTGCGAACACCTCGGATAAGAGCCCGGGGAACCAAGCCTCGGGTATTAATCGGTTCTGTCAGGGAATGGATCCCTATATTTCCCGCCATGTCGCGAACTTCGATTTGCAAAAAAGCTTGCTGCGGTACGTGACGGTCCACACGCCATGTGTACTGTCCCGAATTTGGAAGATGGGCTGCGATGGTTTGCCAACTTGATGATGGATCGCTAGTGTACCTCAATGTTACCGGACGTGATGCCAGGTAATTGTCACGCGCTTGCCAAGTGATCAACAGAGTACCTTCGTCTAGGCCTCGACCGTATTTTGCCGAAGTTAACTCCACCTCGGGTTGGACTGGGTCCACGACAACCCAGACGTCGGGCAAGTCACCTGGTTGGGGTGGAGATAGAGCTAGACCTTCGTTGTTTTCGACGAGAATGCGGAATCCGTAAACACCTGCTCCCGGTGCCTCGATGTGTACTGGGCTGGTTCGGTCTGGATCGTGTAACCAGCGTGCCCACGTTTGGCCGCCGTCAGTGGTACCCCATAGATGGACGGTTTTGACGCCGGTCGGGCCTATCATCTTGATATCGTATTCTAATGAAAACTTGCTGGACTGAGTGTGTAACGGGACCACCCCTTGTGGAAATGCTGCGGAGGTTAATGAAGTCGTTGCCTGCGAATCGCTCGCGAAATGATGCGTTGTGTTCGGGTGGGCATTGGCAGGCGAATGGTTTCCGGAGGTACGGAATGAGCGGTTCGGTCGTTGTGTCCATGAAAGATCGCTTCGCGAAACCGGCGCAGTTCGTGTGCGTTCTGCTTCGGTAGTTTGTCTCGTCTCGGACGACGACCAAGGTACTGACCCATCCATGCGGTGATGGTGCGGTGTCGTGGTCAGCTCGTGTGTAGACGACTGTGGTGTTGGGCTATGCCTGGCTGTCTGTGTGTCTGTGGGACGCAGCGAAATTTGGCGTTGAACCACTGTAGCGTTGCCAGCAGTGTCTTTGATTTGGCCACGAACACGCACAATGGTCGACGGACTTTGTGGCCACCAGCTGGCCTGCCCTTTCAACGACTGTTGTTGCGGCAACTTTCCCGACCGTCGTTCGATGGCCATTGGTATCCAACGTGATTCTACCGTTGGCTGATATTCAACCGTTAAACTATCCGGATCCAAACGAGCATCATTGGCAATCCAGCTGGTCTGTAACTGACCGGCAGCTCCGAGTTTTAGTTCGAGGTCCATTTGTGGAGGTGCTGTGTCCACAATGACCAGCAACTCTGGTCTCAGCGGGCCAGCAGGATACTGTTTGCCGCGGTGATCCACCGACCGCACAGCAAATACAATATCAGCATCTTGTGCCGCCCGGAACGTGAAACCGCCTACAGATGGATGTTGACGACTATATAACCGCCAATCCATTTGCGGGCGTTCTGCGACGTGCAGTTGTACTTCGGAAAATTGCTGTCCGGCAGGTACCTGGAACGGAATCGTAAACGTTTGCTGTCGAGTGACGATCGTCGAAATCTTGCCGGACTGCGAGTCGTTGGCATGTAGCGATACCGCACTTAAGAACCCGCAAACAAACATCACGATTAATGGTAAATGCCATAGCATGTATAGGTTCGACCGTTCGTTGTGAAAACAACGCCTAATCGTTTGTTCCGTAATGAAACGTTTTGTGCGGGAGTTCATGATGTTGTGGGGACGTCGGACGAAATGCTTGCAAAGTATGATCGAAGGTGATCCGCTGGGTTGTCTTCGTTATGACCTCACTTCAGGAAGCCGTGAGAAATCCAAAACAAAACCAAGCTCATTGCTACAGTGAGTTGGTGGAGGACAAGGTGGAAGTGTGTCGGTGCGATCATGTGGGGCCCGTGATTTTCATGTAACCAGACGGGGCATGACCTCTATTCTTCGATATCGGCGAGCCTGAGCCCGGATATTTCATGGTTTTGTAGGCCAGAATCGGCAATTGCCAGACATGGACGTGGAGCGACGTCTATTAGGCCTATAAGTGCACACGGAGAGGGATCCTGACATGATGGCAGTGAGTAGCAGCAATGCTAGCAAGAGACCCGATTTCGGAAGCAAGTGGTGGTAGCTGCGGTTCCAGAACAAGCCCGCAGGGCGCAAGTATCTGGCATTTCATCACATGGGGGTCAATCGGGGCTTTGTTTCAACTTGATTTGGTTGTGCAAAGCATTGGACGGCTTGTCATCTAAAAGCCAGACCACCGAGCAGAAGATTTCGTCTTCACCTGGCTCAAGTTTCCAACCTGTCAGGTGCGCCAGATTTACCAGGTGGCTGGTTGCCAAGCCATTCTGACGGCCTTTAGGTATTTGCGGCTGCAGAACAATCGGAAAAGGACCTGCGTACAATTTGTCAGGGATGTGTTGATGGGGCAGGCGTGGACATCCAGCGGGGCAACGCTCTGCTTCACAGTTGTTTTCTGAGGGCCAGCATTTATCTGCTACAAAAAAGTGCAGAGTGGATAACATTTTAAGTGTTTTACTGAGTTTGATTCCTGGACTGAATAGGTAGACGAGTACATAATAGGTAAGGTAGTCGTCTCAGAGAAGGACAAGCGACTGTCGGGTTGGCTTTTTGGTGGCGTGTCCTGCAGTGTTTCTCAAAAGTCATGTCTGAAGCCCTCCAAGTTCTGGCCGAAGTGACCCATCTGTTTGGCCTAATTGTGGCCGTATTGCTGATTGGGATTTACGTATCGAAAAGATTTCGCGGTCGCAGGGATGACGATGTGTCACGTACAAGTGACATGATCACCACTTTCGGCGATTTACATGGACGAGGTCACCTTGGCGACGACGAATACCGAACAATAAAAACTATGTTGGAGGATGAATCTCGAAGGGAGTCAAGGGATAACGATCGGACTGGTTAGCTAAGAACGAGACTGTTGCTGGTAAAACCTCCCGGCCAGAACGGTTATGCAAACTAGATCGTTCATCACCTAAATCGCTGCAGGGATTGGCAGGGGACGCACGTGGGAGTCTGAAAGGAGTAGCCATGCCCTCGAAGGACATGGGCGGAAATCGACGTAGTGGCAGCACGAATAAAAAGAATGCCTTTTGTTCGTTCTGTCGCAAGAGCTACCGGGATGTTGGCCCTTTGGTCGAAGGTCCTGGTGACGTGTACATTTGCGGCGAATGCATTGACTTATGTCAATCGATTCTGGAACAAGAGCAACGTCGTCGTGGTACGACCAAGCAATTGTTCAAGGAGATTCCCACGCCTCGCGAGATTGTTGAGCAGCTTGATCAGTATGTGATCGGGCAAACGGCCGTGAAAAAAGTTTTGGCGGTCGCTGTCCACAATCACTACAAACGATTGATGATCGGCTGGGAGAACTCGGATGTCGAGATCGATAAATCCAACATCATGTTGGTGGGCCCCACGGGATCTGGCAAGACATTGTTAGCTCGTACACTGGCTCGCATCCTGGACGTTCCTTTTGCCATCGGCGATGCGACGACGCTTACCGAAGCGGGATACGTTGGTGAGGATGTTGAAAACCTCTTGTTGAAATTGCTGCATGCTGCGGACTTTGATCTGGAAGTGGCTCAGCGAGGTGTCGTCTACATTGACGAAATCGACAAGATCGGCAAGACGTCTCAGAACGTGTCGATCACGCGCGATGTGTCAGGCGAAGGTGTCCAACAAGCTCTGTTGAAGATGTTGGAAGGAACGGTGGCAAACGTACCGCCCCAAGGCGGACGTAAGCATCCGGAGCAGCAGTATATCCAAATGGATACTACCAACATCCTCTTCATTTGTGGTGGGACTTTTGTCGGCATCGACAAGATTGTCAGTAAGCGACTGGGTCAACGTACGATCGGTTTTGGCCAGCAATCTGGCGTGTATGCCGAAGAAGATCTGGCTGCTTTGCTGCCGCAAGTATCCAGTGACGACATCCTCGAATTCGGTTTGATTCCGGAACTCGTTGGTCGTCTTCCGGTCGTCTCGTCGCTGGCTCCGTTGGATACTGATTCGTTGGTACGTGTTTTGACGGAGCCACGAAATGCTCTGGTCAAGCAGTACAAGAGTTTGTTCGAGATGGAAAATTGTGCGTTAAATTTCACTGATGAAGCTTTGGGTGCCATTGCCACACGAGCTCAAGAAAAAGAAACCGGTGCGCGTGGTTTACGTTCCATTATCGAAGAAGTGATGACCGATATTATGTACGAATTGCCCGAACAAGAAGACGGCGGTGAGTACGTTATTACGGATGACATTGTCGTGGGACGTGACCAACTGTTTCCGTTAAGCGAAGCGAAAACCAAGAGTGCGTAACGTTCGCGACCTCCCATAGGCTGGCAGGCCGGGTGGAAGCTAGAGTTGACGCATTACTCCACAAGCTCGAAACCAACATTGGTTTCGAGCTTGTTTTTTTGCAGACGGATCTGTTTGGCTGTGCCTGTTCATGGGCACACGATGCCTATTCATCTTCTTAAGTCGTGAAATAAATAATGCGAAGTCCTCAACCCAACACGCCACGCCAATACTGATGTGCCGGATTGCTAAGATGGTTGAGTCATCAGCCAGAGGGAGCTAGCCTTGGGTAGCCAGCTGGCGTAGCACTTCGATACCTTGCTGGATCGTCGTGTCGTCTGCCGCATAGGAAATGCGAAAATGCGTGTCTTGGTGGCTGAATATTTTTCCGGGGATAATTAACAGATTATTCTCAATGGCCCGTGTGACGAACTCCGTCCCGGTACCCCAAGGGGCCTTAGGGAAGGCATAAAAGGCGCCTCCAGGATGCTCAATCTCGAATAGATCTGACAGACCTTCGACCAACATGTTCCGTTTGGCACGATATGCCGAAATGTAGTTGCCGACGTCCTCGTCCATGGCAGCTGCTGCGGCCCATTGTGCAGGTTGAGGCGCACAGACAAAAGAATATTGTTGTAGCTTGATCATCGTGTCAATGATCTCAGCCGGACCGTGCACGTAGCCGACTCGCCAACCTGTCATCGCGTGACTCTTCGAAAACCCATCGATGACGATTGTGCGATCGTTGAACTGGGCAGGTGATGGCACGGCTTCGTCGTAATTAAAAAGGCTGTAGATTTCATCGGACAGCAACACGATGTCGTTTTCTGCAGTGATTTCGGCCAATGCGCGAGTTTCGTCCTCTTGAATCGTTACTCCAGTTGGATTTGCTGGGCTGTTGATGATGATCATCTTGGTGCGAGGTGTGATTGCGTCCTTCACACGGTCCGCGTCAACTCGGAAATGCGGATACGTATTGATCACTACGGGAACACCCCCGACAAGGTTGACCAACGGCTCGTACATGACGAAGAACGGGTCGAATAGGATTACTTCATCGCCCGGATTCACCAACGACAACATGCTTAGAACCAAGCCTCCACTCGTTCCTGAGCTGACGAAAACTTTACGGTCCGAGTGTCCGTATTGTTGATCAATACGGGCTTGCAACTTGTCTCGTAACACGGGCATCCCCTGAGTCAGGGCGTAGCCGTTTTTTTGAGATTCGATGGCTGAGATGCAGGCAGTGCGGACGGATTCTGGCACATCGAAATCAGGCTGTCCGATCGATAAATCGATCGGATTCGTCATCTGAGCGGCCAAATCGAAGACTTTACGAATGCCGCTACTATCGAATGCCAGTGTTCGCTCGGCGACCCAGGGACTTGTCATCGTTATTTCTCGTCATGCTTGGTGGACCGATGAACAGAATCCGTCCGATCGGCACGTTCGTTTCAGGCGGACCCAGCCGTGTCACCAAAAGGTAGAGTTTCAAGGTACGTGTGCCCCTATCATCGTTTCGTTTGCTCACCAGGTCAACGCACCATGTTTTCGGCAGCATTAGCCTCTCACGAGAATCCGTCACAATCGAGTCGATTTTCCATGCGCTGGGGACCCTGGTTGATAACGTCCTGCGTTGTTGTAGCGATTTACATCGCAAGTCCTAATTTTCGTTGGCAACCGGGGCCTACTGCAAGTCCGTATGCTGGGGACTTTATCCACGATTGGATCGGTGCCTACATCATGGCTAACGCGCCTCGAGAACGTCTGTACGATTTGGAATTTTCCCAACAAGTCCAGCATGATGTGGGAATCGTTGGATACGAGTGGAATAGTGATAAGTATTTTCCCTTAGTTTATCCACCGTTTTACTACGTATTGGTACAACCGTTGGCTTGGCTGTCATTTTCTCATGCTGTATGGCTTTGGGGAGCGGGCATGATTGGGTGTTTGTTCGCAGCCATCGGTTTGCTGATTCGGCACGCACGATTTAGCTGGACCGACGGTCAGGAGGCTATGCGCTGGTTGTCAGTTTTGCCATGGGTCTTACCCGCTGCCCTGCTCTACACGCCGATCGTAGAAAGTTTGTCCAGCAGTCAAAAGGGCACGATTTGCCTACTGATATTCGTGGCAACCTTTTGTCTATTGCGAAGTGAGCGGCCGTTCAGGGCCGGCCTGGTGTTCGGTTGTATGGCATTTAAGCCACAACTGGCTTTAGTGCTAGGGCTGGCCTTACTATGGAAGCGACAATGGCAGTTTGTAGTAGGCGCCGCGACAACTCTAGTGGTACTGATACTAGTTACCTTGGCACTGGGGACCAGTGTGTGTGCGGACTATTGGGAGTTCTCGAGGAAAGCCAGCACGTACGTGCAAACAGCAGGTTACGACTTAACAGAGTCGCATTGTTTGTACGGATTCTTTTCTCTACTGTTTGGAGATCAAAACCTGAAGTACACGCAACTTGCTATGCTGACAGTCGGTTGTATGGTTGTGGCGCTGTTGGGACGTTTGTTACAAGGACCGTTCGACACCAGTTCTCCACGGTTCGAATGGCAGTTCTCTGGAATGGTCGTGGCCTCAGTGCTACTTAGCCCTCACTTGTTCACTTACGATTTGTCGATTTTATTCATCCCGATCTTTCTGATCAGTGGTGCTTGGTGTATGCGCCGGAGTGCGGACCTGACTTTGCCCTTGGCCTTCTCACTGGCCTTGTATGTGACGCCTTACTTGAGCATGTTTGTGGCCGCACACACGCGCGTGCAAGTCACGATATTGTTGATGATCGGTTTGTTGTTTGCGCTGGCTGGTCGCGTGCATCAAGTAAGCCCGGTCTCAGGCTCTAACACTTGGCGATACCGAGCGGCTGGCTAAATGCTATAACCGACGAAGACTTTTTCGATAGGTTGAATCAGCAAGATTCACGAAAGACTCGGTATGAAAATTGTTTCGTTCTCGGTGTTCAGGTGTTACTTCTCGAAACAGCGTCTACTAAAGATTCGGACACTCAATACAGAAACCTGAACACTGTCGCCGCGCCATCATTTGATGGAAAGTGGCGTCGTGGTGCGAAGTCAATGGTTGTTCTTTAGGAATGCCCGCTGTTCCTTTGTGTTTTCGAACCTGAGCGGTCGGATTGGGCGACAGAGTTGCTTGTTTTTGAAACACAGAGATCACGGAGTACGACTAGATTGCTGGCTGGGAAGGAAACCGGTCAGGTGTTTAACGCACGCGACAGCGAAATCGAATCAGGCCACCTGTGCCCGGTTCCATGGGTTCGGTGATCTCCCATCGCAGAATGAGAGAGTCGTCGTCGCTTTGCAGTGTAAAGAATTCAGCTTCCAAGTTGCACTGAGCGCTTCCCTCTACATATTCCAGACGTGGAGAAAGGTTGTCCATCAGCGTTACATTGCCGATACGTTCATTGCCCACGTTGTCGAATCGTAGGGTAAAATCGACAAATTCTCCAGGTAACGCAGTTTTGTGAGAGGCTGTCTTGGCCAGGCACAGCCGCGGCTTACCCAAGAAAGGGTCGACTTTGTAAAGTGTTTGGGCTTGTTGGTAAAGCGCCTCGGCTTGTAGGTGCACATCTTCAATGACGATCTGCACCGCTGCATCATGTGACCAAGCTTCGGCCGCGTCCAGGAATTTCGTGGTTAGCAGCTTTTCCGTTTCATCGTACACGCCGTAACGGATGAGGCTGTTGTTTTCGTGTGGCAGGAATCCATCGGCTAAAGTACCTAACTCTTGACGTTGCCCAACGCTTTCCAAGATTTGCCGATCAAGAAAAATATTGGCTGGTTGGCGACCAAGTTGAACATTGGGTTGAACTTGTTGCAGCGTAGTTGAGGCTATTTCGAGGTCTTCGTCGGTTCGTGCTTGCAGCAGCACATTCATTTCGATCATCTGTTCTTGTTGTACGTGCTGTCTGAGACCGGAGATTCGTCTTACCGCAGCGAAGCGTGGAGCGTAGATGCAGACTCGGTCTGAAGCTTCCACTATGGTACGTCCATCCAGCGTGTCAAAATGGGCGATGGTGTCTTCGACGTCTAGTCCATCAACTGTCCAATCTGCCTGGACGCGAACTTGTTGGCTGTCATCTCCACCGTCGCAAATGTATTCGTCGTCGGGCCAAGGACGAGGTCTTTTATGGGAAGACTTTTTAGAGGAATTCGGTGGCACCGTGATCGTTACGAGATTGGGTAATGTTGGCTGGCACAAGCATGTCGCTGGTGAAGTGTTGCATTCGTGTTGCTGACTGATTGGGACAATGGTCTTTTCGTCGCCCACTTCCCAGCTGGCGGCAATCACAGCAGAGTCGACCTTTTGGCAATACGTTGATGACTGGTCATTGATTTGGAAGTCAAGTGAATGGTCGTGCTCATTGACAATCGGTGCCAATGACTCCGTCGACACTACCGACTTGACGGCTGCTCGTGACATCATGGGGGCCAATGAAGAGATGGTTTTCTGGTGACTCAATTTGGAGATGCCCAATTCATACAGCAGCACGGGAGGCGAGCCAAACAGGAATCTGTCACTGGGGCCATTGTTATCCGGGAGGATGCCTCCCATTCGCAAGATGGCCATGGGACGCCCTAGGCGGTCGGCGACTTGAAGTGGGTCGTTGCGGGCGCCAATGTCGAAATAACGTTGCTGTTGTCGATCCTCTACGGCTGTCAGAGCCGAATCAGGCGGTTCGAGATAAATGACTCGTGTAATGAGTTGACCGGCTAGTGCCATCTCCAAGTCGTCCAGAGTCATTTCTACCGTCACTGGAAAACGCTGTGCCTCCTCCTCTGGAGGGTGGAGGCGATTGATAATTTCAACAGATGGGTAGACTTCCAAGCCTTCGTTGAGTGGAATATTCGACACCTGAAAACGATACACCTCTCCAACCTGCATCCCAGCTGTGACGGAGTGCATTTGTGGTTGGGAGAAAACTCCGTCGATAGCCAGGGAAATTCGTGCTCCTTGTGGAGCACGCAGTTGGACCGGTTGGAAATAACCTGCCATGTCGGGGGAACGGATGAGCTGTCCTTGGGCGACCGTACCAGGAGGTAGGTCGGCCGACATGAGGTAATGACGTGGCGGTTCGGCTTGTACGATTGTTGTGAAGACCGCCCAGCTGGCCAAGGCGGCCATGAGTCGATTTCGGATCGAACTCAGGCAGCCACCGACGGCCTGTTGGTGAGAACGCATGCGCGTTGTTGCCGAAAGTTGCCTACAACCCATCTTTCTGGAACCTCAGGATGGAGCCTTGCAGGTGGGGCCTGCCAGAAATCCCCGACCAACGTCGACGGGCAATTGCGCCCGTCACGTTGACCAAGTTGAACTCGATCTGCCAGCCAGCTGGCACCGAACATGGCTTATTTCACACGACGGAATTTGTGAAACAATGGTTGGTGTAGTTTGGGTGTCGGTGCGATCATCGTTTCCTTGACACGAACATCGGTAGCAGGCATAGGATAGCTCAAACCAGGCTTATGTTTGATGTCCATGTTAATACTGCGACTGGGACCGGGAAGATGAACTTGAGTATGATTGACCAGCTGATGCTTCTGCAGGCCGGCTGGAAAACCTAACGGCACATGTGGTGGCCCGGGAAGACCAATCGGAGTCCCCGTGTTAGGCATGCCGTAAATCGGTGCTGTCACTCCACTGACATAGCCTGGCGCTGCGGGAGCAGGTTGGAACGATGCAGGGCCTCCATGCGGTACGCCCACCGCCATTGGTGGACCTCCTGGTGCGGCGGCTAACAGACCTGGGGTGAATCTTGGGTTGCCAACTTGTGAAGTGGGCACGTTGTGATTGGCCTGGATGATTTGATCGCTTGCGATCGGTTCCATGCCTGGCATTTCCAGATCAACGTTGCCAATTCGGAGGATAGCCAGAATTGATCCGCGACGATCCGCCTCTTCAATGGGGTTCACGCCAGGATCCAGGCGAGTGCTTACCAATGTTTCTACGCCAGCCAGTGCCAGGTCCTGATAGTCCGGATCCGGCAGATAAATGACCTTTGTGACAAAGTTATTGCTAACCACTTGGTCAAAGTCTTCTTCCGTAAACTGAATTGGAATAGCGTTGTGTGTGAGGAACGCTTGGGAACGCGGAGTCGTATAGGCGATTTCGACGGTTGGATACAATTCGACGCCGGCACGACCAGGGATGTTGGTCAGCTTGAGACGAAACATGTTGCCCTGACGGAAGTTTTGTCGTCCGGGTGCGACCAAGGGAATGGAATCGAATTGGCCCTCTGACGATACGTCCCAATGAACTTGCATGCTATCAGGTCCGACGAACAGTACCTGGGCCGTGCCAACATGACCCTCCTCAGCCTCGTAGGAACCGGTCGATGACATATCAGGCCCCATGTCAAATGCCGCAGCAGGAGGCATGAGTACGCCGGGGCCAGGGCCGCCCACGCCGGGTCCTGGATGCATTAGGCGTTCTGCGGGTGGCAAATTGTATTCGCCGACCGATTTACAACCAGCTACGGCCAGAAATGCAAGACAAACGCCAAGAATGACACGATATCGTGGAAACATGTTTCCCCCTTTTTACCGGCATACGTTTCGTCGTAGGAATGGCGTGGACTCAATCAACGTCGACGCCTAAAATTGCTCCGCGCTAAAGCGGCTGTGTTTCTCCTTGGAGTAATATTCGGCCCGTTATATTACGAATCTTTGACAGGGTCGTTAGGATCGTCAAAGTGCTATTTATCTTGCCTAGAATTAAATACGTTTTGCCGGCTGCAGTGCTTGCACTGACTCTGGTGACTTCGAAAGCGCAATCTGAACCAGGGGCTTCCTCGTTACCGGAGGATGGTGATGAGTTAGTTCAGTTGGTTGCTAGCAAACTGCGACAGCATGTGAGTATTTCCGCCAATGTCCGCCACCGCATTCACTTGTTTGGGCAACATCTGGTTGGTACGGGAATGTACTTTCAGCTTCGGATGGAAGATCGAATGCTGATCAATATGACGTTGAAGACACAGCTCGACGACCATCAAAGTAGTTTGCAGCAGGTCTCCGACGGAACGTATCATTGGATTCGCCGTCACGATCCCGACACGACCGACTTGACTCGCATTGACATGCGCCGAGTCCGAGACCATTTGTCGCGACAGGAATTACCTTCACCACAACCACTGTATTCTCCTGCGGTCAATCCGGGAGGACTTCCAGCCATTGTCGAACAATTGTTAGATATGTACGAATTTGGTGTGGCCGAGCCGTCAACACTTTATGGCGTGGACGTATGGGCGATTCGTGGAACTTGGAGGCAGCCGTCATCGCAGGATCGTAAGCGAGTTTCCTCAACGAGTCGGAAGTCTTCCGGTTCCATGCCTCCAGATGATGTACCACATCAAGTGATTCTCACTTTGGGATGTGACGACTTATTTCCCTACCGTTGGGAGTATCAAGATCCGTTTGGAAGTACGTTGCTGTCCATGTTAATTTACCAGGTTAGGATCAACCAGCCTGTTGATCCTAACCGATTTGCGTTTCGACCATCCAGCTCGGGATTTAAAGATGGCACGGACGAGTACTTAGAACAGATAGCCGTACGACACCAGCGTACGGTGAAGAGATAGCTCGAAAGCATGACGATTGGTCTGCTGTGTGCCACATCCTATGAAGGTCAATGCTCAAACGCGTGTTAAGGCGAAGGTGACGATGCTGGAACCGCATGCGCAAGGATGGCTGGTACACGTTCGGTCAACAGTGTGGCAGAGCTGCGGACGTTGACAGATTTGGAAAACGTTGGCAGAAACCACGCGTTCCCATCCATTGGTACGTCGACTGTCACGGTAACTGAGGCCGTGGATTCGCCTATTGGATCGGGTGTGACTTGAACGTGGGATGTTTGAACGCCCACCACGGCCAACATGTTTTTTGCTACTTGCTTGGCTTCTTCGGCCGTGGCGCCAGGGACCATGACGTACCTAGCGGCTTCGTAGGCAGCATTGTCTGCAGTGTGCCGTATCATGGACAGTCGAGCGAACTCGACGGTGGCAAAGATAATCAGGAATAGGATTGGCGCTGTTATGGCAAATTCAACGACGGTTGCCGCACGACGCGTGGACACGCGGTACTTCGAGGCTCGTTTACAACGCAATGGTGAGTAACGCATGGGCTCAGCGGGTCAATAAAGTTGGTAGAAGACGAGCGATTTCCTGGAACACGGCAACAAGGTCTGCCGATGTCGTCGCGTGAAAGTGTTTTCCAAAGCCCGCGTTGGCTACGTCCATCATGGTGTCCTTGGCAGCTTCTTCGGAAAACGTCACTGTAAAAACGGTAACGCCGCCTGCGCTGGCCGTGTGGGCAGCTGTAACAGGGTCGAGACCTACGTTGTGATTGCCATCGGTCATGACCACCATGACTTTCGATGTCCACGAGCGTTCATGGCTAGGATCCGTGAGGGCTGAGTATCCGGAGCTGATACCCCCGCCGATGTTGGTGGTTCCTCCACAGAAGTTAGTCGAATATTTTGCCATGGCCGATTGAACTTGGGTGTAATCGTGAGTCAACGACAAATCTGTTGACGCCCAGGTACTGTAGCTAGAAAGTGAAACTTTTTCTTGTTGCGGCGACGAGTTCAGTTCAGCGAGGAACGCATCGACAGCTGCTACGAGGTCCCGCCAGCGGCTTTGGGGAGGTGCCGCGTCACAAAACCACCAACCGTCAGGTGCGGCGGCCGGTGTGTTGGGCCAATTTGTTGGTTCGTTTGCCGCGTATGCCATCGAACCGGAACGGTCAACAACCAAGGCAATGTCGACTTCAACCCTTGTAGATATCGAAGACTGGGTGACTTCGAAATTATCACGACTCAACACATTCAAAAACAACATGGGGACGGCACCATCGGCCGAACCTGCTGTTCGATTTCCGATAACTCGAACAGCATTGGGTGAGGCACCAGCCGGATCGAAAACGTAACGGTTTGTCATCGAACTACGAGTGGATTCTCCAAAAACAAAGTCACTGTCTTGTAGAACGAGAGGGTTGTTGACAACCTTGTTGCGTGAGGCCGCGTCCTTACCAGCCACAATAGCTTTGGCCTGGTCGCCAGTTAACGACAGCTCGCGTCCAGCCGCACGCGCTGCAGCATCGGTGGCGACTTGCATATCGGTTCGTGCCAGCTCGATGTACGAAAGATTGATGGCGAATGCTGCCAGGATCAGGATGAACGGAAGCATCAAGACGATCAAGACAAGCATGGCGCCGCGACTTCGAGATCGGTGAGTGGGTCGGTGTTGGTGTTTCGCGAAGTGCATTGGGACGAGAATTATGTTTCTTTCATCATTTGAACGGTGACGGAAATGTCTCGGCCGGCATAGAAAACGGAACCGAGCAGAGTGTTGGGCTCGCAGGGTGCCGAGACGTTAACGGCGACATACGTGCCGTAAGGCGAGGAGGGGAAATGGTTGGGAGTCACCGAGACGTTTCCTCCCTGAATCTGACGGTCAATCAGAACTTGTTGGCTGGTCGCCTTGACACTGTTAATGTCCGCTGTCGGAATCAGCGACACACGGGCTCCTTCGTAAGCCGCGATCTTGAGAGATTGATTCAGGTAGATGATGGCACACGCTTCGATCGTGCCGAAAAGTAGGAGGATCAAGACCGGCAGGCAGATCGCAAGTTCAACCATGGCCGAACCTTTGCAGGGGGCACGACGATGTAAAGAACGATGAGGTTTCTTCGTCATGGTTGTCTTCCGAGAATGGGGCTTTTCGGATACGGGGTCGCCCGTGGTTCATTATGGAAAACTATTTTATCGAATGAATCGTTTCCTCAGCATGGATCTGCTATTTGCTCGATTCATCTGGTTGAGCCGGGACACGAGAGAGCACCCCATTCAGTTCCTCGGCAAAGTCCGTCCAGAAGTCACCAGTGCGTAACACAATCGGGCGAAATGGTTTTCCTTCCGCAACGTCACGGATAGCTCCCCGGAACCGAAGTACTGGTCCTACGAAGCGATGGCTGAGCTTGATGGTGTCATTGATGAACAACGGTAAAATGACAATGGAGACCGCGAGAAAAGTGACTAACATATTGCGGATTTGTAGCATCTGCTGTTCCAGTTCAGCCAACGGATGAAGCAGCACTTGCAGTGCTACCGATACGATGGTGACCGCCAGCACAAATACGACCCAGTGTGTTAATAATCGCCAGACCAGAATCCCTTGAACCTGTTTGTCGATAAATTTTCGGCTTCGTTTATTCTTTGCCATCGATGGTTACTCCCGGAAAACGATTAGCTGGTTGCTGGAATGGAGTGGTCGGGCATGCACCAGACGTGAGACTCGTGTTCCTTAAACAAACTTAGCCTTTTTGCGTGCTGTCGTGACTTGAAGCGTCGATCGAGCCCTGTTGGAAGGGCATTTTCGACGTCAGTTCGTAGCGGATGCAACGATTAAGCATGGTGACGCAACAAACGGTTCTCTAGCACGGGGTTTGTAGTGGCTGGAGGTAGTTGATCATCGCAGATAAACCGAGAAGCAGGTGTGGAACCTGTCACCCGGACACTAGGCAGCAACACCGGCTTAGAAATGGGTGCAATAGACAGGTTAAAAACCTGCCCCACATTTAAGTTGGAACTCTATTTCGCGTTCAGATTGAAAACCAACCCCTTGCAGGTTGTCTCAAATTCTCGTAGCGTAGGCGCCGAACGCTACTCGTCGAATGAACCTTCTTGAATCTTCTTGGTGAGTGACAGGATGAACGCGAACAATCCACAAATCGAACAGGATCGGGCACGCTTGGCAGCTGCCAGCCAACAAGGTTGGCTGGCGAGGTTTGGGCTTTATACCAGATTGTCTGGTCCCGGATGGATTGCCAGTGCCATTACTTTGGGCGGAGGCTCTTTGGCCAGCAGTTTGTACCTGGGAGTCTTAGGTGGATATAGTTTGATGTGGCTGCAACCGTTTGCCATGATCCTTGGCATCATCATGTTGAGTGCTATTGGTTATGTGACACTGTCGACCGGCCAACGGCCGTTTTCGGCGATCAACGAGCACATTAGCCCAGTACTGGGTTGGGGATGGGCTTTGGCGGTGGCTGCTGCCAATATCATCTGGTGCATGCCACAATTTTCACTCGCACATGGAGTGCTGAGTCAGAATCTCATGCCAGGTTGGTTAGGGGCCGATGGAAGTTTGTCCCGATGGGCAGCAGTCAACATTCCTTCAGAGTCTGATCTCCAGATTTGGCTTGGAGCGCACTTCCATCAGTTAGTGCCTGCCCTGGTGATTCTTTTGGTGTGCGGGATAGTTACCTGGAGTTACGATCGGGGTGGCTGGGGACTACGAGTTTACGAGACCGTACTTAAACTTGTTGTCGCCATGATCGTTTTAAGTTTTTTCGGAGTTGTGCTACGACTGTCGTTCTCTAGCGAACCGCTGAATTGGGGAGAAATCTTGGCCGGTTTTGTTCCTAATGTTAATCAGTTTTGGACGCCGGCGGCCACATTTTCTCCTTTCTTGCAGGCCATCGAATCTGAACCCTCGCGTCAGTTTTGGACGGAAAGAATTGTCAGTGAACAACGGGATATTATGATCAGTGCTGCGGCGACGGCGGTTGGGATCAATATGACGTTAATGTTCCCCTACAGCATGCTGCGTAAAGGCTGGACCAAGGAATTTCGGGGCCTGTCTGTTTTTGATTTGAGTACAGGCATGTTTATCCCTTATCTCTTGGCGACTGGTTTTGTGGTGATCGCCTCGGCCGCTAGATTTCACACGGAACTACCGGAAGGTTTCGAAGCTCAGGGTGAAGGTGCCCAGTTGACTTTGATGGTTGACGAAGATGGTCCGAAGTATGGGGCATTTCAGAAATTGTTGTCTAGTCGCACTGCCGCTTTGAATTCAGGGGCCTTACCGGAAGGTGAAGAAGAGTTAGTTGAGTTGTCAGAGCATGAAAAGCATCTGGCCGCGATGCTAGTTCGCCGGGATGCCATGGATCTGTCCTCCGCCCTGGAACCGCTGACCGGTGGAGTGATTGCGAATGTCGTATTCGGTGTAGGGGTGTTGGCAATGGTTCTGTCAACGATTTCTATTCTCATGTTGATTTCTGGTTTCGTGTTCGCCGAGATGATGGCGTTTCCACCGGGGGGCTGGGGGCATAAGCTGGGAACGCTTATTGCTGGAGTAGGTGGAGTCCTTTGGCCGTTGTTCTGGGCTGGACAGAGCAAATTCTACTTGGCTGTCGTAACGTCTGTTTTCGGGTTCATGTTGTTGCCGTTCGCGTATGTCACCTTTGCGCTGATGATGAATTCACGCAGCTTGTTGCAAAACGAATTGCCTCGAGGACTGATGCGATTCTTGTCAAATCTGCTCATCTTGCTGGCGGCTGGCAGTGCATCCGTTGGGGCAGCTTATATGATTTGGATCAAGGTGCGTTGGGCAGGCATTGTTGCGGTGGCGCTATTTATCTTGCTGGTCGTGATGGTACACATCAATCGCAGGAACCAGGCGGCCAACCGCCGAGCTGATTAAGCCTCCTAGTGACGGGATGGAGCGATCGATGCCTCAACAACTGCTTGAAGATGGTAGCAAGCGGCTGTTTTTGTTAGATGGAATGGCGCTCACCTACCGTGCACATTATGCGCTGATTCGCAGCCCGAGGTTCACTTCGGGTGGGCTGTGTACTTCGGCCGTATTTGGATTTTGCAATGCCATCTTCGATATTTTAAACCGTGAGCAACCGACTCACCTGGCAGCAGCTTTTGATACTCCGGAACCGACTCACCGGCACCTTGAATTTGAGCCGTACAAGGCGCAGCGTGAGGAAATGCCGGAGGATTTGAGTGCACAGATTCCGTATGTATTTCAACTTCTGGAAGCACTCCGCGTGCCCCTGCTAAAAGCGCCTGGCTATGAAGCTGATGATATTCTGGGCACGTTGGCTCGGCAGTCAGAGTCGGAAGATTTTGACTGCGTACTAGTGACTCCGGATAAAGATTGCCAACAACTCGTGTCGGACCGGGTGACGGTTTACAAACCCGGACGACAGGGTTCTCAGTTTGAGTTGATGGGTGTTGCTGAAGTACTCGAGAAATGGAACGTCCGCAGGGTCGATCAAGTTATCGAAGTACTCGGTTTGATGGGAGATACGTCGGACAACATTCCCGGAGTACCCGGAATCGGCCCTAAAACCGCACAGAAGTTGATTGGGCAGTACGATACGATCGAGAATCTGATTGCACACGCCGAAGAACTCAAAGGCAAACAGAAAGAGCGCGTCCAGCAGCATGCTGGCCAGGCGCTTTTGTCCAAGCGTCTCGTGACGATTTGCCATGATGTGCCACTGGAAGTCGAATTGGAGGCTCTGGCAACGCAGCCTTTCGACGAACAAAAGTTGAAGTCGTTGTTCATGGAACTGGAATTCGAAACGCTCGGCAAACGGCTTTTTGGTGCCAAGTTCAGTGCCAGTGCTACTCGAGCGACGGTTGCTCGACAAAAACGAGAACAAGAGATACAGCAGGAGCTGTTTGCTGATTCTGTCGAACAGAAAACGATCCAAGATGTGCCTCATCAGTATCACATCATTGTGGACAACGTGGCACGCCAAGAACTGATCGAACGCTTGCAACAGCAGCCTGCATTTTGTTTCGATACCGAAACGACAAGTCTTAATCCACGTGAAGCGTTACCTTTGGGGATTGCTATTTGCTTCGAACCACACGAAGCCTATTACGTCGTATGTCCAGAGGACCCCCAAGCAGCGATCGGCGTTTTGGAACAGTTTCGGCCTCTGTGGGAAAACGAACAGATCGAGAAGATTGGTCACAATTTAAAATACGATTTGTCGCTGCTGAAGTGGCATGGTTTCCAAGTGCACGGAACCCTGTTCGATACCATGCTGGCTCATACAATGAAAGAGCCAGAGATGAAACAAGGCCTGGATTATCTGGCGAACCTGTACCTTGGATATCAACCGATTGCTACCGAAGAGTTGTTGGGACCACGCGGTGAAAATCAACGCAATATGCGTGATGTTCCGGTCGACAAGGTGGCAGAATATGCCTGTGAGGATGCGGACGTTACGTGGCAGATTAGCCAGCTTATTCGGCCCGATTTGAAACGTCGTGAAGTCGATCGGGTTTGCTACGAT
This sequence comes from Pirellulaceae bacterium, assembly GCA_022448645.1. Next base: position 53,985 of record JAKVBZ010000028.1, read on the forward strand.
GTCGAGTGCCCGTTGGTTCCCGTGCTGGTGGACATGGAACACGAAGGTATTCGTTTGGACACGGAATCGCTCCAGCGGTTTTCACGACTTCTGCAAGATGAAATTGAGTTGTTGGTCAGCAGGATTTATGACGCCGCTGGGCGCGAATTCAATATCAATTCTCCGAAGCAATTGGGTGAAGTGCTGTACGATGAACTGCAATTAGAAGCCAACCCGCCGAAGACGGCTACTGGACAATATTCCACACGAGAAGCTGAATTGTTGCGTCTTTCTGGTCGACACGCCATCGTCCGAGATGTGCTTGAGTATCGCAGCGCGGTCAAACTTAAATCGGTGTATGTGGACCAATTGCCTACGGCAGTCAATGAATTAACCGGCCGAGTTCATACTCACTACAACCAGGCGTGGACGGCAACCGGTCGCATGCAGTCGAATGACCCCAACTTGCAAACGATTCCGGTCCGTAAGGCACGGGGGCGAGAGATCCGGGCAGCATTTGTGCCTCGGAATGAAGAGTATTCTATTCTGGCTGCCGACTATTCTCAGATCGAACTGCGGATTATGGCCGAGTTGAGTGAGGATGCCGGCATGATGCAGGCATTTCAAGAAGGCACCGACATTCATTCGGTTACCGCTTCCAAGGTTTACAAGTTACCGTTGGAAGAAGTGACGCGAGAGATGCGCGACAAAGCAAAAACGGTAAATTTTGGTATCCTCTACGGGATCTCGGCGTTCGGATTGCAACAACGATTGGATATTCCTCGCCAAGAAGCACAGGAATTGATCGAGAATTACTTCGAAAAATATCCCGGCATCCGTGAATACATTGATCGCACGATTGAGTTTGCTCGGGAACATGGATATGTGCGTACAATGACGGGCCGGCGCCGACCGTTGCGAGATATTAATTCTCGCAATCGTTCGTTGCGAAGTGCTGCAGAGCGGTTGGCCATGAATAGCCCCCTGCAAGGGACCGCAGCTGATATGCTCAAGCTAGCAATGATCCGCGTATATCGCTTGTTGCGAGAAGGCCTTTATCGGACAAAAATGTTACTAACTGTCCATGACGAAATCGTATTCGACTTGTACCGCGATGAGCAGGAAACGGTCGTACCGCTCATTGCTGATGCCATGCGCACAGCGTTGCCAATGAAAGTTCCTATTGTCGTCGAGATGGGAGTGGGGGA
>JAKVBZ010000280.1 GCA_022448645.1 Pirellulaceae bacterium
TAAGAAGTTGTATGTCGGAAACCTTGCTTATAGCATGACCGACGGAGAGTTGCAGTCTTTGTTTGAAGAGTACGGAACCGTTGAATCGGCTCAGATCATCATGGATCGAGAGACCGGTCGATCGAAAGGTTTCGGCTTTGTCGAAATGGCCGATGCAGAAGCAGCCGACGATGCGATTCGTGGGTTGAACGGACAGGAAGCCGGTGGGCGTCAGCTAAATGTAAACGAGGCTCGTCCTCGTGAGAATCGCGGAGGAGGCGGAGGCCGAGGACGCGGTGGTTACGGCGGCGGCGGTGGCGGAGGCTACGGCGGCGGCGGTGGTGGTGGCTATGGTGGCGGCGGTGGACGCTACTAAAGCCCAATGAGTCACATGGCCCCGGAATGATGCAGATCACTCTGGGGCTTTTTTTTTCAATGTAAAAGAAATGCTATTTCTCTGAAGACGACGAAACATCGACGGAATCAATGCGGTTTCCTAGCGATGGAAACTAATAGTGAAAGATCAGTGAGGACGTCGGCGATACAGGTTTGATTCATCGGCACTTGCAGCAAAAAACCGCTCCCGTTTCTAGCTATCCGACAGTCCTCGATTGCCCCTGCAAACCGGGGTTCCTATATCAAACAAGAGTAGATCTTTGAATCAGTCCACCACGAGCGTCGTTGATACCTCTACCGAGTCGTGCCAATCATTAAGGAGTAATCCTGCTGCGTTGCTGCGAAGTATCGCAGGTGAACGGCAGTCCTCCAGATTTTCGGCGTTATTCCAACTGGTCGTCACGCTGACCTTGTTTCTGACCCTGGTCGGTTTCGCTGGCTGGGCGTGGAATGAAGGTCAGATGGCTGCGATCGCGTTGGTCCCGATCACCGGTGGACTGTTGGTCAGGCTCTTCGTATTGCAACACGATTGCGGTCATCGTTCGTTTTTCACTTCAAACAAAGCTAATGACCTTGTCGGTAGCTTACTTGGAACTCTTACACTCACCCCCTATTTTGCCTGGCGACGATTTCACGCGATCCATCATGCCACTTCGGGTGACCTAGACCGTCGAGGTCGAGGGGGCGAAATCTGGGTGATGACCGTCGCGGAATATGCCAAGGCGAGTCGCTGGGATCGGCTGAAGTATCGAATGTATCGTCACCCGCTTACTCTGTTTGTTGTCGGTCCTCTCTACATTTTCGGCATCGTTCAACGAACGTTCAAAGACGTACCAAAGACTTGGAAACGGGAGCGGGCCAATATCCTTTTCACGAATCTGGGGCTCGCGATTCTGCATGGTGGTTGGTTGCTGACCATGGGATGGCAGTCGTACCTGGCCATCGTCTTTCCTACGGTTTGGCTCGCTTCAGCCGCAGGAATTTGGTTGTTCTACGTCCAGCACCAGTACGAAGATACCTACTATCAGCCCAAAGATGAGTGGAACTATGCCCTCGCGGCACTTGACGGAAGCTCCCATTACCGCTTGCCCAAGGTGCTGCAATGGTTTTCGGGCAATATTGGACTACACCACCTCCACCACCTCGACAGCAAGATTCCCAACTACCGGCTGGAGAAGGTTTTGGCGGCCCATCCCGAGCTTAAAGCAGGTGTTGAAATCAATTTGTGGAGCAGTTTGAAATGCAGCTCCATGAAGCTCTGGGACGAAGAGGCAGGAATCATGGTCAAGTTTCCCAGCCAAGAGAAGCTGCGATCATGGGAGAAGAACCTGACCGGTAATAAGGTCTCGCCCCGTTCCGTCGAAGATTCCAAAAAGGCAAAAGTCTCTGATCCTTCGAAGAGCGACAGCTTTGAGGCAGCTTAACGACTTCGTTTGACGAATGTTGCTATCAAAAGTTCGTCATCTTGGTTTCACCGAGCGAATCCGCACAGGCTGACAAAGACGCTTTTTATCCTTTGCGACGCGGCCACACTTTTCGCAGATGTGCTTTGGGTCACAGACCAATTCGAGGTATTGGGATAGGTCCGACTTAAGGGACTTCTTCAGGTCGCAAAGTTGCTTCGTCATGTCGGCAATCTTATGCTCCTGTTTACTCAGTCGCAAATGGAAACACGGCGGTAACCGCGACGAAATTCCGCCGTGAATCCACCGACGGTTAAACTCTGCGGCCTGAGTCAAGTTGGAGACCCAAAACTTGCAGCCTACTGCTACGCTTTAACGACTTTCTCTCGTCCCTCGTCGATGTCGACTGTCGCATTACGCGTATCGACGATTAGAGGAGCGTGCTTGACGATCATCCCGTAATCGAATGACGAGTGATCCGTCGCGATTAAGGCACAATCGAGCGAGGCCAAATAGTCTGGCGTCAAATCTTCGCTGGCCAGTCGAGGGACATCGTAGTGTCGCATGGAGGGAAGTACAGGAATGTGAGGATCAGAGTAGCTTAGTACCGCTCCCCGTTCCTGCAGAAGCTCCATCAGCTTGAATGAGGGGCTCTCCCGAGGATCATCCACATCCTTCTTGTAGGCGACACCCAAGACACCGATTTTACTTCCGCGGATGGGCTTGCCCATTTCATTGAGCGCCTCGGCCAGCCGTGTGACCACGTACAGAGGCATGGACGTATTGATCTCGCCTGCGAGCTCAATGAACCGTGTCGATAGTTCATTTTTGCGTGCAAGCCAACTCAGGTAGAACGGATCGATGGGAATGCAGTGCCCGCCAAGTCCAGGGCCAGGATAGAAGGCCTGGAAACCAAAGGGCTTGGTTTTGGCCGCATTGATCACTTC
>JAKVBZ010000281.1 GCA_022448645.1 Pirellulaceae bacterium
CAAGTGCCTGTTCATTGAGTTGCCGCAGAAACTGCACGCCAAGAATCTTCTCTACATGGCCGAAGACAGTGAGTACTCGGCGACGCGTATTCAGTGCCAGCCCTGGCAGAACTTCGACTTCGTACCGTTCGCAGAATTCGGCCCAGGTGGGTTCGGCACCGTCTCGATACGTTCCGTCGTCCAGTTCCTTCTCAAGCTGAAGTGTGAACTTCTCAGCGTCACGGCGTTTCGTCTGTCGCGTCGACTTCTGTTTTTCTCGCCCGTGACTGGATCGGCCCAGCGTGCGACGTAGAACTTGCGGCCGTCGGGTTTGAAGACTGTGATTTGCAGGTTTGACATCGTTGGGAATCCTCCCGGCAATCACGTGCATCTGTGTACACGGACACCATGTCCACACACACCTTTAACCGCACACAATTCAGCGAAGGGATCATTGGACGCACCGATGGCGGGACGTTGTATCCAAGGGGGGATCCGACGCGAGAAGCGGACGACATGACGTCCAATCGTCGGGATGCACCAACCATGCACGTTCGATAGGATGGCTCAAAGCCATAGCTTCCCTTCTCTACTAAGGGGTGTTGTGGTCAGCCGCTGGTGGGGACTGCAATCTCCGCCAGTGGCGTTTCACATCGTCGGACACGCTGCCGCAAAAATCAACCAATCCCCACGTCCGATACGATTTAAGGTGGGGCCAATTGGTCCTACCTTTTTTGACGCTCAGTCTTCCGCTTCAACTGGCTCAGTCACTCGCGAGTCTTTCCGCGTGAATGCGTGGCCGATCTGCACGGGGATTATTGCTTGGCGATCGCTTTGAAGCCCAAAGTCTCGTCAACAACACCTGTCTCGAACATCTTCTCTAACTCCAGGGAGTTGCTGGCGCCGTTGAAGTCGGCGCGGCAGACTTCTCCATCGGTTCCCATAGCGTAGGTTAGGGCGGTTCCCATAGCGTAGCTTAGGGTGCCGTCGAGGTTCGGGCAGTTTTTGGGTTCACGACCGGTTCGCCTTCCTGACCGCCGAGGTTCGGGCAGTCATCGGGGTCCACGACGCAACGCACGTAGCGTTGACGCGGCTTCGTGATCTAGAGAACCACAACTTGGTTATCGTCGTCGTCCGCGATCGTGATGGACGTTACTGCAAGGTCGGCGAAGGAACTATCATCGGTGCACTGTCCCGCATATACGTAAGCGGTTGTTAATTAGAAAAAACTGGGCCATTTCCTGGGAAGCTTTCCCTGCTGCTGCATGATGAGAATCATTTTCATCATATTGGGGTAATGTTTGCGTATCGCCTTGAGATTTCCTTTCAGTCGCCATTCATTCTGGCCCGGGGCTTCAAACCCGTCACCCTGCCAACCAGCCATAACATCAGTCATTGCACAGAAAAAAAATTCCGGAACCAGACACCCGCTGTGTGAAATACAATTCTTGTCATAGACGTAATGCTTCGTTGCTACCGCTTTCAGAGCCGCATGATGCGCTATGCTCCGAGGATTTGCATCGAGGCCAAATGCTTCCGGGTATTCGATTTCCCAGAAATACCGCTGGAGAAAGTGAAACAATTCTTCCTGGATATTACTGAGATGCAGTCTTTCGCCATCTCGGAAAGAGCTCCAACCCTGATGGTATACGTTGGGATTTTCGCCGTCGAATGATTTATACTTGTGTTTTTCGGCCGTTACATAAAGTACTAAACGATTCCGATTGTTTACGTTCGATTTCCACTTGTCCCATAAAGACACATCATCCGGCCTTCCATCCTGGTCATTGTCGATAAGACCCATCAACACATGAGCAATTCGCCTCATGTCGACTCTCTGTTTTTTGGTTTCGCCAATGATGGCAATAACACCGAAAAAATCTAAATACTGGTTCCCCATTTCTTTTCGTTTTGGATAAGCGTCAACAAATGGTTTCGGTAACGGACTTATGAATGCGAAGTCGGTAAACTCGTCGGGGCTCGGATGGATATACGCAGCGCCATAGGAAGCATTGTCGTCGTCTGCATCAACCAGTGATGTTTGTGCAGAGATGACCATTGATGCAATGATGATGTGAGCAGGATGCATTGGTAACCTTCCCGTGGGTTTCAGGGCGAAATAGGAACTCCGATGCAAGAACGATTGTCCGGTGCGGCTGACTGTCGGAAAGGCCAGACACCGGGGATCTGTTGTGACTCGTCGAGGCACAGATATCCTGAGTTTGCTGAAGTTCTGGTTTATTCTGCGCCGCAATTTTGCGCACATCAAGCTCGCAATGTTATACCGCTGGGGCGACAACCCATCCCTGATGTCATTGGCCTGCGGTTAAAGAACTGCTCCAGAAGTTGTGGATGTCTCAAGAGCCCTTGACGATGAAGGGGATTAGACGAGGCGTCTTTGACGGCGGAGACGTTGCAATTCAGGCAAGATGAAACGATAGCTTTGTGACTGGAACACGATCCGGAATGCGTGTCAGGAAGAAGCGGATGGGCTTCAGGCGTTGGAAGTGAATGCCGCTGTAAGTTTTCTTTGGTCGAAAAGCCACAACGATTCTTACCCAACCAGACCATGATAAGATCGGGTACAGCCATTCAGGGCTTTCGCCAAACCCGAGTCGACGTCGCGAAGACCCTCGACACGACGCAATAGTTCGATGAGACGCAGTATGCGGCCCGTACGTTGAGCCCCTCACCGCAGCGGGTGCTCATGACAGTCGAACAACTGATCGTCGGTCGCAACGCG
>JAKVBZ010000282.1 GCA_022448645.1 Pirellulaceae bacterium
TTATTCGCTTGTTTTAAGAGTTTCTGAACAAAAACTTAGAAAATTACCTCTAGCTCGCCCATTTTTTCGTGTTAAGATAGAGAGACATTGCCAATCAACATGTCCTTAGCAGCTTGGGGAGTTTGGCAAAGATAACTGTTTTTTGGAGGATTTGTTATGAGACTTTTATTGAACGTGTTTGTTTTGGGTGTTTTCTGCCTTGGTTCGACGCTTTGCGTTGCCCAGGACCAGTCTCCTAAGCAAAAAGTGAAGCCGGTTCAATCTGCTAAGCAGAAGCCGACTCAAAAACCCGCTCAAAAGCCAGCCCAAAAGCCGGCCCAAAAGCCAACCCAAAAGGGCTAAACCGCCTTTTTTGAGTAGCTAAATCCATGGATTTGGCTCCTGGACGTTATTTGTGAGCTATACTTGTTTGCAATAATCGTTCGGTTGAATGAGCAAGAGAAAAAGAGACGACCCTCGTGATTTTGCACTGAGGGCGTCTTTTTTTTTGCTCATTTTCTTTCAAAACAGGGTTATCAAGGAATTGAGAGGGAGAGTTTCATGGCGACACATGTTCTCACATTAGTCCTATCGTTCGCGGTAGGAGGTGATGCGACGGTGCCGGAAGGGAGTTTGGCAGTCAAGAAGGATGAAGTGGAGTACCAGAGCCAGATGTTTGAGAGCTGGTGGGGTACAAAATTAGAATGGCGACTTTCCGAGTTGCCGACTGAGGGAGCAGTACCAGAATATCGGATTCCGTATTCCGGACATGACTATCCGGATCGTGGTGGCGGTACTGACACACGTACCAGCCGCGGCATTTCTGCTTTAGGTAAATATGATATGGCGTTCAACGGTGGCCGTGGACTGGCCGTGGCTTATGAACGTATTGATGTTGGCCGTCGACCTGACAGTGACGGTGTTGATCGTAGGCGTAGTTCGCGTCGAGCGATGTCAGCCGGTCGTCTTGCCCGCTTGGAAGACTTCAATCGACCTCCGGGGATGTTTGAGCGGATGCGAGCAAGAAGATCCGTTGGCTGGTATGGTCATTGTAATGGTTGGACTGCTGCATGCATCCGACACGCAGAACCGACGAAGAACGTGGTTCGCAATGGTGTCGTTTTTACACCTGCCGATATCAAGGGTTTATTGGCTGAACTTTACATGCACTCAGATACCGAGTTCTTGGGTGGCATTGATACCGTGATCAATCCCGGTACTTTGCACGTCACGCTAACCAACTGGGTCGGGCGTGGAGATCATCCGGTTGGGATGGAAGCAGTGCCAGGTAAGGTGGTCTACAATTACCCCATCTATAATTACAAGGCTGATCTAACGAAGCACTCAGAACGGCTTTGGGAAGTAAAGATGAAAGCTCTTTATGCAGTCAACTCGGGGCATGAAATGGACAAGTCTCCGCGGTTGCACAAAGAGAAGTATTTTCACTACGCTTTGGATTTGGATAAGGATGGCAAGATCGTTGGCGGACGTTATTACAATGACAGCGCCCGCATCGACATGCTCTGGTCTCCTTTGAAGCCGACGCAAGGTGGCAAAGACGGCAACGAAATGGGGAACCCTCATTTGAATGCCAAGGAGATTCTTTCCATGTGGCGAGAATCTACACCGGCGGAATTGCGAAAGAAGTGGATGAACATCGATCCCACGGACGAGGACCGAGTTAACTCAGGCGAGAAGGACGCTGACTAACACGTTTGAGTTTATCGTGACGTCTTTTTTAGGCCGCTATCCATGCTTGGGTAGCGGCCTTTTTTTGTTGGAGAACCTTGCCTGGTAATCCTTGTCGGATTTACCAGCTGAGTTGTGATGAGCCGCGAGGTAAATCAAAACAGACGATCATCCCGTCGGAATCAGCAAGCCACTTACCAGGTTGCAGCAATTGAGGCTTGTTAACCCGCTCCAGGGATAGCGAACGTTGCTGGGTCATTAGCTTAGGAACGGCCGTGGCCTGGATCGGGAGTTGTACTGTAAAGCGAGGTGTTCCAAAGGGGGCCTGGAACGAGACCTTGCGATTTCCATGCTCAATTCTTGTCAGTTCTTTGGCGGCCCAGTATCGACCGATTTCGCTTATTTTCATCCAGATTGTCTGATTCGAATAACGCGAGGATATTGCTTTGACCACCTTTTTGAAAGCCGCAAAACCTTGTTTTGTTCCTTGCGTATACATGCCTGGCCAGTGGCACAGCATCACTGCCGGCTCACCTCGCTTGATCAATTCCACCATGCGTCCACTCGTTGCGTCATGGTTTGCGTAGCGGTCACCTTCGCTTTGTCGATCGCCGTCCCAGCCCCCGAACCAGTCCCCTGTACCGGCGGGTACATTCACCGTCACCTTGGGATCCGAGCTGTCCAGGTCTCGTACGTGTTCCAGCTTAGGCTGAGTACTTGCATCGTCGTCCACGACGTATTTGAAATAGTGGGGTAGCTCAGTGCCGTACACATCACGGACCGCCTCGTGGACTGCCAGGGATAATTCGCTCTTAACCAAGTTGCCGAAACCACCCGGTGTGGTCACTCCTTCGCAAGGGAGATCACAGTTCTTGAGAATACGCAGCGCATAAGCCAGGTAAGCGGTTAGCTCGTCGACACTCTTCTTGGCACGAGGATAAGAGTTTTCCATCGTGGCCGGGCTTATTTCTTGTAATGGGCGTCCTGTCTTTAAGTCGATCACACGCGTAT
>JAKVBZ010000283.1 GCA_022448645.1 Pirellulaceae bacterium
TCATATCGCATCTCCTCGCCATCGCGCATAATCTCGTCGAAGTAGGTACACACCTTGTCGCGAACCGAGCGGAGCCCGGACGTCATCGTAAAGACCGACCAATCCTTACCCTGGTAGATCGACACTTTACGTGCCGTGATGCATTCACTCCCGGAAGTAACACGAGTATCTGCAATACCAACCAAACCATCCTGAACACGCATCCCCAGGCAAAAAGTCATCAGTTGTGGCCTCAAACAGCAAAGAACAAATTCAAGTTGCTAACCCTGTCTAAAAAACTTCACCGCTGAGAAACTGTTTTCGGTTCTTGAGTTCCCATCGGTGGAACGTTTGGCGACTCGTTTCAAAGTGACCAGGTGGAAACATGCCTTATCCACCTCACTCCTGCATCGCGCCACACGCGTTTCACGCTTAGTCACCCCATCACGGCCTCCAGCGATTGCATGTGGAAGAACGTGTCGTGCACCGCTTCACCAACCAGATTGAGTTGTCTCTGAAAACGGTCGACGAACTCGTGCAACCCGTCTGCAATCACCTCTTCAGCCTTCGTGTAGGCCAATTCTGACCACAACTGGCCAAGCCGTTGCTCTGGCAAGTTGGAAAAACCGCCAGGAATAGTGCCTGAAATGGCATGCAATGACTCGTTGGCTTTCGTCAGACAATGGAGGACGGCGCGTGGAAACTCCTGATCAAGTATCAGAAACTGAACGACTTCAGCCGGAGTGATCCGCCCGTACCGCTGACGATACATTTCCAAAGCACTCGCTGATCGCAACAAAGCCGCCCACTGAATGTCGTCATAGGGAGTACCAACATCGGTCGCGTCGGGGAGCAATATAAAATACTTAACATCCAGAATACGAGATGTCTTGTCGGCGCGCTCAATCATTCGAGAAAGGTGGCAAAAATGCCAGGCTTCACCATGGGTCATGGTGGAGTCCGTTACACCAGAAAACTGTTGGCCTGACATGTTAACCTGTTCGAAGAACTGATACGGATCATCCATCACTTGATCCAGGGACCCAAAGTCGCGAACCAGCAGATAGAACTTATTGATGTGTTCCCACATTTCTGCAGAAATAATTTCTCTCACACCACGCGCATTTTCGCGGGCTGTCCGCAAACAGGACTGGATTGAATTGGGGTTTGTTTCGTCGAACGTGAGGAAATGAACTACCTTTTCTTTCGTAGCAGTCCCGTATTGGTCGACAAACAGTTGATCGTCCCCAGTGGTGATAACCAAAGGGCGCCACTGCTCACCGGTCTCACCCGGCATATCGAGACTAAGATTAAGATTAACAGAGATGAATCTCGCAACATTCTCTGCCCGTTCAATGTATCGACTCATCCAGTAAATCGAATCGGCGACGCGGCTGAGCATGGTATTGTCGGGGGGCTAAAGGATTGGTTTCCAGGAATTTTGGGCAACAGCGCACCAGCAAAGGGAATTGCATAGTCACGACTCGCAACACCTGGCGTTACACCGGTTCACGTCACGACCCATGTATCCTTACTGCCGCCCCCTTGCGAGGAATTGACCACCAGTGAGTCTTTCGTCAGTGCCACGCGAGTCAGGCCACCTGGCAATACATAGATGTCGCTGCCGTAAATAATGAATGGTCTAAGGTCAACGTGACGCCCCTGAAGGCCGTCTTCGGTAAGAACGGGTACCCGGGATAAATTCAACGTAGGCTGGGCAATGTAATTTCGCGGGTTGGCACGAATCTGGTCAGCACACGTTTCCCGTTCTTGCTTGCTCGCCGTCGGGCCAATCATTAACCCATAGCCACCTGCCTCGTTGGCAGGCTTGACAACCAAGGTGTCAAGATTGGCAAGTACATGCTGCTTTTGCGACTCTTCCCAGCAAACATAAGTTGGCACGTTGGGAATGATCGGATCTTCGTTCAGATAGTACTTGATGATCTGTGGAACATAAGCATACGTCACCTTGTCGTCCGCCACCCCGGTCCCTGGCGCATTAGCCAAAGCAACTCTTCCCGACCAATAAGCCTCAAACAGGCCAGGTACGCCCAACATCGAGTCCTCACGAAAAGTAATCGGATCCAGGAAGTCGTCGTCAATCCTTCGGTACAGTACGTCGACTCTCTCGTACCCCTGCGTCGTTCGTTTGTAAACAAAACCATCGGCAACGGCCAGATCTCGCCCTTCGACCAAATCGATTCCCATCTGCTGTGCAAGGAACGAATGCTCAAAGTAGGCCGAGTTGTACATCCCAGGAGATAGCAGAGCGACTGTCGGTGAACTGGTTTGGTCGTCCATCGTATATTGCAACGCATCCAGCAACCGACTGGAATAATCGTCTACCGGCTGGATTGATGTTTGTTCAAACAGGCGCGGAAACGTTTGCTTCATAAGTTGACGATTCTCCAACACATACGACACGCCAGACGGGCATCGCATGTTGTCTTCCAAAACGTACATTTGACCATCGTGATCGCGAACAAGATCGGTCCCGGTGATGTGACACCAGACATTCTTGGGAGGCGTGAGCCCCACACACGCAGCCCGAAAACCAGGCGCTGTTGCAATCACATATTCTGGGACAACCCCATCCCGGATAATTTTCTGATCATGATAAATGTCCTGCATGAACATATTCAGCGCAGTAATCCTTTGTTTCAGTCCGCGCTCCAACTCTTGCCAC
>JAKVBZ010000284.1 GCA_022448645.1 Pirellulaceae bacterium
AAGTTTCCCGAACAGCTTCTCGAGCAGTCCGAAAGACTTCATAGGAGCACAACCACTATCGCAGCCGTCGCTCTCGCAGCCACATGCTGGCTCTTCTTCACAGCCACATGCTGGCTCTTCTTCACAGCCACATGCAGGCTCTTCTTCACAGCCACATGCAGGCTCTTCTTCACAACCGCAAGCTGGCTCATCGCAGCTTCCGGTGTCACAACACTTGGCAGAGCTTCCACAGCCCTTCACGCCAAGCATACGATCTAAAAGGTCAAACCCGAAGCTCTGGCTGCACAAAGTACAACCGAGAACGAGTGCCATTGTCATAATTGTCCGCTTCATTGGAGCCACATCTCCCTTTATCTCAACTTCGCGGTTATGTCGGTATGCCGTCACCATCGGCAAGTGAGTTCCACTTTTGCCGCAAGAATGAGCCTGCTGTGGAGGTACATTCGATGGACGAAGTCGCCGTCGATCACACCTCGAGTTCGCTCCGACAAACACAAACGGGTCGGGTGCGGACACCCGGCCCGCCGACTTCGTTCAGTTTGTCGTTCTTACTGCCGACAGCGGTTAGGCTGCCTTAGAACTACTCAAGTTTGGTAACGCCATGTGATCCTGACATCCCATGTCAGGTTCCCTGGGTCTATCGCAGTGAGCAGGTTTTCGACTTAGAGCCGTACCTATCTCATTTGCGATCTGTATCGGTATCGACGCTGACCGGCCCTTCAATCAATGTTCCGTGGGATTTTCACGCTGTTGGAAGAGTTTGACGGTTACGGGGTTTTTGACGTTTTTTATGAGGAATGCTGTTCCTCCGCTTCTGCGCGTGGCGTATTCCGTCCAACCGGTATAAAATCTTATCGATTGAGTGGTTAGCGAATGTCAGCCACGACCGGCCGCGAAGGTCGGCAATCGAACCAAGAGGTCCCCGTAAACGGGCGAGCGAGCGAGAGTCAGGGTGAATAAAACGAATCCGCGTGAGGAGTTCGTTTGTTTTCCCATCGCTTCGATCACTGTGACTGGGGTAGATTGAAATATTACCCCCCCCCCGCCTCGGTAGCGTCTGACTTTGCCAGCCAAGCCAACAGTTCTCGATCTGACTGCCTTACCAGGAGTTCCCTGTCCTTGTGGTGTAGCCCGCCGAGCATTTGCTGATCGAGAGGAATTTCCTGGCACGGTACACCTGACCGAAATCAATACCAACGCACGCGAGCATTATCACAAGGAGCACACCGAAATTTATGTCATTTTGGCCTGCCAGCCGAATGCGAGCATCGTTCTGGACGGAGAAGAAGTCCCCGTGGCACCCCAAAATGCTATCCTTATCCCTCCCGGGGTTCGACATCGCGCCACTGGCCAAATGACAGTTTTGATCCTGTGTACGCCAAATTTTGATCCTGCGGACGAGCATTTCGATGATTTGTCTGTATCCTCGTAACCACTTGGTTAGCGGAAAGACTCATTGCAATATCCAACAGCCTGAGTAGCCTCCCGAGTTCTTATCAGTTTCCAATTAGCCTTTGAATTCCGACGTCATCGGCCAACGCCGGTGAACCCTGAAGTTGTCTTGTTACCAATGAACGTGCAATCAGAACTCTTCCTCAATTCGAAATAGCTGTGAAGAGTTGAAGTCAACCTAACAACAAAAACTCCACCAAATCCCAACTGAGTCATGCGTAATAACGAACTTTCCGCCTGGACCTTATTGGTCGCATCCACCGTCTTTGGTAGTGCAGCCATGGTTTCGATAAATATGACAACAAGTGGCAATGATGCGATCACTGCAATATCCCCGGCGGTAGAAAGTCTCGTACCCGATGAAAACACGAGTGCTGAAACATCACCTGGCGATTGCTCAGCCGACGACAACCAACCCACCGCTGACGCAACAAAGCAACCGATAGCTGCTACTTCTGCGAAAGTCGTTTCTGCTGGTCGCGACTGGCCCCAATGGGGTGGCACAGGTGAACGCAACAACACTCCGGGAGTCAAAAATATTCCACTCGACTGGAATATTGGAAAATTTGATCGACGTTCGGGTGAATGGGACGACACGAAAGCGAAAAACATTCGCTGGTTCTCAAATCTTGGAAGTCAAACCTATGGTAACCCTGTCATTGCTGGCGGTCAGGTCTATGTGGGCACCAATAACGGAGCTGGTCACCTAAAACGATATCCGTCTAAAGTTGACTTGGGTTGTCTACTTGCCTTTGACGAAAAGACTGGCGATTTTAAATGGCAACACTGCAGCGAAAAGCTGAGTACTGGTCGTGTTCACGACTGGCCACTGCAGGGTATTTGCTGCTCTCCACTGGTTGAGGGGAACCGACTTTGGTTTGTCACTAGTCGTTGGCTGACATCATGAATGCTGGCCCATCAGCCGAGGCATTTGAACTCACGTTGGCTGGCCTTGCTGGAGGTAAGCTGACCGACGCGGCCAGGGCAGCGTTAGCAGCATCCGGTGCAGAAGTCGAAGGCGACGTAAAAATCGAAACAGTTACCGAAGGAAAATCATGGACAGCAACGGGGACATTCAATGGCATCAATCGAGAACTCACGATCAAACAGATCGGACCCCAGATTAAGTTCTTTAAGAAGCTTGGCACCTCGGACAAACGGGATGCGGATGT
>JAKVBZ010000285.1 GCA_022448645.1 Pirellulaceae bacterium
TTGGTGCGGAGCGATAAAGGCATGACCGAGCTGCTCAGTATCCACACCCTCCATTACCTGATCTTCTTCGGCCCAGACATAAAGGACTGCTTTGAGAATGGCGACCATCGCCGAAGCAAATGCGCCGTTCACCAGCAACAATACAAACAGCGTTCCGAGTGCACCCGCAGTGACGCCGTGTCCTCCTCCATGCAGGGCACGCGCATCAACAAACAGCAGAGCCAGACAGGCCATTCCTAAAAACAAGCTAATCACGAAGAGTGGCCCTCCAATCCGAAGTCCGACGCGAAGTGTCTTCATGTCGACTCCGCTATCCGAGCCGTAGATCTTCTTCACGACATCCGTAACCGTCTTTTTTGATTGCCCAATCGCAGTAAATGGACCCGATCCGGTGGCCATAATCGCCGTAATCGCGAAATAAGTGAGGATCGTCCAGGCGAAACCAAGAATGGACCCAATGATCAGACCCACCAAACGGTGCTGTTCAATCGCGTTCAAAATCGCTCCAACAATGACGGTCACTAGCCACCAAAGAAAAAGTTGCGGTAGACGCAACAAGGCCATGCTATAGCCGTATAGGAAGCTGCGATTCTCGCTCCGCGATAGGGCCAACGCTTGGGCGTTGACGGCCCCCACGCTGATGAGCCCCACAAAAGCATTGATCAATACAAACAAAATCAGATAGCCGAAATGAGTGTGCCCTGCCAAATTCTGGACTTTATTCGCCAGCTGTTGTTGCTCAGGTGTTAAAGAACTCGACGACGAATCGCCCTTGCCTTGAAAGGCTTCATTGACAACGCCCGTCGCCACCTGCCCCACCTCCATCGCCGATACATCAAAAATCAAACTCCACATAGCGGCAAGTAAGAGCACACCGCAGATGACTCGAACGAACGGATAGCCGAGTAGCTTGAGGTTTTTCCTGACGATGTCCCATACAAAAGACGCCTTTGTTTTACGTTGCAGGGCCATGAAACGGAGTCTCCTGATGAGCAAGTGCTAGATGACGCGATTAGTTTAGAGCCAACCAACTCACAGTCGCCATCCCCCCCCTCAAGAGAGCAGTATGGTACACCCCTCATCAATGCACATCGCACGGCAAGAGAACCATTGGCGTACATTGATGAACGAGTGACAAAGAATTGTCACTCAAGTCAAAACCGCATCGACTCTGGAAGATCGGTCGGCTTTAACGGTTCCAAAAGTAGGAGAGAATAGAACGGTTCCACCATCGCTGGTGTAAAGGCTTGGCTTTCGACGAAACATCGATGTTGGGTCGCCACTTGCCAATCAAGTTAGCCATTCGAGCGACAATCCCAAGCGCCTCACTGGCAGTCGAACCTGCCCTTAATTTGTGCAGCGATTGGGTGGGGTGCTGTATTTATGTGCAAGGTGATGTGAGCCCCTTGCAGTAAAATCTGATTTATTTAGGATCATAGACGATATCAGCATGATCGGTACGCTTTTTGCTTTACCGTCTCATGCCTGAAGTCAATCAGACACCGAAAAGGCGGCTGTGTGTCCATTTGCCGGCGATCCGTTGAATCACCGAGGTGATGAAGAGATACACAGATCGATGTTTGACGTCCTGTAACCAGCAGGCTCAAACACATCTCAATCCTACTTACAGAAAGGACGAACTTCAGCAATGAGCAGTAAATCGAAACTAGAGTATATCTGGCTCGATGGATACAAGCCGACGCAAAGCCTGCGGTCGAAGACAAGGATTGAAAGGGATTTCGGTGGAACGCTCGAAGAGTGTCCCATGTGGTCGTTTGATGGAAGTAGCACGGAGCAAGCGGACGGAAGCGATTCGGACTGTCTGTTGAAGCCAGTCGCAATTTTTCCCGATCCAGGTCGTAGGAACGGTTTCTTGGTAATGACTGAGGTACTGAATGCTGACGGAAGTCCGCACGAATCCAACGGTCGAGCCACCATTGCAGACGGTGACGATGATTTCTGGTTTGGTTTTGAGCAGGAATACTTCCTGTGGTGCACCACCAACAACAACCCGCCCGGTTTCCCCGCCGGTGGCTTTCCTCCGCCGCAGGGTCCCTACTACTGCTCGGTTGGAGCTGACAACGCTCACGGTCGCCAGTGTGTAGATGAACACTTGGACGCGTGCCTTGACGCCGGGATCAACGTTGAAGGAATCAACGCGGAAGTGGCTGCAGGTCAGTGGGAGTTCCAGATCTTCGCCAAGGGCGCTCAGCGAGCTGGTGATGAAGTTTGGGTTGCTCGTTATCTCTTAGAGAGAATTGGCGAGAAATATGGTTACGCCATTGAGTGGCATCCCAAGCCGCTCGGTAAAACCGACTGGAATGGTTCTGGCATGCACGCCAACTTCTCCAACAGTCTCATGCGATCGTGTGGCGACAAAGACGTGTTCACATCGATCTGCGAAGGTTTCGGTGGCGTCATTGACCGTCACATCGGTGTCTATGGTGCCGATAACGATCAACGGTTAACCGGTTTGCACGAAACTCAATCGATTAACGAATTCTCCTTTGGCGTTTCCGATCGTGGTGCTTCGATCCGAATCCCGGTTGGCACCATCGATGACGGCTGGAAAGGTCGCCTGGAAGATCGTCGACCCGCATCGAATGCAGATCCGTAC
>JAKVBZ010000286.1 GCA_022448645.1 Pirellulaceae bacterium
GCGGCCGAATTAACCTGTGTTCCTGCCTCCACTGTGGCTGTGCTCCCTGTGGTTGTCGAGGAGCCACCTCCAGTCGAGTCGACTTAGTCGTAGGCTATCGGCACACTGGTTTAGATGAAAGCCTTTCGATCCGAGAAGATCTTTCATCTCTTGATCCGAACGACCTTGGCGATTTTGGCATTGTCGATCGCTTCGACACTCGAAACGATTTCCACGGTGCCGAGATTGGGATCCAGTGGGAAATGGCTCGAGACTGTTGGTCGCTCGAATTCCTGGGAAAACTAGCTCTAGGGAACAACCGTCAAAAGGTCACAATCAATGGACAAACGGTCATTACCGGATCGTCCGCAGACGACGGTACGTACACCGGAGGACTCCTGGCACAGTCTTCGAATATCGGCCAATATGAGCGAGATGACTTTTCCGTCGTCCCGGAACTCGGGGTGACACTCGGCTACCAACTCACCTGTAGATTGCGGTTCGTATTGGGATACAGCTTTATCTACTGGAGCCGTGTGATACGCCCAGGCGACCAAATGGACCTGGACGTCAACGAGGACTATCTGCCTCCGATGTTCGAGTCTTTTGATGGACCGCCGCGTCCCGAGTTTGCCTTTCGTGACACCGACTTTTGGGTGCAAGGCTTCAACCTGGGCATGGATCTCACCTGGTAATTCACTCCACAATCTTCATGGTCGCCTTTCCATAGGTGCTCCGTGTTAACGGCGACGGTTGTTGAGTTGGCGTAGAGTTATCCAGTGCCTTCTGGATCAAAACTGTTGGCAACACTTCAGGCTCGTTTTGATCCTGGTCCAAGGATTCCGGGAAATTGGCAAACATGCCAGGTTCAACGTACTCTCCTTCAGTATGTGACATCCGAATGACATCCCTGTAGGTAGTTCGAGTGACCTTTCCTTGGCGAAGCAGGATCGACTTTTTGCGAGATTGAGTCTGTCCACTGAACTTGCGATGGGAACTAGTCTCCTTGTCAGAGCCTTCAGCGAACATCACTGTTTCGCATTCAGGAGAAGTTCCTGCTGTCTTATATTGAACGACGTCCCCGTCAGCCGCATCGCTCCCAACATGGTCAGGATCGTAAACCGCACACCCAGAATCAACATCACAGCAACCAGCGCCGCCACACGTTCCGTGCTCGATGCAGCCTGGATGCATCGGAAGGGGAAATACGCCGAATAATGTCCATTCGGTCGGAGCCGTATACCAACAGGGACCGTGCTTTCGGAAGGGTCCTCCACCGGCGCGTTTCGGTGTATGCAAATGAGCATGCAAGGTGTCTCTGATACGCGGCCCTCCACAGAGGGCATCGCAACAGTCAGTCTGAAACAAGCTGATCAAGCGAGAAAGCGCCGATTCAGACACAAAAATCTCGCCACACTCGTCGCAACCAACGCTACTGAGACTCTCACCGTCGCAGCCTCCGTCCAAGTCACAGTCGCAATCATATTGGTCTGCGTCCTCCGAGATGAGTTCTTCTGTGTCACAGGATGTACGAATTACCTGAGAAAGCCTCGAAAGTAGACTGGCCTTGGGTATAGGGCGGGAACCCTCTTCCATCGACCTTCCCAACCGTTGAGCACTAGAGTGATTGTTCGATGTGAGCAGGAGAATAGTAACGGCCACTAACGAAAGGTAAAAAGTTCTCATTTTGGTATCTCCATTTGAATGGCGGACGCGAGTTTGGCGTCATGACACCGGCTAGAACGACTCGTTCCACGCAGCTCGGCGCAAACCAACTACTGTTTTGTCGTTTTCCTCGTTACAATTCATCGTATTGTCATTCGTGGAACGACCAATACTTTCAGTTCACGCCATATAACCAAAAGATTCCGAATAGCCCGTGTCGCCTTCGCAGACACCGCAGAATTCGCAGCTTGGACGTACCTAACGGGGAAACCTGCGTTTCCGTTGCTGCCATGACATCGTTTTCGCACTTCGAAACATCACCCTATAGATGCGGGCGGAATGCCCTCTAAGCCGAAAACCGAACGGCGAAAAAGGCGTTGGAAAAATGAGACAAAGGCCGCTAATTCAACCCCGAGTAACGGATCCGTGGGAATCAAAGTCCGCCCACTGGAATAACACGAATTGTATTTAGAAAGGTTGAAATCATGAGGGTTGCTGTCACCGGGGCCACTGGTTTTTTAGGTCGCCACATCATCACTAGCTTACTGCCAGAGCATGCCTGCCGATGCTGGTACCGAAAAGACAGCAATCGAGATGAAATAGCAAGTGATCAACACGCTGACAACCTGGAATGGGTGCCTGGACAACTGGGCGATGAGGCCTCTTCTGCAGAATTGGTACAGGGATGTGACGCCGTCGTCCATGCCGCACTCTCCCGTAGCGGCCCGTCGTTTCGAGGGGGCGAAGGTGAGCTGGTCCAATTCGTACAGACCAACCTCGTGGGCACATTAAAACTCGTACAAGCTGCTCAAGCAGCCGGGGCTTCTCGGTTTATTTTCATTTCCACTTGTGCCGTTCACGAAAGGATTCTCGACGACCGCCTGCTTGACGAAGCGCACCCGTTGTGGTCGACCACCCACTACGGGGCCCACAAAGCGGCCATCGAGAAGTTC
>JAKVBZ010000287.1 GCA_022448645.1 Pirellulaceae bacterium
CGGTTGCATCGGTCTACTGGGCCGCTATGTTGATCCGGAGCGGTTTTTGGTTATTAAAGGGCATGATGCTCCGAACGGGCCAGCCATTGACGCCATGATACAGAGCGGCACAGCAGACCATACCCGTGCATCATGGGGTCGGGCATTCAAAGTGCTATCGGTCTGGTTACCACTGTGGTTTGCTCCTCTAGTCATCCTATTGGTAACGTTAGGTTACGAGGATGTGTTCACTCAGATCGGACTATTCTTCAGCAAACTGGCAGTGGTGACCTTTGGCGGTGCCTATTCGGTGTTGGCGTATATGGCTCAGGAGGCGGTACAAAACTATGAGTGGTTGGCTCCGGGGGAAATGCTGGATGGCTTGGGTATGGCTGAAACCACCCCAGGCCCTCTCATTCAGGTGGTGCAGTTCGTGGGTTTTATGGGTGCTTTCCGCGAACCTGGCTCGCTCGACCCTTTTACTGCGGGCATCCTAGCATCGATACTCGCCACCTGGGTGACCTTTGTGCCGTGCTTTTTATGGATTTTCCTTGGCGCGCCCTACGTGGAAAGACTTCGCGGCAATCACGCGGTAAGCGCCGCGTTGTCTGCCGTGACCGCCGCTGTAGTGGGTGTGATGCTGAATCTAGCCATCTGGTTTGCGCTACATGTTGCCTTTGCTGAGGTAACCACTGTGCAGGCCTATGGTATGAAATGGCTCCTGCCTGCCTGGAGTAGCATTCATATTGTCAGTGTGTTGCTGGCGCTGGGATCTTTTGTCGCGATGCTACGTTTCAAAGTGGGCGTATTGCCCGTGATTTTTGTCAGTGCATTGCTGGGTATTGCCTATCACGTGTTATTTATTGGTGCTTCAGCAGGGTAAATACACGCAATTTTTGACTGCGAACTTATCAAATTCAAAGAGGATTGATGCCGACAATGTATCCGTTTCGAGTACTCATTATGGTGTTCGCCAGCTACGAATATCCTAAATTCAAAACATTTGCTCATCAATTATGCGAATTCTAGTTATCGAAGACCAAATCAAAATTGCTGAGTCGTTGCGGCAGGGCCTGGAATCTGAGCAATTCTACGTAACGCTTGCGACCACCGGTGAAGAAGGATTTTTTCTTGTGTCGACGCACGTATTTGATCTGGTGATTCTTGACCTGATGTTGCCGGGGCGTGATGGATTGGAAATCTTGCATACCCTACGCCAGCGTGGGCTGACGACACCGGTGATTATCCTCTCTGCGCGCGATTCCATTGAGGATCGGGTGCAGGGTCTTGATGTCGGCGCCGACGACTACCTTATTAAACCCTTTGCGTTCGAGGAGCTTCTGGCTCGTATTCGAGCGCTGCTCCGGCGAGGGCGAACGCAGGACGTGCTTCGCTTTGTAGTCGCCGATCTGGAAATGGATCGTGTGACCCGACAAGTGCTTCGGGGAGGCAGAACGATCGGACTCACTGCACGCGAGTATGAATTGCTCGACTACTTATTATTGCATCAAGGCCGGGTCGTTTCTCGCGAGATGCTTGCTCGCGATGTTTGGAAGGAAGTGGCTCGGGCCACGCCACTGGATAACGTCATTGATGTCCACATTGCTCGTTTGCGTCGAAAGGTGGACAACAGCCATCAGTGTCCGCTGATCCATACTGTACGGGGTGTCGGCTTTATTCTTCAGGAGCAGGCTCCATGATTACGACACTGCGTCCAATCACATTACGCACCCGATTGACAGTGATATTCGCCCTGGTTTTCGGGGCAATGCTTGCCCTCTATGCAATCGGTGCCTACCTGCTGATCCGCGACCGGTTCGCCTCCGAATTGGACCTAAGGTTGGAGCAGGAACTGGAGATCACCGAACAGAATATCGTTCCGAATTCTGAAGGCCGTCTAGTTTGGAGGCTCACCAACGAATTCAACAATAATGACGATGAACAATTACAAAATGTCGCCTGGGTTGATGTCTGGCATGCTGACGGTCAACTTCTGCTGCGTCGTCAAGATGCAGCCACGGCGTCCGGGCAAATCCCGATTCCGCCTTTTAATACAATGGCAAATGGTCTGCACGCATTGGAGGTACCCGATGAGATACACCTGCGCCTGCTCCAGCGTACTGCTCTGGTAGCCGGTGAACACTTAACCCTGCGCGCAGCACTGCGGGAGGATGACTTCGCTCGAGGCCTAACGGTCGTGCTTTGGGTCATGGTCGCCGTTTTGCCTGTAGCACTGGCTATTGCCAGTGTTGTTGGTTACTGGCTGGCGGGTCGTAGTCTCGCCCCAATTCAGCGTATGGCCGTCGAAGCCGAGCGAATCAATGCCGAAAGACTCAATGCACGGTTGCCGGTGGTTAATCCCCACGACGAGACGGGCCGACTGGCCGAGGCCTTTAACGCCTTACTTGGTCGACTGGAATCTGCGTTTTTGCAGCTACGTCGCTTCACCGCCGACGCGTCCCATGAATTGAGAACCCCGCTCACGGTGATACGAAGTGTTGGCGAGGTCGGACTGCGTGAGCGGCACTCTGAAAGCGAATATCGCGACATCATTGGCACGATGCTGGAAGAAGCTGACCGACTCGCCCAGCTCACCGCGATTCTGCTTGAACTCACTCGCGCTG
>JAKVBZ010000288.1 GCA_022448645.1 Pirellulaceae bacterium
CATTTGGCCGTGATATCGTTCTAAGCTCAACAGCAACGCAGCAAAGCAGCAAAAAAATAAATTCGGCCACCAAACAGGGAGCGTTCCATGAAAAGTCTGATCTCGTACCTTGCCATTTCCATCGTCACACTCGCCCTTTCGACAGCCTTTGCCGGCGAACCGTTCGACAAGACAGCAATCGGTCCCTATGCCCGCTATTGCGATGGTTTCGGCATGCCAGGGGCAGAGGGACGAGGCTATGTCTCGGTGCTCAAAGTCATCACGGGTGTCGTGGAGAAAACCGACGATACGTTGCTTGATGGCATCGTGGCCTATGATCGAGCCGAGGCGAATGAGGCTTACATCGGACAAATCAACATGTTAACCGCATCTTCCTTCAACGGACCGGCCGGTTCGATTTGGGGCTACGACCTGGCGCGACATGAGGGGGTCGATAGCCAGAAGCCACTGTTTCAAGCCAAGCAATATGACGGCAGTGATCTTCCTGTCCATGATGCCGAGCCGTTGCTGAATGCCGGCAAGCGTTTGTTCGGCACCGAGAAGGCTCGCCGATTCCCTCCGTTGCCTGGGGCCCATGTCATTTGTGCAAATAAGAGTGTTACGGTTTACCGGCCGAAAAGCGGTGCACCTGATCCGGATAAAAATGAGGCGTATGGGGTGTGGGCATATATCGCCATTGCGGTCGCGAAGGACCGTGCCACCACGGCCAGCCTGTTTATCGAGGATGCTGGATTATGGACAAAAAATGATCGGGAGGAAGATTTGGTTGCCTATCTTAAGGGACACCGAAAATCGGTCGTCTGGTCGGTGGTCGCGTGTGGCAAAGACCAGAGTGTGATCTATGATCGCGTTTATGTCGGTTTCGCGCACACGATGATGAAACCGGGTGAGATTGGTACTGCACTCACGGTCGCCCCCTACATCGTGCTGGCCCGCGACGCCGTCCCCGGAGGAGATTTCAAGCGACTTGATTCGATGAGCCTCCCCCAGTGGGAGAAGGCGGTCGGATTCTAAACGCACGTGGCGTTGGTCACATGAAATGTGATCCGGAGAAAAAGGTCTAAAGAGATCCGTTCTATGAATACCATCGGAGTCGGCGAAAAAATTCTCGTCACCCTATATCTTGTGGTGCCAATGCTCCTTGTGATTCTCACCAAAGGACGCGGCAAAGACACAACCGGAACGACGCGAGGGCTCTTTCTTTATCCGATCGATTGGAAATTTATCCGCCAAATATTTTTCCGTGACGATGGCCGATGGCGGCCCATATCCAAGGGGCTTCTCCTTTTTGCCTTTGCGGTGGCACTCATCTTTGTTTGGATCGCCTGAACCGGCCTATCAAATTGCGGTGCTTTTCACGCCGCACCAGCACACCCGCCGTTGGACGCCTTATGAAGACCCACAGCAAACTTCTGCCGGCCCTCTCGCTGCTGATTCTCGTTATTCCGCCGGTAGATGCGGATGAACTGCCCAAGAACGGCAAGCACGTTACATACTACGAAAACGGCCAGAAGGCATGGAAGAACCATTATAAGAACGGCAAGCAAGAAGGACTTGGGACTGGGTGGTATGAAAACGGCCAGAAGCAGTGGGAGTCTCACCACAAGGATGGCAAGCGAAAAGGCCTGTGGATAACGTGGCATCCCAACGGCCAGAAGGGAGGGGAGTTCCATTGGAAGAACGGCGAGCCAGATGGCGTTTGGACTGAGTGGCACGAAAACGGTCAAAAGCAACAAGAGGTCCAGTACAAAGATGGCAACTGGGATGGCCTTGTGACTAGTTGGTATACAAACGGCCAGAAGAAAGCAGAGGGCCATTATAAGAACGACAAACCAGATGGCCTTTGGACTCAATGGGATGAAAACGGAAAAAAGAAGCAAGAGACCCATTACAAAGACGGCGAAGAAATAAGCCGCAAAGAGTTTTAAGAGGCGGGATAAAATGAAAAGAACGCCGCGCCTCGGCACACCCCCGCTTTTTACGCGGCACTAGCGCGGCACTAGCACACCCGCCAGCGGGCGTCTTATAAAAGAGACGTGTCGCACCCCGCCCTCCGCAACATGACGCTCGCTGATGAAACAGCCGTTCTCGCCATGAACCGGTTGGCCGAGCAGGTCACCAGCCCGCTCGACGCGGAACGGTTTGCCGCCCTCTTTGCCGTGAGCGATCTGAAACAGGTGGCCGAACTCGATGGCGAGCCGGTCGGATTCGTGCTGGCCATCACCGGTGGCAAGCCGTTTGAAAACCAGAACTATCGCTGGTTCACACGTTGGTTCACAGAACGCGCCGAGCACTTCATCTATATCGATCGGGTGATCGTCTCACCCGCCTGCCAGGGCCAAGGCGTCGGACGAACATTTTATGCGGCTGTGTTCGATGCGGCACGCCAAAGCGGAATCGCGCACGTGTGCGCAGAAATGGATCTCGAGCCACCCAACCATGGTTCGCTGCAGTTTCACCGCAAGCTGGGATTCACCGAAATCGGCACGCGAACCGCCGCGAGTGGAAAACGGCTCTCGATGCAGATGTGTGAGGTGGGCACACAAAGCGAAACCGCATAACCACTATTCCATGCACCGCAGTT
>JAKVBZ010000289.1 GCA_022448645.1 Pirellulaceae bacterium
TTGAATCGACGGGTTATCAAGTAGTCTTCTATAGAATGGTCGCCGAATAAGCCTCTAGTTCGTTTGGCGGTGATGTGGTCTGTTGCCTGTGCCGTGTGAAGGTGCATAATGGAGTTTTTAGGGAAGGATCGTGCGCCGGTGTCTACAGGAACCAAGGATTCAATCAATCGATTGCTGTCGGATCTCAGAGAAGGTGATGCGCAGGCGGCGCAGCAACTCTGGGAACGATATTGTCTGAAGTTGGTTGGCGTCGCTCGTCGGAAACTCGGCTCCGCATCGCGTCGGGTAGCAGACGAAGAGGATATCGCTCTGTTGGCCTTCTACAGTCTTTGCCAGGGAATTCAGGAAGGACGATTTCCCAGCCTGTCAGATCGCGACGATCTCTGGAAACTGTTACTAGTCATCACGGAGAGAAAAGTGATTGACCATGTCCGTAGCCAGAATCGCCAAAAACGAGGAGGCGGTGCGGTTCGTGGTGAATCAGTTTTTGGATTCCTAGATGATGAAAAGATGGTTCGTGGAATCGAGCGAGTCGTTGATCTAGAGCCGACGCCAGATTATGTCAACATGGCGATCGAACAGTGTCACGAATTGCTCGGTTCCCTGCCTACCGAAGAGCTGCGCCAAGTAGCGATATGGAAACTGGAGGGCTGGAAGAACGTTGAGATTGCGGAGAAGCTGGCTTGCACCACCAAAACCGTAGCCCGTCGGTTGCAAGAGATTCGGCAAATCTGGAGTGAGGTCTTGCCCCGTGGTGAACACGGTCGGATCGACGTTAGAAATTAGCTAGGGAGAATACTACGATATGATGAACCACCACCATTACGCACCTCGAATCGGTTTGATCTTACTCGCCTTGCTCACTTTGGCTGTGACGACGGAAGCAGGCTCTGCGGAGGTGGTTACCGCAATCACACGTCAGCGCGTTCATCCCGTTGTGATTCGCAATCAGGATAATGCTTTGTTGAGTTTGACGGTGACTTGTGAGAAGCCGTACGTTTTGATGAATTCGATCACGGTTTCGCTCGATGGTTGTGATGATCTAGCTGACGTAGAGTCCCTGCAGTTCTATTTTTCGAATGAGAATGGCGGGATGGAAACCACGATGGCGTTTGGTGAACGCGTAGCTGCGGCGATGAAGCTCACTGTACGTGGGCATGCTCGTCTGAAAGCTGGCGACAATATTTTCTGGCTGTCGTGTCGAATGCGAACCAACGCGAGCCTGTTACGGAAGGTGGATGCGGTGGTCACGTCGGTAGGGACGAACAAGGGGGAGATTTCCGTAACCGATAAAACACCGGGCATTAGGAAGCGAATCGGCCTTGCCTTGCGCAGACATTTCGATGATGGGGTACATACCTATCGGATTCCGGCCCTAGCTACGACGACCGAAGGCAGCCTGCTGTGCGTTTACGATATGCGTCGGCGCCGCAGGAAAGATCTTCAGGAAGATATTGATATCGGTTTGTTGCGGAGCACAGATGGCGGTCAGACCTGGGAACCACAGCGCGTGATCATGGATATGGGTACCTATGGCGGCCATCCACAGGAAATTAATGGCGTTAGTGACCCAGGTATTATCGTCGATCCCGCCTCGGGCGAGATCTTCTGTTTTGGTGTTTGGATGGTCGGTAAGGCTGGCAAACATCAATGGCAAGGGGACGGGTCGGAGAAGGGATTTGAGATCGGTAAAAGCGCCCAGATGCTGATGATTCGCTCCAAAGACGATGGTAAATCATGGTCGCAGCCGAAGAATATGACTCGCACGTGGAAACAACGAGAGTGGATACTTTATGCACCCTCGCCGCAGCAGGGGATTGCGTTGCAGAATGGGACCCTGGTTATGCCAACACAAGGGCGTAATGAAAAAGACGAGAACTTTTCAAACTTGCTGGTGAGCAAGGATCATGGGAAAACCTGGAAAGTCAGCGCGGCAGCGTCAATTGGTAATAGCGAATGCCAGGCTGTCGAGTTGCGTGATGGGTCAATCATGTTGAATATGAGAACCGAGCGGAGCGGAGTCTTCGCGCGTACCGTTGCGGTGACGAAGGACTTGGGCCAAACATGGGTCCCGCACTCAACGAATCGCAAAGGTTTGATTGAACCGCATTGCAATGCCAGTCTGTACCGATTCGATTACGTGATTGACGGTAAAAAGACACCGTTGCTGTTGTTCGCAAATCCGCATTCAACCAAGGGGCGACATCATCATACGATCCAAGTGAGTTTAGATGAGGGTAAGACCTGGCCGGCGAAATATCACTTGTTGTTGGACGAAGGTTCCGGTGCCGGCTATCCCAGCCTTTCCCGTGTAGACGATCGTCACGTTGGGATCGTCTACGAAGGGAGCCAGGCCCACGTTGTCTTCGAGAAGATTGCAATCTCGGAGCTGTTGAGCCGGTAAGCTATTCGACCTTCCATCCGTCTGTCCGAAAGGGAGCGGCTGGCAGCCCCACGGAATTGACCAGGTTGCCGTTAGGGTTGTCAGCCCAGTTGTAGCGAACCGCGGCTGGTGTCTCAACGTTTTTGTTCATCACGGTGACGGTACCATCGTCGTTGATGACCGCGAAG
>JAKVBZ010000029.1 GCA_022448645.1 Pirellulaceae bacterium
GATTTTATCCACCACTTCATCGGTCTTATCGCGACGTGCCAACGCCTTCGAAAAACGAAAGCCGTCAGGCAGAAGTACGACGTGATTCGCCACCGTCTGGGCTGCGGCCAAGTACTTTTCAAAGAGAGCCGGCGACATCACCATCGACTCACCGGCGTTGGTAAAACCTTCGCCGGCTGCGCTGTCCGCTGGAAACTCTCGAGTCAGCTGGAATTCGACCCCCGTCAGATCGCGGAGCGTGTTGTCGTATTCGATATTGCTCAGTCGACGCACAACGACTTGGCCAGGATCTCCAGCATTTGCATAGGCTTCGGCATCCAGATAACCATCCACCCAGTTCGTCAGCATCGTCAGCTGACCCGCCGACAACTGCTCGCTATCTTTTGGTGGCATTTCCTGATTCTCGAGCATGAAGAGAATCTTTTGCCACTGGCGAGGATGACGCCGTACTTCCGCCAGCGACTGTAAGCTCTCGAGATCGAGATCGCCTTCAGGCTCATCCTTCCCGTGGCAATCCAGACAATACGTTTCGAGAAGAGGGCGGATGTGTGCGTCGTACTCGGCACCGATCTTTTCGAACGCGGCCGGCTGTTCACCCCACAGGTTGCTCGTCACAACGGCAAACGATCCCCAGAGCAGGCCAAACAGTAGATATTTTCGGTGAGCGCGAATCATATTAAATAAAGCAGAAAACCGCAGCGGCATGACATCGCAGATGCTTCATCCGAAGGGATTGGTCAACAGTCAGTTCATGAGTCAAGAGATCTCGGCCGGTGGTCTCACAATTGTACCACGGACCACAATTCAAACACCACCGTCTCAAGATCACCAAGAACTCCTCATCGGTTGGATAGTGGAGGACACGTCCTATATTTTTCTTCAATAACCACCAATTCTCTCATCACTGATCAAAGCCGTCACTGGCTTCTCCTGAACCTTGACCAACAGAAGCTGTAGGCTCCATCAACCGGCCGTCTCTCCACCACACCTTTTACAAACCCATCTCATCGAGCTGTTCATCAAAATTCGTGGGTAACTCGGTAACCGGCTGGTCGGTCTCTCTTGCCGCGTAATTCAACATATTTCTCAACAGTCGCTCTGCGACAGGATCCTTGCCCAAATTCTGGCGAATGCGCATGGTATTGAGCGTGAATTGGCCCGCCCCCAAATTGTGAATCGCGATCGATAGCCCCGAGCTGTAACCCAAGGATGCGTGAATTGAACCAGCAACCACTTCCGCCAGATCCGATTGCCCTGACCAGGCACTGTTGTCAATCACTTCACGGTAGTAATCGTGATCCAGTACACAACCAGTCGGCATTCCGTCAAAGATAGGATGATTCTTGGCCCAATCATCCTTGTGGTACAGCCAAATGTGCAGGTCCGCTCGCACGCCTTTATTTGTCAACGGCAAATAACGTGTCCGCAAATTGCCCTCATGAAAAACATCCGGCGAAAGAAAGACGACATGGGAACCGTAAGCAATCCGCTTTGCCAACTCGCGTATCGCATTTTGATAAACGACGGAACTGAATGCATACCGAAAGGCATCCGATGGCGGAACCTCCTTCATCTCACTCAACCACAGCTCCGTACCATCCTGAAGCGTTACCTTGGCATCGGCCCAGCAGGCCTGATCCGCCGCAATTCCATCAGTGGTTTCGGACACCTCGAGTAGAAAAAGAGTCTCGCCCTGTAGGTCGACGTCAATCGACAAAGGGGGCATCCCTTCGCGACGGACATCCGAACGGAATAGATTCTTATCTTTGAGAGACACCGAGTAGATCACGCTGCCCTGGCCCCCCGCCGCAAACGAATCGCTAATGATACCGGCTGTACTCACAAACGATTTTCCGGGTGAGGGGAGTTGAACGACAATACGACTTCTGGCGTGCGTGAAGATCCCACGTTCATACAGCTTGCCGTTCAGGTTCAACGGCTTACCTTCGTGGCCGTCGCGTTGAATTCGATCAAAAACCTGTAGCGGTATCAGTCCTGGCTCCGACTGAGGTAACGACTCGGCCTCTTTTTGTCTTTCCGCGCCTTCCCAGTAGTCCGACTTCTTCATGAAGACTTCTTCTGGCCGGAGACCAACCAGAATCACTTCACGTGACTCTGGCTTGCCAGGCTGGAACTTTCGGTTCTTAATCCCGACATCGGTACACCACTTGGCAAGTTCCACGTCGCCACCCCAGATCACGATCTCTTCTTCTACGGCGGGCATCTCCTCGGGATCCGCCACGTAAAATTCCAGCTCACCGCCTTCAGCAGCTGCACCTTCCAGAAAAGTCACCAGGAAACGATACTTGCCGGATGGGCCCTCGACGACGATATCTTCAGCGAACACCGGCAGTGCGAAACTCGGTTCCGGCCTGCCACTGGTTTCTGGAACATTGATCGTCATCGTTCGGTCAAAAACACTCACGTTTTCTGGACCGACGACCTGCAGGCGAACAGGATACTCGCCTGCCCCCAGGATATCTTCGTTGGCCAACACCGCCTCAAAGCGCGCCGCCCGGCCTCGATACACCTGAACCGGCTCGACAAACAGACACCATCGCAGAGGAGCAAATGCGTCGAACATCGCGTCGACGATACCTGGCTTCAGCTCCCGAAAGGTGGTAGCCAGCATTCCCTCGCCCGTCGTGCTAGGATCTACTAAGCCAGTAACGTTGTAAGCAACGAGGTTCGGATTCGAGCGTAGCGCATTGGTGGCCAATACGCGCAAGTCGGCCATCCACGCCAAACATTGATGAAAGTAGTCATCCGGATTCGCGAACGTGTCTGCCAGGTTCCATCGTTCCCAATCGGCAAGAAACTTATCCAACATCTCACGGCAGACAAGCGCATCTTCGCATTCGGTAGCTTCTAGCCTTTCGTAGTGTCGAGCGTTCCGCACAAGATCGATGGCACTGCCAATACCACCCTCCGAATGAAAGATCGGCAAACCGTTCTTATCGTGGGTGCGCAGCGAATGGATCACGTCAGCCCGGTGTGGCACCGATTTGTACGGGTGGGTATCGAACAGCGTGCTCTCCCACTCTTGTAGCTCAGGGTCAGCAATCACCTTGCCTGTGTGGGCAAAGTCGCCGCTGTTCAGGAGTACCACACGCGAATCGTCCAGCTCACGAACCAGAGGCAACGTCGTAAGCGCGTGTTCGTAGATGGGGTCCTTTACCGTTTCGTTAAGGATCCCCCAAATCACAACGCTGGGATGATTCCGATCGCGACGGATCATCGACTTGACAGAACGATCAAAACGCTCGGCCAATTTGGGCGAAGGAGCCATCCGCCAGGCACCAGCGTGTTCTTGATATACGAGCAACCCGATCTCGTCGCACATGTCGATTTGAGACCGAGGCACCTGTCCACCAAAGGTACGAATCATGTTGTGATTCGTGGCCTTGCAATTGATTAGGTCACGCCGAACTAGTTCCGGGTCCAGGGGGACGAAATGTCCAACCGGGGCACGGGCATCGGTCTGAGCACATTTAATAAAAATCCGCTTGCCGTTCAGCCGAAAGTAGCCATCCTCGAAACGAAAGTCGCGAAAGCCACAACGCGTCGACTGTTCGGCCACCTCTGTCGAATCGTCAATTTCAATACGTGCCGTCACACGGTACAAGAAGGGATCGTTGAGCTCCCAAAGACGTGGTTCGTGTACAAGCAAAACCGTATCGATTTGGGAATCCCCTACTTTCAACACGCGTCTGACGCGTGTGCGGTGGAGTGTTTCTCCGCGCACATCTGGCGCGACAGAAAACTCAATGCGGACCGCCGTCTCCCGCTGTGATGCATTGCGCACGTTCGCTTGAATGCGGATCTTCCCCGTTTCGATATCCGGCTTCACAAACAGGTCTTCGATACGCACAGATGGCGAGACGATCAATTCGACCGATTCGGTAATGCCTCCGTAATTGAGAGCCAGTCCGGGCTTACAGGGAACGCCTCGAGCCCAAGCCGTGGTCTGTTGCAAAACATAACCGTCAATCGGCTCAACCGTTGGGTTAAGCACCCGTACGGCGACCAGATTTTTTTGGCCCGGCTTGACCACCTCCGTTGCGTCCAGCACAAAGGGATCACCGGTACCTTCATGTTGCCCGATGTGCACACCATTGACCCACACGTCGGCCAAATAGTCGACCTGCCAAAATCGCAACAGATAGCGACCGCCGTTGTAGGGATTAGCCGGCGTCAGGAATTCGCGCCAGTACCAGACGACACCGTGATAACCGGGATAAGTTTCTTGGAGGATGCCTGGGACCCGAGTCGACTTGGCGCCAGGCTCTACACGGTTATACCAATGTTGTTCTCGACCAATGTTCTCCGAGTCCGTGGCAAGAAGCCAATCCCGGCCATCCAAATTGAATGTGGCACTCCATGCTGGCTGAAAAGTTGCTAAGAGCAAAAAAGAACTCAGAGTTAGCCTCGGTAAAATACTCTTCACTTGGTTGCTCCGGAGCTGATTGATCGTGGAGGAGATATTTAGATGTGACAGCATGACATGGTAGGCCTTGAGGTATTGCGATGCAAACAACACCACAATACCAACGCGGGGATTGACACCAACACAGGAGGATCCA
Organism: Pirellulaceae bacterium; assembly: GCA_022448645.1. The sequence continues at coordinate 4,584 of JAKVBZ010000029.1, forward strand.
CCAACACCGCCGCATTGGAAACGGCTTCCGTTGGAAGCACCAACGGTAAGACTGCGACTTCGTGTTCCTGGCCTCACACCGGGTGATCGTTACCATTGTTGTCAACCAACAGCACTTGTTACAAGTCCGGCGTTTCAATTGTATTATAATGATTGGCGCAGTCGATAGATGACACTTGAATCGCAACATTTTTTGCCCACATCAAGGAGAAGTTCCTATGCCGATCACGGGAGGAGAGGCGATTGTTCGTTGCCTGGCGGCTCAGGAGGTGAACACGGTTTTCGGGATTCCAGGTGCTCACAACTTAAGCTTGTACGATGCACTCTGCGACATCAGTGGCATTCGGCACATCGTCGCCCGTCACGAACAAGGCGCAGCCTTCATGGCTGACGGATACGCACGAGCCAGTGGGCGCGTGGGAGTCTGCCTCAGTACTAGCGGACCAGCCGCGCTCAACACACTCACTTCGCTGGCAACCGCCTATAGTGATTCCGCACCCGTCTTGTGCGTCGCCAGCCAGATTCCTGCTGCAGGAATCGGTCTGGGCAAAGGATATTTACACGAATGCACCGACCAATTGGGATGCTTTCGCCCCGTGACAAAGTGGTGCGCTCGCGCCAACACGGTGAGTGAAATCCCTGGTGTGATGCATGACGCGTTTACACATATGCTAACGGGACGACAACGACCTACCGCGATCGAAGTACCCTGCGACATCATGGAATCTCAAGAGGATGTGAACTTTCCTGACGTTGTCCAAACCTTTCGGCCGCAGCCGACAGCCAGCGCCATTCATCAGGCAGTCGAGCTGTTAAGAAACGCCAGCCGTCCAGTGATCTGGGCAGGCGGCGGCGTGATTTCGAGCGAGGCTGGCGATGAGCTGGAACAGCTGGCCGTTCGAATGGACGCACCAATTTTCACCACCGTCCTGGGAAAAGGCTGCATTTCAGGCGACCATCCGCTCTCGGCCGGCGCCGCCATATTACATCCAGCAGCGCAAGAGTACCTTGCCGGCTGCGACACCATGCTCGCTGTCGGCACACGCTTCACAGAAGAAGAAGTAGATCGCTGGAAGCTACGTTTGCCTACACCGCTAATCCATATCGATGTGGATCCAGCAGAGATCGGTCGCAATTATCCAGCAGCTGTGGGCGTCGTGGGCGACGCGCAAGAGTCATTGCGGACAATGAATGAACATCTCGCCCAACAAAAATCCTTTGCTGACGTTGGCCAGTCCAAGCGCGCTGCCGAAGTCACCACACTGCGTCAAGCCATCCTCGACGATTCACGTCAACGTGCACCGGCTGGCGTCGAGCTTGTCGAGACGTTGCAATCAGCCCTTCCACGAGAAACCATTCTCGTGAGTGATTTGACCGTGGCGGCTTATTGGTGTCGGAGGATGCTTGACGTCTATGAACCTCGAACGAACATCTATCCATGGGGATTCTGCACCTTAGGTTTCGGCGTCCCCGCAGCCGTCGGTGCCAAAGCCGCTCGACCTGACCGCCCGGTCGTTGTCCTTTCTGGGGATGGAGGATTCCTATTCAATTGCCAGGAACTGGCTACGGCCGTGCAATTCGACCTGCCGATTATCGTGCTGGTGTTTAACGACGGTGGATACGGCGTTTTACGTCGCCAACAGGAAGTCCTCTATGGAAGGACGTTGGGTGCAGACTTAGTCAACCCAGACTTCGTAGCCCTGGCCCAAGCGTTTGGTGTCGAGAGTCGGCTGGTCACAAGCTTCGGCCAGTTGGGTTCAGCAGTTAGCGCGGCCGTAGACTGCGGGCGGACCTCCGTGATTGAAGTACAGATGCAGCTACCATGGATGACGATGGAGCCGTCAGCAGCGCTTTTTGCTGACACGGTGGTGAAGTGACGAAGAACGCCACGAACATGGCGTCAGTCGTCATGAAGCAACGCACCCACTCTCGCCATCTGATCAGCGATCGGCTCCTGTACCGTCCCCATGTCAGCACGTAAAGCCGGTTCGACACGGAGCCAAATAAATCGCGGGCCCGTGGCTTGCAACGCTTGGGCAGCAGCCGCTTTCCATTCCTGCGATGCCTGGTAGGTGCCTACCGATGGATAACCGATGGAACGTGCCATTTCCTCATAATCGACAGCAAGATTGCTGGCGACCGTTTTCTGGCCACCGGTCACGTCATAAATCTGATTGTCCAACAGTACGATCGTCAGATTTGTACACTTCGCGCCTATGACAGTCACCAGCGCTCCAAGACTCATCAGCAAAGACCCATCACCGGTGAGCACCATCACGTTGCGAGCCGGTTTTGCCAGGGCGAGTCCCACGGCAAAAGGAATCGCACCGCCCATGGTGGACGGGTTGAAATGAAAGTCTAAAGGATGTTCCGCAATCAGAGGCCAAACCCGAGATGACCCTTGATTCGTAATCACCACATCGCCAGGTTGGCGCGCGTCAGCCAGAGTCTTTAGCGCGTCGCGAAGTGGAATGCGTGAGGGGTTTCTCTGCTCGCAAGAATTCATAAATAGGTCACTCCGCCAACAAAACGATGTGGGATCTCTTCGTTTTCAGAAAACGTTGCAGGCTATTGGCTAGTTGGGGTTTCTCGTCGACTGTTTCAACGATTTGATAGTCGATGCCCCACGCCTGAAGAACTGGCTCTGCAAACGTTTTGGCCGTGTCTTTGGAATCTGAGTTGAGCCAGTTCCTGGCACCGACGATCGCAAACACAGGCACCTTTAAGTCAAATGCGATATTGCGCAACGCATCCCCCGACTCAAAGAGTCCCGTGGTTTGCATCATCAGGATGGGAGTCTTGCCACCCAAGGTCAACCCAGCAGCCAGCGGCCAAGCTTCACCTTCTCGGCAAACTCGCAGCAAATCGAAGTTGGAGGCTGCTTCTAACGCTGATTCCCAAGTGCCTAAGGAGGTATCAGGGATCCATACCACATGGGAAACGCCGCATTGCGTGAGGATGGAAACAATTTCTTCGCCGTCAAATAACATACTCACATAACCTGGTAAAGGGTGTGCGACTAAACAAGCAGTTTGTGCTGCACCTGTGCCTGCTGGTTATCTACCAGCGCGACGTCGCGTCCCGCGACGTTGAATTTTAATCGCTTGTAGTCGAGGCCGAATTGGTGAAGAACCGTGGCCAGCCAATCATAATGATGCACCACGTCTTCCACTGCATGGTGAGCAAACTCGTCGGTCTGGCCATGAACATATCCACCTCGCACACCACCACCAGCCACCCACATAGTGAATCCGTAGGTGTTGTGATCCCGGCCAATGGCGGCACGTTTTTGTTTCCCATTGCGAAACTGGACCACTGGCAAACGGCCCATTTCCCCGCCCCAATGCACGAGCGTGCTGTCGAGAAGACCTCGCTGTTTGAGGTCTTTGACCAACGCGGCAGCCGGCTTGTCCACCTCACGGCAGCGGTTCGGCAGTTCGGTCAAGATACCACCATGATGATCCCATTCCTGACTGCTGGCAAAGATCTCAACAAACCGTACTCCTCGTTCCACAAGCCGTCTGGCGATTAGGCAGCGAGTACCGTAACTGCGGGTGATCTCTTGATCAATCCCATACATCTTTATGGTGGCTTTAGTCTCTTGGGAAATGTCGAAAGCTTCCCGTGCCGACAACTGCAGCTGAGCCGCCAATTGATAGCTGGCCATCCTCGCCGAAAGATCGTTTTCGCCCGGATGTTCTCGCAGATGTTTGTCGTTGAACTTGCCGAGAAAGTCAAGTTGGCCTTCTTGGACAGCACCTCGCAAATGTGGCGGCGGATCCAGGTTGAAGATCCTGGGCTCAGCTGGCCGGACATGAGTGCCCTGATAGATCGCCGGCAGGTTCCCGCTGTACCACTCTACATTTCCTCGAATAGGAGGCCCCTTGGGGTCCGTCATGGCCACGAAGGCCGGCAACCGATCCGACTCGCATCCCAATCCGTACATCAGCCAGCTTCCCAGCGGCGCACGACCACCGATCGGCTCGCCCGTATAAAGCGCCATCATTGCGGGAAAATGGTTGTTGGCCCCGGAATGCATTGACCGAATCAAGGTAATGTCGTCAGCAACATCCCCCAAATACGGCAGTAGCTCTGACAACTCCATGCCGCACTGCCCATGTCGCCTGAATTTCCAAGCGGGGCCCATGATCTCGCGGCTAGCCTGCGCGGGATTGTCGAATTTAACATCACCGGAAAAGTCTTCTCCACTTCGCTTGATAAGCTCAGGCTTCGGATCAAACAAATCAATTTGGCTGGGTCCACCCAACATGAACATGGAGATCATGGCCCGAGCTCGCGGCTGGTGCTGCGGAGGCCTGGGTCGAGTGTCATACGTACGAGGAACCAATTCGGGCTTGGTAGGGGCTGTTGATTCTGCCGCGCGCAATCCATCGCGCTGCAGTAGCCAGCTGGCAGCAATCCCACTCAGCCCCATCGCAGAGGATTTTAGTAGATGACGTCGGCAGCAGGAGGATTGTTGGTTCATGGACTTGTACATTTAGTCGATATACAGGAACCGATTGGATGCCAACAGCGCCTGGCACAAACTGCTCCAGGCGCGGTCGGTAGCGGCAGCAGGATGCTTCTGGAGTTCTGCCTGCCAATCGACATTTGGATCTTGACGGAACAGCTCAGCCTGCTGAGCAACAAATTGCAAGCAGGCCGCTTGCTGGTTGTCACTGGGCGGTGCTGCAAACAGGTGCAAAAAGAGACGATCCATGCGCCTGGCTGCATCGTCCGCAACTTCCTCGGAAACACGTCTGGCGAGATCTGCAGATCTTGCCACGATCATCTCGTCGTTTAAGAACCAAAGCGACTGTGTCGCCGCCGTTGAGCATTGGCGTTTGTCACAGTTCGGATTCATGATGGGAAAGTCAAACGTTGCCAGCATTTCTAATGGTTCGGTTCGTTTGAACTCGATATAGCAACTGCGACGGAATGCCTCCGCAGATTGGGCAACGACTGCTTTCCCACTTCCGTCCTTTGTCACAGACACGCTTTTCCCACCCAGCTGAAGGTCCAGTTGTCCGCTGACAAACAGAATCGCATCACGAATTGTCTCCGCGTCCAACCGCTTGAGGTTCATCCGGCCCCACCACCGGTTCTCTGGATCGGCCGCCTGCAATTCGGACGTTTGTCGCGACGTCTGCTGGTAAGTTTTAGACGACATGATCAGCTTGTGGAGTCGTTTCTGCCGCCAACCGTGACGTACCAAGTCGTCTGCCAACCAATCGAGCAGCTCCGGATGCGATGGACGCTCGCCAGCCACGCCAAAGTCACTCGGCGTGGCCACCAACCCACGGCCCATATGGTACTGCCAGATGCGGTTCACGAAAACGCGAGCGATCAGCGGATGGGTACCGTCAGTCAACAGCTGAGCATACGCGAGTCGTCGGCCCGTCGTAGGACGATGAGGATCATTCAACGGGAGCGGTACGTCCCGACCAGCCTTTGACAATACGGACAGCTCGCCAGGTCCAACCGGTCTGGTTGGGCTCGACGGATCCCCACGAAAGAAAACAGTACTGACCGGGATTAATCCTGCACGTTCAGTCGTCGCCATGACAAGACATGGCGGCGGTTTCGTCGTCCGCAATTCCGCAATCTTTCTTTTCTCCTCCTCAAACTCGCGATATGCCTGCTTATCATACTCAACCAGCAAACCACCACTGATGACTTGGACAGGCTTCACATTTGGATACCGGTCTAGCAAAGATTTTTGCTGAGGATGGCGGTCTTGAGGAGCTGTCCGGACGGCGGTACGAACATCCTCTCGATCCGTCTCCGGCACTTCGGCCAGCTTTTCTTCCTGGATCCTTTCGCCGACGGCCCGGCGCCGGACAGCCATCTCCTCTTCCATGACTTTGGCCTTGGCCTCAATGCGGTCGGATTCAGTACGAACTTCGGCAGTCGTCAAGTCGATCAACCTGGCACTTGGCGGCTGCCAATCCTGTAAGGGAAAAGCCGGGTCGAACACCGCCCGGAAGCGATAGTAGTCGTCGGTCGTGAGCGGCTCGTACTTATGATCGTGACACTGCGCACAGCCAACCGTAAGCCCCAACATCACCGAGCTAACCAACTGCATCGCGTCGGCGACCGTTTGATTGCGATCCGCAACGGTATTAGAAGCCCCAGTTGCATCCGGCGCCATGCGCAGGAAACCCGTCGCAGTCAAAAGTTCGAGGTGACGTGGATTGTCGGGATCAAGATCACCGTCCACCATCTCGTCTCCAGCAATCTGTTCACGTATGAATGTATCGATCGGCTTGTCAGTATTGAAAGATTCAATCACGTAATCACGATACCGCCAGGCGTGAGGCCGATCGTGATCACTCCCTTGTCCGCCGTCGCTTTCAGCAAACCCCGCGACATCAAGCCAATGTCGTCCCCAACGCACACCAAATTGGAGCGAGTCGAGCAAACGGTCAATCAAGTCGGAGAAAGCGACCTGCGGCTCTTTAGCGTATTCATGAATGAAAGCCTCCACCTCGTCCGGTGTTGGCGGCAGCCCCGTCAGATCAATCGTCGCCCGACGGACCAAAGTGTACGGATCGGCACCCGGTGAAAACGAAAGTCCTTGGACGGCAAGCTTCTCAGCCACAAAAGCATCGATGGGATGGTCGTAATCCTGCTCTTCTAGCTGAGGAATTTCCGGTGTAGAAACTGGCTGAAAGGACCAGTGATTCAGCTCTTCCCATGTAAACCGCGCGTCCTCAATGTTTTCTGGCTCAGGTCGGACGGTGAGCGCACCTTGCTCGATCCAGCGGCGGATGATCAGCTTTTGGCTCGCAGAGAGTTTCTTTTCGCCCTCCGGCATTTCGTCGTTTTCAATCCGCTGCCAGATGAGGCTCGCTGCCGTGTTCCTCGGATCGATCGCCGGCCCGGAATCTCCACCCTTCCGCATCAGCCGCACCAGGCGAATATCGAGACCACCACGATGATCTTCCTCTTCGCCATGACACTGAAAACAGGCAGCCTTGAAGATCGGTCGTACGTCACGTTCGAACGTGAGCACGGCCTGGTCATCGGCAACGGACACCGCCAGAGGCAGAAGCAGCAAAGCACACGGTAACAACTGTAAGACAATCCGCATCACTGTAATTGTAACGCACCGACATGCCCCGTTGCGAGCGCGAGTTAGCCCGAATGCGAGGAAAGCGTGATCGGTCAGGCCTAAATACTCATGACACTACCGTCGTGGAATGACTAAAGCCGGTCAAACGGAATGCCAATCTTCTCCCCAATCTCTCGCAGTTGTTCGGCAACTGCATCGTCAAGTGGTATCCCCGTCTGACGACGCTCTACAGCGGATTTTCTTTCTGGATCGCCGGGGATTAAAGGACCGCTGGTGCCGGGCGCTGGCTTCGTGGACCGCATGGTTTGAATCCAATGATCGACCCGCTGCTGGTACTCTTCGAGATCCATGAACGCGTCGATACGCATGGCGGCAAAGCAATGACCGACTCCTTTACCAACCGACGACGGACTTTCGTCACCAGCAACAAATGTGGGCACGAAAGGCCCCCAATTCGCGCCACTCAATACTCCGCTGAGCAGGTCGACCAACGTCGACAGGCAGTAACCTTTGTGTCCTCCATGGTCACGATCGGCTCCCAACGGAAGCAGCGAGCCGCCGTCAAAATAGTCTTCGGGCCGATTGCTGGGATGGCCATCGGCGTCGACGATCCAACCTGCAGGCAATGGTTGTCCTCTCCTTCTGTATGCTTCGACCTTGCCAACCGGCACAACCGAAGTCGACATGTCGATCACAATCGGCGGCTCGTCTCCTGCTGGGAAGGCAACGGCAAGCGGATTCGTGCTCAAATTCCGTTCCGCTCCCCAAAGCGGCGTCACTGCAGGACTGGCATTGGTCATGGACCAACCGATCAGATTCCGAGCCAGCGCCTGTAGGGGATAGTAACCGGCGATACCGTAGTGGGAACTATTGCGCACGGTCACCCACCCCATACCGGCTGCTTCGGCCTTTTGCATTGCGATTTCGTTGGCCCGCGGTCCAACGATCAGCCCCAATCCTCCGTCGCCATCGACGGCCGCCGTACTGGCCGACTCCCGCAAGACAGAAACCTGCGGTCGGGGATTGACTTTATTCCGTTCAAATAACCGCACGTAGGCCCACAACCGAGCCACACCATGCGAGTCGACTCCTCGGCAATCCGCCGTGACCAGCACATCGGCGGCCAAATCGGCATCCTCGGGAGTAAGGCCAAAGTGTTGAAAAACGGCGGCGGCGAACGAGTGGAGGTGATCAGAGGTAAATGTGTCCATGACACTTCAAGTCTTAAGATTCTACAGAGGCTATCCCGGCAACAAAATCCTGCCGCCACTTGCTGCCACTGACTGCCCAGTCATATAGCTTGACTCTTCGCTCAGCAAAAATCGGATGATCGAAGCCATCTCTTCGGGCTGACCGATGCGACGCATGGGTGTGACATCGATCATGGCTTGCAAGCTTTCGGGGGACATATGTGTTCTGGGCATTTCGGTCTCGGTGATACCTGGGACGACACAGTTCACGCGCACGTTGTGATGTGCCCAGGCTTCTCCGAAAGACCTGACTAAGGAAATCACCGCTGCTTTCGACGCTGAATAGGCGATCAGTGATGGGCGGGCACGTAAGGCAGCCGTAGATGAAATGGCAACGATGCGGCCGAATTGGCGTTCCACCATTTCGTCCTTCACCGCAAAAACCATGTTGAACGTACCGTCCACATTGACCTCCATGGTGCGTTTCCACCCTTCCCAGGTCGTTTCATCCGGAGGTTCGACCACCGCCATCCCGGCAGAATGGACCAGGTAGTCAATGGGTCCGAGCGCGTCGCGAGTGGCTTGTACGATGGCCTGCGCCGAATCGGGTTGTGAAACATCCCCCCGGACCAACACACCCGTACTTCCCGCCTTTTCCACATCAGCAAGCGTTTCTTTGGCTTCTTCCTCGCGCGAAACATAATTAATGGCAATGCGAGCGCCCTCGGCGGCTAATCGAAGTACCGTGGCTCGACCGATGCCGCGAGATCCACCAGTGACGAGTACCGTTTTTCCTGCAAATTCGTTCGTAGCTGACAAAACAGAAACCTTTCGACAAAAAATGACTGACGACTAAAGCCACTGTCGTAAAATGACGAATGACGAATGAATGTCCAGTCCCCAAGCCCACACTAACATGGTGCGGGCCAACGTGACTTCTCACCATCATTCTCTGGAAACTCCGGCGTGATGGGTTCCCAACAACCTCAAATGGCCAAACCTCAAATGGCCACCCTACGTGCTGTCGCACAAGACTTAAGTTATCGTTGTAGAGTACGAACACGACAAGAGGTGAATCGCGTCAAAGGAGCATCTCGCCGGCGCCCCGTCTATCCGTATGTCGCCCTCGTCGTTAGGCTATTTCAAATGAATCATTCGTTATTTTGATTTCCTTAGTCATTAAACATTCATCATTCCATTCCCTCCGGTATGCAATTCTTCTTAGACACAGCCTCGTTGGCAGACATTCAGCGGTTTCAATCGCTGGGACTTGTGGACGGCGTCACGACCAATCCGGCCTTGTTGGCCAAAGAGGGTCAAGATCCTCTGGTACAATTACGTGAGATCACGTCTATCGTTTCGGGACCTGTTTCGGCAGAGGTTGTGGAAACGGACCCAGAACGAATCGTGCGACATGCTGCAAAACTGGCCCAAGTCGCCGACAATATCGTGGTCAAGATCCCTGCGTCGATGGCCGGTTTAGCTGCCGCTCCGTCGCTGGTAGCTCAGGGAATTAAGCTGATCGTCACCTTGAATTTCCACGCTACGCAAGCGGTGCCGTTTATCAAACTTGGAGTCGACTATGTCGCAGTATTCATCGGTCGATCGGAGGATTTCGGCATCGACAATAAACAGGTTTGCTGGGACACACGTGCGGCAATCGACAATCTTGCCAGCCCGACTCAGCTGATGGCCGCCTCCATCCGTAACCCCGACTATTTAATCGACGCCATCCATGCCAGCTCGGATGTGATCACCGTCGGTCCGGCCTGCTGGGACAAGGTCTACAACAATCCGCTGTTCGAACTGGCCGAGCGTGAATTCCTGGAGAGCTGGCGGCAATTGCCCGCGGAGCTGAGAGCAGAATACGAACAAATATCACACGACCAAAGTGTGCCCCATTCCGAATAATCAATGCACACAAGGACTTGAGAGGAAAAAGGGTTCGACCTTGTAGAGTGGACCGTTTTGTGCCGTGCAGCCAGGTATGCGTCGACAAAATTGGTTCCAGTCATTGAAATAACCAAATCACTCAACAGTCATTTGGTTCGTTCGTCGACCAGCACCGGGCACATGCTTGGGAAGCGCACGGCGCCAGCTCGAAGAAGGAATTCAGACAGAACATCGCACTCTGTCACAAACAACCGAAGGGAAACCAAACATTGGCGACGCATGATCGTCAAAGCTGCCCAGGAGCTCTGCAAAGACGCCGTTCGGTCGTGGCCAGCGGCAAAAGAATTACAGCTAATCTTCGCAACCATCGTGCAACCAAAGGAAACATCATTGGGTCATTGTGTAATCCGGACTCCTCTAATCATTCTTCGTTAGGCATTTAACTCATGTACCGCATCGGAATCATCGGCGGCGGCCGCATCACGGGGATGCACGCCTTGGCTTACAACGATTACCCCAAGGCAGAAATGTACGCCTTGTGCGATGCCAACGAACAGGTTGCTCGTGACCGTTCTCAAGAGTGGAACGTCCAACACTGGTATACCGACTACCACGAAATGCTCGCTGATGAAGCGATCGACGCGGTCGAAATCATCACTCCCCATCACCTGCATGCCGAAATGACCGTCGCCGCGCTCGAGGCTGGCAAGGATGTTTCCGTGCAAAAACCGATGGCTTTGGAAGTGGCCGAGTGCGATGCGATGATCGACGCTGCTCGACGCTCAGGCAAGAACCTGCGAGTTTTTGAGAACTTCCAACATTTCCCACCGCTGGCCAAAGCCAAACAGTTGCTGGACAGCGGTGCGATTGGCGATCCGATCTCGCTGAGGATGAAAGCGATTCAGGGATCATTGGATGGCGGCGACAAATCGCAACCAACGATCAAGCGCGCCGATTCCCGTCCGCCCTATCCTTTGCCGCTGAGTCATCAGGTGGAAAACGTCAACCCGGACAACTGGAAGTTTGATCCCAAACAGGGTGGGGGTGGACGGATGGCACTCGACTACGGCTATCACGTGTTCGGATTGGCTGTCCATCTGATGGGTGACGTGGAAAAAGTGTTTGCCTGGATCACTCAGCAGGAGATCGTGCATGGCTGGATTCTGGACAGTCCGGCGGTGGTCATCTGGAAGTATCGAGACGCGGAGCGATACGGATCTTGGGATATTGTCTCTTCGGACGGCATTCTGGTGCCCACCAAGTACTGGCCGGAGGATGAATGGGTCGAGATCAGTGGTACCAGAGGGTTTCTATGGGTCAATCGTTGCACTTCGATGCTGTTGGACCGCCCGGCCTTGGTGATGTACCGTGACGGAGAGACCACCGAATTCTCAAATCTGGACACCGATTGTGCATCCAGCTTCATTCACGGTACGCACGACTGGATTGACTCACTGGAGGAAGGCCGCCAGGCGGCATTGTCCGGCGAAGTCGGCCGTCGTGTGTTGCAATTCTGCCGAGCAACACAGTTATCGTCGCGCGAACGACGCGAAGTGCTGCTGGACGAAGTGACGGCGTGAGTGATCGCAACCCGATGTGCAAGCTGGAAATAAAGGGATTAGAGAGCGGTCCCAGGCTGCCCTACCGAGTTGTTTAACTCGTCTTCCTCGTTTACCCATCGGTTTACGATGGAAAGTTCCCTCTCTTAGGGGTAGAGTGCATTCCTTCCTCGCAATTCATTGAGACGAATCGTATGCAGTTGTAATATGAAGACCTGCGTTCCGCCTTTACTGTTGCTCCTTCTTGGGGTCTCGACTGTGCGAGGAGCAGACTCGGCGCGGCCAGGTCGGTTCGTCGTGGAACCGCCAACACCGGTCTGCCTCGGATTCGAGTGGGGTATCTCGGGTGACGACAACCAGAATGCATCCTATCGCGAGTCCGGCAAAGGCAAGTGAAAAGCAGCACTGCCACTGCTGAGGATGGACAGCGAGAGAGTCTCACGGAAATGACTCCGAAGCAGATTCGGTAGCAAGTCCGACGACTATTCACTGGGCACAATGTCTAAACTCGTCTTCAGGCGCGAGTTTCGGCTTGGAGCGATTCGCGGTGAACCACTCTTTCAATGACATCGGGGGTATTTACGGTCTTGCGTTTGCGGTGACATCACAATGACCCGCAATTCAAGTGGACATGACGACAGCAAGCGAAAAGGGTGAAGAGGCGGTTCAAAAACAACTAGGCCAATTCCCATCACACTTCAGTAATTGATTAAGATAAGAACTTAGACATTTGGAGTGCGGCGACTTGTCCCCGCACTCTAAAGTCCGCCCGCGACCACTGACTGACCTTGCGACGTCAAAACAACAAAAAGGGAATATCGAAATGCAAGTGCGATTCATTTTGCTTGTCGTTTGTCTGATATTGGTTCTATCAAATCCTTCCATCGGTAGTGAAAAAAGCGAGACACACGCCCTCGACGAAGCACGAAAACAAATGGACGAGGGGTACAAACTTGAAACATACACTCAGGACAGGGAACTCTATGTTACGAAACGACTCAAGTTATTTGATAAAGATGCCATGTTCATCACAGATACGGGGGAAGTGATCCGCGGAAAATCAAAAATCCACGACTTCTTGGCAGGCAATTTCGCCAAGCTGCAGGAGCTACATTCTGCGGGAACGACGATTGAAATGACTCCACAACCCAAAGAGGAAAAAATGCTGGATTCAGGTGCCGCTCTCTTCATAAAACAAGTCGACGTAGTTATCAAATCGTCCGGCGGCATATCTCCACTAACCTTTATGACAACGACGGTAATGCGAAAATCGGATGGACATTGGAGGATTGCCTTTTCCCAATCCACAAAATTTAAACTGGGAACAGAATAATGGGAAATATTGGGAATCCATTAAAAACTGTCTCTTGCCTGACCTTACTGTTCTGCGTGTTGCTCGCCGTGGGGATCTTGGGATTCATCAAGCCCTCCCGCACCAAAGGCGTGCGTTCAGCTTAAACCAAAAAACCTCAAAACGTGACCGTTTCATTGGTCTGATTATATGGAATTTCCATCCCGTTTTGATTGACGACACCTACGCGCACTTGTAAAATACATAAATACCTTCAGAGTTACCGGATTATTTACGCGCGAACGGAGTTTGTTCATGAGTCGATGTTTTTTCTTCGGAACAGCTTTTATTCTTTTAGGAACCATATCCGCCAACGCTCAGACATGGGATCTAAACGCGGATGCGGACGCTACCGCAAATCCGATGGGACAATGGAGTTATGGCAGGAGTGAGGATCCCAATGATCCAGTCCCGTTCACTCTACACACCAATACCTTTAACGCTGGTCCCAATAACGATTTGAGAATTTGGGATCTTGCTTCCGGCCATCCCAATATTGCCTACAACAAGGGCGTTAACGTGCTCGAAAGCCACATCGGACCCGGCGAACACAATATGCACCCCGGCACTGACCCTAATCCCGACTATGCAAAGATCCGTTTTACCGTCCCAGCGAGTGTAGCCAACCATCAGCAGGTTCAAATTCAGGGCCTATGGGATCGGCCCAATCCCACGGGCGGCAATGACGACATGCACATTTTCCACAATGACGGCAACACGGCCACCGAGCTATTTCAAAATTTAGGCAATATTGACGACGTACCCTTCGACGTGACCGCCGTTGTGAACCCTGGTGATTGGATCGATTTTGCCGTGGGGAATCATGACGGATCAGAAGGTGGCGGTGCCGCATCGGTCGATATTGTAATATCCGTTACTGGGACCGTTGAGCCCGTAGTCGACTTCGAGTGGCAAGCCGACGCGTCAGCCGCTTGGACAACAGGTACGAACTGGAATCCCACAGGGGTGCCTGGTAACAACGCGGATCCGCTCTATGCCAAACACACAGCGACGTTCGGCAGCGCCATTACGGCGAATCGAACCGTCATTCTAGACAGTCCGGTGAGCTTGCGAGCCATCAATTTTGTGAACTCCAACTCGTACGCCGTCGCGGGACACGGACGCGTGAATCTAGTGGCCGATACGTCTGGAACCGACCCGACAGAAATGGTGGTTGGATTGGGTAGTCACCAGTTTCAAGCGATCGTCAACCTGGAAAACGACACAACCATCATCACGGCTACCAACACTCTGTTGGAGTTCAACAATCGACTGAACCTCAACGGCAATGCCCTAACGACGGTCGGCCCTGGAACGGTCGCGATCAGCAACACAGTAACCAGCGGTGGCGGCACGATCAATCTGCAGAATGGCACGCTCGCCGGCTCGGGTACCGTCGGGGGGGATGTAGTGGCCAATGGTGGCACGGTTTCCCCGGGAGCACCCGCGCAGGGTGCCAACTCAGTTCCTGAACCGACGGCGATCACTCTGGTGTGGCTGGCAATCCTAGGACTTTTCGCTGTAAGACCTAGACGGCCTGCATACGCATAATTACAATAAGCTAGATCGTGTTTGCGGATGGTGGATGGATGATAGTAGTAGTAGTACAAGTTCTGTTTGAGAACAGAACTTATTGAAAACATTCTGTATTGCTTTGATTTTTGGTAATTTTTTTAGGAGAATGCAATTGGGCTTATGACTTGTTGAGAGTGATCTCAGCTGTCAGCAGCGGCCTTGAAAAAAAGTTTTCCAAGGTGTTGACAAGCTGGCTTCACCAGTTAGAATGAGTCTATCGAAGGAAGAATTACCCCAAAAAGGTGCTCGTGACCCTTACTCAAAAACAGCAATTCATTCAGGTGATTTAGTATCCTGGAGTGACGTGCTGTTTTTGGGTATGGGTCCTGGCACCTTTTTTCGTTTCTTGCTGTAGCAGGGCGACGAAGGGTAGTTGGAAAAAGATCGGTTGTTAGAGTTGACATGACTTTACGACCGGTTAAACCGATTTTCAAATGTACAACTTATAAATTCGTTTTCAGGAGGCTTGAATGACGAAGTCACAAATTTCTTGTATCGCTTTAGGTTTTTTTACCGCAGCTCTTTTTCTGGCAATACCAGCTCACGCCCAGATGACCTGGGATCTAAACGCGGATGCGGACGCTACCGCCAATCCAATAGGAGCTTGGAGTTATGGCAGAAGTGAGAATGCCAGTGATCCAGTCCCGTTCACTCTACACACCAATACCTTTGACGCTGGTCCCAATGGCGATTTGAGAATTTGGGATCTTGCTTCCGGCCATCCCAATATTGCCTACAACAAGGGCGCTAACGTGCTCGAAGGCCACATCGGACCCGGCGAACACAATATGCACCCCGGCACTGACCCTAATCCCGACTATGCAAAGATCCGTTTTACCGTCCCAGCGAGTGTAGCCAACAATCAGCAGGTTCAAATCCAGGGCCTTTGGGATCGACCGAACCCCACGGGCGGCAATGACGACATGCACATTATTCACAATAACGGCACCACGGCCACCGAGCTATTTCAAAATTTAGGTAATGTTGACGATGTACCCTTCGACGTAACCGTCACCGTGAACCCTGGTGATTTCATCGATTTTGCCGTGGGGAATCATGACGGAGTTGAGGGAGGCGGTGCCGCATCGGTCGATTCCCTCACAATTACCGAGGTTCCCGAGCCCACGACGCTCATGCTGGTCGGCTTGAGCGCACTCGGCTTGCTCTGCTGCAGACGGCCAAGAAGCTAGTTGAGCTTTCATTGACAGCCTAACTTCTGTATTCGACGCGGAGGATCGCCGTACGGGGTGACAATGCCCCGTGGTTGATCCTTCGCGTTTTTGTTTAGATTTTCAGATCGTTGGAGGAAACAACTAGCAGGGGAACACGTTCGTTAGAAACGAGCCGTTTGTAATATTCACGTTGTCTCCCATTTCTCTTGATCACTTTATCCACACTCTGGAAGGGTAAAGAAAACACAGCGAACCAATCGGAAGAGGCAACCGATGGCATGATGTTAAAGACTCGGTTTCACATTGGTGTTGGTCACGACCGTCGCGATTCTAATCGCTTTGCGCTTACCTACTGTGCAATCGGCGCGCGAAGCCATACACAAGTAGGAATCAGTGTAAAAACAATCTAAAACAGACCAAAATTGCCCTCCACAACCATGAACCGCACCGTGGAGAATTTCCGCCGGTGTTTCGGCAATAACAACATCAACAGTTTTTACGAATGGACTTAATTTCTGCACAGCTTGTTGCCCTATCTGAAAAAAACCACTACGAAGAACTAGACGGTTCCCGGTTTAACTCGACGAACCCTTGGCCATCTCCGCCTACCAGCGATTGTTCCGCGGTGATTGAACAAGAATGTGTTTAAGTCTCTGTCATGTCCCAGTGACGGGGTGGGCGACAATCGCTTGCGAAAGACGCTCCTAGTCCGCAGATGGATTGTTTATCTTACCCTTCCTGTCGCTTCCTTGATTCACTCACTTTTCGCGAAGCTGAAACGCCTCGAAGACTGTTTTGACAACAAATCGCTCTTCCAAGGCGCTAATTGCACAATTAGTTCAGTCCACACCATTGCCCTGATTTCCATATGATTCTCGTGGTTTCTGGTAAAATAAAAGAAGGCAAGAAAAGAGGCAGTGCGAGCGAGAATGAAACACTCTTCTAACAATAGACGACGCCATCGAAGCCTTGCCGTCGAGACGCTGGAAGTTCGCCTCGCACTCGATAGTACGGCAGTATTCAACGAGGTAATGTACCATCCCTCTGGTGACGAGGATTCACTGGAATGGATTGAGTTGCACAACCAGTTGAGCCTCGACCTGGACCTCACTCGTTGGCGGTTGGCAGGTGCAGTCGACTATCCATTTCCCGATGGTACGATCATTCCAGGACGCGGTTATTTGGTCATTGCAGTCGATCCGCAAGAACTGGCCAACCAGACGGGATTCAACGATGCACTGGGACCATTCACAGGACGTCTTTCCAACGCCGGTGAAGAGCTTCAACTGCTCAATAACGACGACCGTCTGATGAGCGTCTTGGACTATCGTGACGGGGGTGACTGGCCAGTCGGTCCCGACGGAATCGGATTCACACTCGCAAAACGCGATGAATTGCACAGTACGGCCGACGCAACACATTGGACCACTAGCCAGGAGCTCGGCGGTACTCCAGGAGCACAAAACTTCGTCATAACTGGTGGGCCGACATCCTTGGAGCTTATCGACTCGGGTGCTCAAGCTCGATACTTGATCCCCACCGACAACAGCCTAGGGACCGCTTGGACCGCCGAATCGTTCCACGACGCCAGTTGGTCACTCGGCGTCACCGGAATTGGCTACGAACAAACCGTCACCTCCCATGTCGCCTATGGGAATTTGGTCGGGGCCAACGGCACTTCACCGCTCCGCGGTCCCTACGGACACGACTTCACGGTCCATTCCACCATCACGGTTACACAATTGGGTGTTTTCGATAGCGGGGCAGACGGGCTGTCGCGAAATCTGACTGCCGAACTTTGGACCCGTTCTGGCAATAGTGGCACGCTGATCACCGACCTGGACTTTACCATCGGCGATCCCGGTGTGCTGACCGACAGCAGTCGTTTCAAACCGTTACCCACACCGGTCGTCCTTTCTCCCGGCGACTATACGATTGCCGCGCACGGATTCGGATCGAACGAAAAGGCGGGTCATGAAGGTTTCGGTGGGCCTACGTCAGCGTTCAAAACCTTGGACGATGGCGGCGGTGCGATTTCCTTCGTGGGCACGAGTCGATCCGGTACCACACCAGGCACGTTCCCGACGCTCGCCCAAGGTGGCACCATCAACTACTTCAGTGCCGGCACGTTTCAATTCAGCGTCGGTTCAGGCGGCAACAACAGTGAAGTTGCTACGGACATCGAGTCGGTGATGAGTGGTGTCAATACCACCGCTTACGTCAGAGTCCCTTTTACCGTTGCCAACGCAGAAGATCTCTCAACGTTGACACTGACGATGAAATACAACGATGGGTTCGTGGCCTACATTAACGGGCTGGAAGTGGCCCGTCGTAACGCCCCTGTGACTCCGACCTGGAATTCGGCCGCCGAAACGGCTCTCTCCATCTTCACCGAAGAGGTGATTGATGTCACCACGGGAATCGCGCATGTGCAATCGGGCGACAACGTTTTGGCAATCCACGGCTTGAATTTTGGAATCAGTGATCCACGCTTCTTGGTCTTACCAGAATTGGACGCTGTCGAATCGACGGACGTATCCGAGGTCGTGATCAATGAGGTGGCAGAAGGTAGCTCGGCCAATTTCTTTGTCGAAATCTCCAACGAAGCAACGGCCGCACAACCCATTGTTGGATACGCGATTGTCAGCTCAACAGGCGACGAATACGTAATTCCCAATCCAACAATCGAACCAGGGGCCTACCTTTCGATCACCGCAAACGAATTGGGCTTCACACCGGCCGATGGGGACGAACTGTTCTTGCTTACGCCAAGCCGTGGCCGATTGGCCGATGCGCGACATGTCACGGGCCGATTGCGAGGCAGGTCAGCTGCGCATGACAACCGCTGGCTTTACCCTACCAGCGAAACTCCAGACGCTGCAAACATCTTTCAAATCGACGACAACATTGTCATCAACGAGATTCTGTACAATCCGTTCGGACAACTGCCGCCTACGATAGCCCCCAACGATTTGGGCAATGTGACAACAACCACCCTGGTCAGTGTCGGCGATCAGGCATCTGTGTTCATCCCTAACGACGACTCGCTCGGCACAATCTGGCGACAGCCCGGCTTTAACGATTCGTCTTGGACGACCGGCCCAACTGGCATTGGCTTCGAAACTGGCGGTAACGCGGGCATCGTCGCCTATGGAAATCTAACGGGCGCCAACGGCACGTCCCCGCTTTCTGGTCCCTACGGACACGACTTCACTGTAAACTCAACGATTTCGGTCACGCAATTGGGCGTATTTGACAGTGGCGCTGACGGCCTTGACCGAAGCTTGACAGCCGAGATCTGGTCGCGACACAGCGACGCCTCGGGCACAAAATTAGCCGAGGCGTTTTTCACCAGTGGTGATCCGGGTACGCTAATTGACAGTAGTCGCTTCAAGCAACTGTCTACACCATTAACACTCGTACCCGGCGAGTATACCGTCGTGGCTCATGGCTTTGGCTCGTCGGAAAAAGCGGGTGATCAAAACTTTGGCGGGCCCGGTGCTGCCTTTAAAACACTGAATGACGGTAACGGTGCCATCTCTTTTGTGGGGGAGAGTCGCCTGGGAACCACAGTGGGAACCTTTCCCACCCAGTTGATCAACGGATCGGTCAATCATTTCAGTGCAGGTACGTTTCAGTTCAGCACCGGTGGGTTTATTTCTCAAAAAATCGCGACTGACACAGAAGCCGAAATGCATGGCGAAAACGCATCAGCCTATCTCCGCGTTGAATTCACGGCGACAGTACCGGATGTAAATCAATCC
Organism: Pirellulaceae bacterium; assembly: GCA_022448645.1. The sequence goes on from JAKVBZ010000029.1 coordinate 24,162, forward strand.
GCCAAGTTGACATTAAAACTGCAACATGACGATGGCTACATCGCGTACCTAAACGGCACCGAAGTCGCTCGCAGAAACGCACCGACGGTGATAACGTTTGACGCCTCGGCGACAATCGCCGAGGAACAGCTGACGTTTCAGGAACTCGATATTTCAGCACACGTCAACCAACTCGTCACTGGAACAAACGTCTTGGCCATACATGGCTTCAACGTATCCGCCAGTGACAATGACTTCTTGATCGTACCGAAACTGGTGCTGGAAGCAGCCGCCAATCCACAAGACGAATGGATCGAACTTTACAATCGCGGTCCATCGACGGTAGACCTGACCGGCTGGAAACTGGACGGTGGTGTCGAATTTGATTTTCCGACAGGAACGACCATCGCACCAGATGGTTATTTGGTTGTGGCTCAGAACACCGCCCGAATGGCTACCACATACCCCGGAATCAACGTCGTCGGCAATTTCAGTGGACGACTTCGCAACAGTCAGGATTTGATTCAGCTGGTTGACGCCAACCGAAACCTAGCCGACGAAGTTCGTTATTATGAAGACAGCTATTGGCCGACATTTGCTGACGGCGGCGGATCGAGTCTGGAATTGCGCAACCCACATGCCGACAATTCCCATCCCGGCGCATGGGCAGCGAGTCTGGAAGATCACAAGACGATCTGGAATACCTACACCTACCGCGGCTCGGCGACTCCGTTTGAAAGCGCCGGCACACAGTTCCACGAACTCGTCATCGGTCTGCTCGACGATGGCGAAATCTTGGTGGACGACATCACGGTGGTCGAAGACCCTGACGGCATCGCACGACAACTGATTCAAAATCCCACATTCGAATCGGACACGGTCGGCAGCGAGGCGAGCACATGGCGAATCATCGGAAACCATTTCGGCACGGTGATGGTGGACCCGGACGACGCAAATAATCAAGTCTTGTACTTACGATCGACGGGTATGACCGAAGACATGCACAATCACGGTGAAACCACATTCAAGCACAATGGATCTTTTGTTCAAACCGTTCCCGGCCAGACCTACGAGATTTCATTTCGCGCCCGTTGGCTACGTGGAACCAATCTGTTCAACACACGACTTTATTACAACAGTGCATCGCTCACGACCGCACTTCCCGTACCTGAACTGAATGGAACTCCCGGGGCCCAAAACTCCCAGCACGAATCGAACATTGGCCCTACGTTTTCGGATTTGACCCACGGCCCGGTGGTTCCGGATGCCGCACAATCGGTCACCATCACTGTGTCCGCGTCCGATCCGGATGATGTCGCGTCCGCCAACGTTCGCTGGCGGACCGCTTCAGGCAGCATGGGCCCTTGGCAAACATCTGCGATGACTTTTGACGGCAACGGCAGGCTTAGTGGCAACATTCCAGGTCACTCGGCCGGAACCGTGATCCAGTTTTATGTCGAAGCCAGCGACACCCTGGGAGCCACAGCGGTGTACCCTCCCACTGAGGAAGACTCGGGGGCGCTCTACAAAGTCCAGGACAATCAGGCAGGTAGCGGGCTACAGCATCGGTTGCGAATCATTCAACCGATTGACGACATCAACCACCAACAAGTGCTAGCCAACCGGATGAGTAACCATCGTTTGCCGGGCACAATCATTGTCAATGAAAGTGAAGTCCATTACGACGTCGGCATCCGCTTAAAGGGGTCGTCCGCCAGCCGCTCGCACGCCGGACATGGCTACAATATGCGTTTCCAGTCGATCAACAAGTACATGGGTGTGCACCAGAACATGTCGATTGACCGAGAAATGCTCGATGAAATGCTGATCAAACAGTTGAATAATCTGGCGGACGGAATCCCCAGCATGTACAACGACTCGATTTTTATGATCGACCCTCAGACGAGTTCGAAAAATGGCATCTTCATTTTGCGAATGGCTGGATTCGGCGACGTCTTTTTGAACGAAACTTTCCGCGATGGAGCCGACGGAATGCTGATTGATAAGGACATCGACTATCGCCCTATCAACACGACCGGTGGCCCCGAAGGTGGAAAACTTCCCACACCCTGGGCCCACACCAGTCAAGGCAATGCCGACATTGGCGAAGATTTCTGGGGTACAGACAAAGATGCCTTGCGTCTGCGCTGGCGAACCAAGAATCATCGTACAAGGGATGACTTCCGGCAAATCGTCCAACTCAACGACACGTTTCGTTTGCAAGGATTAATTCCAGACGACCAATGGAATGACATGTTGCATGAATTGATCGACGTCGACCAATGGATGCGAGTTTTAGCGATGGTAAATCTGGCGGGTGTCACCGACTATTTGAATCAGTCGATCTGGAACCACAACTACCTGCTTTATCCGCGACCCGACACGGGTCAAATGGTCATGCTGCCTTGGGATCTGGACATTGCCTACGGCAGTAACGCGCCGCTGATCGGCACCGGCCCTCATATGCGGACACGCGCTTTGGTCCGTATTCCCGAGAATCTTCGTCTCCTGTACGGACACTACGATCATTTGATCGACATTGCCTACAACGGCGCGAATGCCTACGCGCAAGCGGGCCACCTCAATATGATGTTTCCGGGGACAGACTTTACCGGTCCAGCAAACTACATTGCCTCCCGTGCCACCAGCCTGGCTTCGCAGCTACCGGCAGCCATTCCGTTTCAGATCACTACCACTGGTCCGCTGAATGCTGGTAGCGATGGCGAGGCGACCATCACTGGCGAAGGATGGGTGGATGTCCGTGAGATCCGTTTGTCAGGCACCGAACAAGCACTGGATGTTCAATGGACTGCCGGCGGCGGTGCCAGTTATGCCCAAACCTGGTCAACAGTTTTATCGCTAACCAATGGGACAAACGATTACACAGTCGAAGCTTACGATCATCAAGGAAATCTAATCGCCAGCGATTTGATTCAAATCACCACGACCGGTGGCGACGACGCGGTTAATTCCTTGCGGATCACCGAAATCAATTTTAATCCTGCCGCCCCGACTACTGCCGAACTGGCCGTCAATCCGTTGTTGGACAACGATGATTTCGAATTCATCGAAGTTCAAAACATCGGAGCGCACCCGCTCAACCTACAGAACGTCGCATTTCTTGACGGTATCGAGTTCACCTTTCCAACGACCATGCTTGCGGCTGGTCAGTATGGACTGGCGGTAAAGGATACAGCTGCGTTTCAGGTGCGGTACGGAGCCGGTGCCAATATTTTAGGTGAGTTTACCAATGGTCAGTTGAGCAACAATGGTGAACAAATTCAGTTGGCCGTCGGAGCAACCGACATCCTTTCCTTTTCCTATGACGATGCGGAGCCGTGGCCAGAACGCTCTGACGGAAACGGCAGTACGTTGGAGATAATCGACCCGGTCGGGACGCCCGTTGACCAATTTGATAAGTTTTACCGTTGGCGACCTAGTAATGAATACGGCGGCACTCCAGGTGCCGCAGGCCACGGGCCCGTAGGAGTCGTCATTAATGAAATCCTCATGAGCACGGATTCTACCGTGCTTGAATCCGATTCGATCGAGCTTCACAACACCACAACTGCTTCCATCGACATCAGTGATTGGTACCTGAGCGATTCGTCCGAAAACTTCATGAAGTTCCAGATTCCAGGCGGGACGGTACTTGGAGCTGGACAATACATCGTGTTTGACGAAGCCGACTTTAACCCCCATCCCGGAGCACCAGGGCCAAACGATTTCGCCCTCAACGGGACAGAGGGAGACGAAGTCTGGCTGATTGATCCAAACGGAGGTGGTCCAGATGCGTTGTGGATAATCGACGAGGTCCGTGTTGGTGCGTCCATCCATGGAGAATCGTGGGGTCGATCTCCCAACGGCAGTGGTCGCCTGGCTCCGATGGAAACGCTGACCCTGGGCTCTATCAATGCAATGCCGCGTGTGGGCCCGGTTGTCATCAGTGAAGTCAACTACCATCCAGCAGCCCCGTCACTGGCAGCATTGGCATTCTATCCGTCGATGACGGATAACGATCTAGAATTCGTAGAAGTCTTTAATCCCATGGCGTTACCGGTCGATTTGTCGGATTGGCGGATTCGTGGAAACAACGATTTTGATTTTACAGGAGGCACCATACTACCCCCCGGCGAATCACTCATAGTGACATCGTTTGATCCTGACTCACCAACGAACACAGCACGTCGTGACGCTTTTCGCGCACACTATGGGATCGACACCAGCGTCATATTGGTCGGCGGGTTTTCTGGGCAACTTGGCAACGGAACTGGTCGCATCGAATTGCAGCGACCGGGTGATCCAACACCCGGAAAACCGGGAGTTATCCCTCGTTTGCTGGAAGATGAAATCCTGTACGATGATCTTCCACCCTGGCCACCGGAAGCAGACGGCACCGGAAACTCTTTGAATCGTTTTTCGGTCGCGGTTCTTGGTACCGATGATGCGAATTGGACTGCCCCTTCACCGTCACCAGGCTTGCACCAGTCAGGTCTCTTGGCAGATTTAAACGTGGATCAGACACTGTCTGCGTCTGACATTGATCTATTGTTCGCCAATCTGGGATCAAACGATTCACGATATGACCTGGATATCGACGGAGACGCTGACCGTGAGGATGTGGACGAGTTCGTAGAAAATATCCTGGCCACAAGGTTCGCCGACACGGATCTCGATCAGGACATCGACATCCACGACTTCAATAACCTGGCCCTCGGATTCGACCCCTGGGGACAAAATGCTTTCAACGGTTGGGCGAACGGTAACTTTGACGGTGACAACGACGTGGATATCGGTGACTTTCGGACGCTTGTCCTCAATTTCGCCCCCTTGGGTTTTTCCTCTTTAATCGTATCAGGAATAGCAAATAACAGCCCTCTCCAATCGGTAGTCGCAGGAGAGTTCGACAGAACGACTGCGGCAGAATCTTCGCTGGATATTTCATCCATCAGTTCCACCCATACATCGTCAAATCCACCATCGGAGGCGTCATCTTCTATTGGCAATCCAGTCACTGACAACGATGTACTCATCCTTGATAGTATTGGTGTGTCGGTGCGACGAGATCGAAGCAAACAGCAGGACGGTGAAGGGGCGAACTAGGCTAGAATGCCTAATATCTAAAGAATGACGGAATGCAAATCCACGAAGGCACACGGTGTCGTTTTGGTATGCGTCATTTTCCGTAGGGATTTCCTTCGTCATTAGACATTCCTCTACTCCAGTTGATTTGTCCTCGAGCTTTGATCACAATGGGTCGCTTGCGCGGAGGCAAGAACATGACAACCGACACAGCATATGATCTGCCTACCTCTTCACGAACGAGAGGAAACGAATCATTCAGGTGATTCGCGACTTCAAATTCGAAGAAATTTATGTGAACCGCCAATTTGGCGAAGCCGTTCAGGGATTCCACACCGTCCACGGCATCAACGGTATGGGTGGTGAGGACGGCCGATACGGTGTCGACAGATTCCTCCAAAAGCGAACCGTTTATATGAATTACAATTAAGATCAAGGAGAGTTGATGTTTTCAATTTTTGTGACCATTAGCGTGCAAGAGGACAAGGTCGACGATTTCATCCAGGCTTCTCATGGCGATGCCCAAGGCGCTACACGCGATGAACCTGGTTGTTTTCGTTTTGACCTGCATCAAGACCCAGAAGTTTCGAACCGATTTTATCTCTACGAGGTCTATCGAGACGAAGCTGCGTTCCAGGCCCATCTCGAACAGCCTCACTTTTTGGAATGGCGATCCATCGTCAGGCCCTGGTTCTTGGGGGATCCTGAGAAAGTTCTCATGAAAACAGTCTGGCCCTCCGAAGAAGGCTGGGAAAAGCAAAAACCAGCTTTACTGAATTGGTGATGAATCTGGTCGATCTACAAGGCAAACGTGCATTGATCACGGGCGGCGGCACCGGAACCGGGCGAGGAATCGCGTTGGCCCTGGCCGCTCAAGGCTGCCATGTTGCCGTGACTGGACGGCGCGAAGATGTGCTCAAGCAAACCGCCGCCTTGGGACCAGATGATCCGCACATACTCTATCGCACCGCAGACGTTTCCGATCGCGACGATGTTCGCCAACTATTCGACTGGCTGGCCGATGCGATCGGCCCCATCGATATCCTCGTCAACAGTGCGGGAATTAACGTCAAGGACCGCGCCGTCAAAGACCTTTCTGCGGAAGACTTCGATCGGCTGTTAGAGATTAATTGTACGGGCACCTACAACACGATCTTTGCCGTCCTTCCGCAGATGCGCGAACGCCAAGACGGACTGATCATTAACATCAACTCAATTGCCGGCTTAAGGGCCTCCATGCTAGCCGGCGTCGGCTATAGTACTGCAAAGTTTGCGATGACGGCCTTGGCCCGTTGCGTGGCTAACGAAGAAGGGGACCACGGCATTCGTGTCACCACTATTTTTCCCGGCGAAATCAATACCCCTATTCTCGACCAACGACCAAAACCGGTCAGTGACGAGCGAAAAGCGACGCTACTCCAACCCGAAGAGCTTGGTGCGACCGTCGTCTACCTGGCGCAGCTACCTCCTAACGCCCACGTCGCGGAACTTGTGATTAAGCCCGTAAGGCAGAGTTTTTCTTAAACCACCATCTCATTAGACACATGAAGATCCACCACAACCGATTGCAAAAGCTGATTCACGCGGTCTTCACTGCAGTTGGCAGCAACTCAGAAGAAGCCGAGTGTATTAGTCATCATCTAGTACACGCCAACCTGACAGGCCATGATTCTCACGGTGCCATTCGAGTCTTCACTTATATCCAATGGTTGAATGAAGAAAAAGTATTCGTCAACCGCAAGGTGGACCTTGTCACCGACAGCGGCGCACTGTTGGTGCTTGATGGAAACGTCGGATTCGGTCAATCGATCGGAAAACAAGCCATCAACCTGGCCATTGACCGATGTCGAGAGCACGGCGTGGCGATTATGACTCTCCGAAATAGTGGACATCTCGGGAGAATCGGTCACTGGGCCGAGATGGCGATCGATGCCGGTTTGGTATCACTTCATTTCATTAACTCCACCGGGCTTGGTATGCGTGTGGTGCCGAGCGGCGGGATCGATAGTCGTCTGTCGATTAACCCGATCACTGTCGGTATTCCAGTCGAGGGTAGCTCGCCATTTGTGTTGGACATTGCAGCTGCCATGGTCCCCGAGGGCAAGCTAAAGGTCGCCAGGAATAAGGGCCTGCCCATTCCGGAAGGTTTGGTCATCGATGCCGACGGACATCCGACCACCGACCCCAACGACTTCTACGGGCCTCCCAAAGGTTCGATCCTTCCGTTCGGCGGGCACAAAGGCTATGGACTTGCGTTGGCTGCCGAAATACTTGCTGGTGCCTTGTCAGGAGGCGGCTGCAGCGCTGAGGGTGCAACGCGTTTGGAACAGGGAATGTTGTCCATTCTGATCGATCCCGCAAAACTCCAAGAACATGACGCCGTCTTCGGCGAAATCGCCCGCTATGTGGAATTTGTGAAAACCTCACGGCCCGTCGAAAAAGACGGTGAAGTGCTGGTTCCGGGTGACATAGAACATCGCACTCGTCAGCAGCGCATGAGCGAAGGCATTGAATTAGACGATTTGACCTGGTCGCAAATCACAGAAACCGCGCGCGATGTCGGCGTGTCCGACGAATGGATTCAAGAGACTTTGACGCGGTAGTCCGCGTCTATGATCCGACGGCGCAGGACGCTAACCATGCTGGTTGCTGCCCCACCTGAGGCTAGCACGTTTGACTAACTGGGCCCGTAGTGATCCTCATCTGAACACAGCATTCATTTTCCATTCAAAATATCTGCGATCTTCCCGCGACGAATTTCGTGACCTCCATCCGGCCTACGAATCTCTTTTTATTCGGCTCGGTGGGCCAACCGACCATTTTCCCATGGCACTCAATCCTGCTGAGCTGGTGGCCAGGGATCGAGGCATGCGCCGCTCGGCTGCGGTCCGCGTGGACGCCACCGGATCGATTCGTACGAGCGGTAGGTGACGTCAAGCCATGGCGTCTGTACACGGCGTGAATTTTCATGAAGCGAAATCAAAGCGGCTTCTAAGGTTCCACTCGTCAATAAAGTTCGCTCTACCGGATACGCTGGCATACCACTGAGGAACATCTCTTCGACATTCAGCGACAGGTACGAAAAATGCGCATAAGGCCCAACAGTCCACCTATAACCATGACCTTGAGACACGAATTCCGTCGCCACCACTTCATCGCCAACACGTGCGGCGTAGGCAAGGCCGTGAACATAGCCGTCGAGCATCAGAGCAGCACCTCGAAAACCGTCCCGGTATTCGACAAGCATGACGAAAGGATTACTACACTGTTCTTCCATGGCCCCCGCTAATTTGTCATCGATAAGCGAGCAGGCGGTTTCAGCCAATTCTCGCGACCAGAGTCCCTGATCGGCAGCTTGCCAGACAGCGTCGCCGGCCAGACATGTCACAGCTGCCACCCCCGATTCACCACCTTTGCGACGTTCCACCATGCACTGTAGAGTTTCCAAAGTATGGAAGCCATAGCTGTCTAACTTGGAAAAACCAATCGCAATCGCATCCGTTATTTCTGCGTCTATTGGGTGTTCCAGCCAAGGATCACGCCAGGTGACAGGCTGAACCGACCCTGCCATCAGAGGCGCACCCACTTCTGCCGCTCGATCCACCATCCACTTGGCGTCGTGCCAGTTGTACGACAGGTGTTTATCATTAAACACGGGTACGCCACGACCGCTGGTGGCCATCACGCCACAGATTTGTTCCATGAAATATTTGCGCGGATAGAGTTTCTGCTGTCTTTTATTCTCCGCGTAGTCTCCGTGTTCACCAATCAACAATACCCCGTCCACAGCCAAATCTTTGCCACCCAGCGTTAGTGCCTGGACGATACTGGGATAAACAGGGATTCCATGTTCGGCGGCAAGGGATTGGCCTATGTCACGATCAAACGTCTGATCGATATACATCGACGCCAGGGTGACTCTCGGATGAAAGAAGCCCTCATCGGTGGGAAATCCTTTAAGGAATTTGGTGACAATCACGTCCGCATGGAACCCCGCACGATATTGCGTAATGATTGCCGCAATCTTTTTCTTATCGTGATCTTTCGTCAGTCGACCAACTTTCGCATTCCAGCTGGGAGACTCCGATTCCAATCCCCGAGTTTGTCCTGCCTCCACCGCAGTGTTGTTGGACTGAACTTGATGACCACCGCCATCACAACCCAACATGCCTGTACAGATCGATATGGCAGCATACAAGATGGTTCGAAGTAGTAGTTTCATTACAGCACTTGTTATCCTTAGTCGCCAACACAAAACAGCCTAATCCACGTATACAAATTCGTTCGTGTTAAAAATGGCCAAGCACAAATCCACCACAGCCTGAGCCAGCCGAGGGTCGGTGGATACGTCAGGTGCTGGAATAGGCTGTTTACCGTCGACCCATTCCGAACTCGCCAAGCGCTGTTGTGTCGCCAAAAATTCAAGCGACCACTGTAACTCGACTGCCTCCGGAATCCTTCCCAACATCACCACGAATGCTCGACGAACAAGATCTTCTGGCAAAACTGCCGTCATCAGCAACCTACCTGCTGTACGCCGCGCCATTTGCAGTGAAAACTGCGAATTGAGCAACATCAATGACTGGGGCGCCGTCGTCGTACGACTCCGGCGGGGACAACTCGAGTTCGCATCGGGCCGATCAAACGCGTCGAATATCGGGTAACGCAAATTGCGGCGTGCAAGAACGTACACACTGCGGCGTTGATGATCTGCCACGTTCGAACTCACCTCCCAATGACCTTCCAGCAGGGTAGATGTCAATTCATCCGACAGCGGAGGCCGCACACTCATACCGTACATACTGCGATTCATGATTCCAGCCGCCGCGAGCATCGCATCACGAATCAGCTCACCTTCCAAACGCCGACGTGGAAATCGAGACAGCCAGGTGTTGTCAATCTGTTGATCCCGCGATACTAACAGGCCGTTCCATGCGGCGTCGCGCTGGCCTGGATTCGACACGTCACCTGTCCGACCCGCCTGACGATACGTTGCTGAAGTCACGATTAAACGATGAACATGTTTGAGACTCCATCCTGAATCCATCAATTCTTTCGCCAACCAGTCCAATAACTCAGGGTGAGTGGGGTGGTCGCTGACGACTCCAAAGTCACTGGGTGTACGACAAAGGCCATTGCCAAAGTGAAAATACCACAAACGATTCACCATCACACGCGCGGTCAACGGGTGATCTGGATCCATGAACCAATCCGCTAAGGCTATCCGCTTAGACTGATCGTCGCTGCAGGTAATTCCCATTGGATTTGCAATACGCGGAAACGCCGGTTCGACGACCGTTCCCGGACGATTCCAGCTCCCATGAATCATCAGGTGGAAAGTCTCGTCACCGCTTGATTCGTTCAACATACAACTCGTCGAATGATTCTTTTTCACCTGGACGGCAGGCTGAAAAAAAGCTCTCAAACGATAAAAATCGCCCAGGCTGATCGGATCGTATTTATGGTCGTGACATTGAGCGCACCCTAGTTGCACACCCAACAACACCGAACCAACAGTACTGGCTACGTCATTCAGCACATGGTGGCGACGTTCGATCTGCGAGTTGACGTCCGGCATGTCGGGACCGGCCAAGCAGAAGTACGTCGCGATGGCGTGACGCCCTCCGGGCAAAAGATCTCCTGCCAATTGTCGTTTGACAAATTGGTCATAACCCACATCGGAGTTCAGCGATCGAATCACCCAATCACGATATTTCCAGGCGTTAGCACGCATATGATCGTTTTCGAATCCATCTGTCTCAGCATATCGTGCCAAGTCCAGCCAATGCTGTGCCCACCGTTCGCCGTATGTGCTGCTGTCCAACAGACGGTCAACCAAACGTTCGTAGGCATTCACAGCCTCATCATTTTGGAATTCCCGCAACTGAACCTCTGAGGGCGGCAAACCGTTCAGATCGAACGCCAGTCGTCGAAGTTGTGTCCCGCGACTCGCCTCCGGCATGGGGTGCAAACGTTGCCGCTCTAGACGCGCCAACACGAACTGATCGATTGGATTCCGAACCCACGAGACGTCTTCTACCTCAGGCAGGTCAACGTCGGAGATGGGGCGATAGGCCCAATGATCACGGTCACTTTCGCGAATCTCCTGTTCCACATAGGCTACAGACTCTTCCGACTCAGCGACCATCTCAGGTGCCAGAAATAGCAGTACCGTCATCCCGGAAACGGCAAGCAAATAGTTTGACCACGATGATGATAGTACAGGCACGTCCTAACCCTCAATCACCTCTTGAACCACATGAGCTTCCTGGGGCCCGGTGAGCCGCTGCTGCAAGCCGTTTTGCTCGTACGTCAGTTGTTCGTGATTCATCCCAAGAAGATGCAACAATGTCGCATGGAAATCTCGCACGTGGACAGGTTTCTCGGCAGCCCGTAAACCAATCGCGTCGGTGGCACCAATCGCACGTCCACCTCTCAGCCCGGCACCGGCCAGCCACATCGAATAACCCCACGGATTATGATCACGTCCTGTACCTTGTTCGCTCATCGGCATGCGACCAAACTCGCCTCCCCAAATGACCAGTGTGTCTTCCAAGAGACCGCGTTGCTTGAGGTCTTTGAGTAATCCGGCAATTGGCCAATCCGTACGCAAACAGTATTCGCCGTGATTTTGGGCCACATCCGAGTGAGCATCCCAGCCGCCGGTATCGCCAGAATAGACCTGAACGAAGCGCACGCCGCGCTCAATCATTCTTCGCGCCAATAAACACCTAGTACCAAATTCCTGTGCGTGTGGCTGATCGAGCCCATACAATTTATGAGTTGCGACGGTCTCACGACTGATATCGACGGCTTCAGGAGCTGCCGCCTGCATACGAAATGCCAAGCCGTATGCCGCCATCCGCGCCGCCAGTTCATCGTCATTCTGTCGCTGTTGTAAATGTAATTGATTCAGCGAGTCAGCAAATTTCAGGATCGACCGTTGTTGCTCGACCTTGACGCCATCTTGTGGTTTCAGGTCCAGAATCGGTGTGGCACCAGGCCGCATCGTCACGCCCTGATAGGTCGCCGGCAAGTATCCGCTGCCCCATGCCGGAGGACCACCTTTCAAACCTCCGCCTGGATCCGGCAAGACCACGAAGGCCGGCATGTTCTGATTCACCGTTCCCAGACCGAACGCCACCCAACTTCCAAAACTCGGCTTACCCATCAAAATACTGCCGGTGTTCATTTGATACACCGACTGAGGATGATTCACGCTGTCACCGTGCATACTACGGATCACACACAAATCGTCTGCCATGCCACTCGTGTGCGGCAGGAAATCACTAATCGGCAGACCACTTTCTCCACGAGGGCGAAACGGTTTGATCGGAGCCAAAAGCGGGTTATTGGCCACGTTACGCCGAGTGATCACCTCGCCGAAACTCTCCGGCACCGGCTGCCCCGCATACTTGGAAAGGTCCGGTTTGGGGTCAAAAAGGTCGACATGGCTCGGACCACCGTGCATGAACAACCAAATCACGCGTTTAGCGCGCGGTTCCACATGAGGAGCCTTCCTCCGTAACGAGTCATTCCGTTTTCCATCTGGGGATGCGTGAATCTCTTGCGCAAACAGGTGGGACAAGGCAATGAAACCGCAGCCTCCACCGGCCTGCGCCAAAAAAGATCGCCGGTGAAATCCTCTGGTTTCCATCTGCGCTCCTAGCCATAGCATGCCGACACAGTCACCATTATACGTCTAATCGGATCACCGTATCCATAACACACGAGACGCAATTTCAAAAGCGTCACCCGGAAAGTGTCCGAGTCCGGTTTTGTCAGGGAAACGAGGGATGCCTCTGTGCCGTCCCATTTGTATTGACAACCACGCTGGGCGTCAGTCGTGAGACACAACGAGGAACATCCCTCGCTGGCACACCCCTTTCAAGGAAAGGGAAAGCCTTTGCACCCTCTCCAAACCGTTTCCCTTTCAATCCTCCCGAAAGAAGGGTCCAGAATCGAGTGAGACTCGCTTTGGGCCAGCACCCACGGACCGCAGCACTTTCAAATTGTTTCCCAAAAGAGTGCAGCCGCCGTCACATCACACTTTCGGTTCAAAGGCTTGGTCATACTCGCGGCTCCATAGATCCATGGCCTGCTGGTCATTCAAGATGTGGCCGTTTTCCGAGGCGCAGTTCAGAGCGCGACCGGTGCGGTGCGCGATATTGCCTAGATGGCACAGCAGTGCACTCTTGTGACCGTCTAACACCTTCGCGCTGAGTTCCAGAGGTTTGTTTTCACGAATAGCTTGTAAAAAATTCGTGATGTGCTCGGTCAAACCGTGACTCACGCCATCAACTTCCTCAATCTTCTTATCACTACGGTCAAACGTGGTATGTGATCCGTTTCCCGAAAGCTCGAGGGATCCTTGATCACCATAGAACGTGACAAATCCGCTTCCGTGTTTATTGCAACTCATTCCCTGCCAGGTGATAGATCGCCGCCCTTCGAACTCGTAGCACACGGTGTGTGTGTCGGGAGTTTCTTGATCGTCTTCGAAATGGTAACGGCCACCACTGGACGTCACTCGAATGGGAAAATCGACATTCATCCCCCAACGGGCAAGATCCAACGAATGAACACCATTATTCCCCAATTCTCCGTTCCCCCAATGCCACCGCCAATGCCATTTGTAATGGACAACATTGTCTCGATAGGGCCTACGCGGTGCTGGACCTTGCCACAGATCGTAATCGATATGAGGGGGTACGTTAACGAGTTTGCCGAGTCCAATGGAGCCCCGCGTGCTGTCATACCAACAGCGAACTAGATAGACTCGACCGATCACCCCTTCGTGTAACTTGGCGATGGCCTGCCGAATCCCCTCAGAGCTGCGGCGTTGGGTTCCCACTTGGACCGCGCGGTTGTATTTCCGTGCTGCCTGGACCATGAGCTCGCCCTCATACGGGTTGTGGCTGCACGGCTTTTCTACATACACGTGCTTGTCGGCCGAACAGCCAAAAATGGTCGCGGGCGCGTGCCAATGGTTAGGAGCAGCACAAACCAGCGCATCGACCTGCTTGTCATCCAAGATGCGGCGGAAATCGGTGATCGCTTGAGGTTTTTTTCCATCGGCACTAGAGATATCCTCTGCGCAGACTTCGGCCCGCAATGAATCGACATCGCATACGTACCTAATTTCAACGTTAGGCTGTTCCGCAAACAGGGAGGCCAGCCTGCGACCTCGTCTGAGTCCCATGATTCCGACAATGATTTTTTCATTGGGCGATTCGGATCCGTTTGCTCGCGCAGCAGAGAGTCCCAATCCAACGGCAGCGCTCCCCGCAGCAGAATTACCAAGAAACTTTCGTCTATCAATAGATTCCAACATCACATGACCTCATACGTGTCTACATACTTTTTAATTTCTTCACGGTAGTCGCCAACGAACCACTTCCACTTGGTGTTTTGTGTCCTCGCTCCGATAAGAATAGGCAGTCACCAAACTTCCATCGTCGAGCTGTACGGTAGGTCCGAAACCTCCACCACTATGCATACCTTCCTGTTGTGGAGTCTTCGTGTCAAGCATGATGATGTCGTTCTCAAAGTCAAACCGAAACCCGTCATCCGACTCAACACCCAACACGGCCCTCACACCAAGTGGCACTTGATGAGATGCCACAGCTGCCCGCACAGTATACGTCAATAGTAGTCGTCCATCCTGGAGCCGCAAAATGGATGGATACATCTCACCTTCCACACTCCCCAGCTCTTTTTCGCGTGTCCAGTGTGCGCCACCGTCTGTGGATCGAAATACGATAAGCCGCTCGTGTTGGTCAGTGGTTGCCTTTGAAACATCGCCACTGGACATAGGAAAGGTCTTTTGGTCCACACGCCACAGACCGATCAAGTCCCCTGATGGCGTCTGCCACAAGAATGTCTCTGCCCAAAACGGCCACCAAAGCTTGGAGGGATCAACGCCTTCAAATGCGCAAGACTGAGCGGCCCAGGATTCACCTCCATCTTGCGACTTCCAAAGAACATCGGGACCTCCCTTGGCCGATACTCCTACCAAAATAGTCCCGTCATGAAGCTGCAACGCATTGCGACTGGTATGAATCCAAGCTTTCTCTCTGGCACCTGGAATATCTTGCCAGCGAATGCGATTCGGCTGCCAGCTTTTGCCTGCGTCGATTGAGCGATAAAGGAAGCTTTGTACGTAACCTTCGTCGTTACCCCGAGCCCTTTTTAAAAGATGAGTTGTGACCAACAGCGAGCCATCAGCCACCAACGAAAAATACGGCTCTCGGCCGTACAGGTCAAGCCGTTCCCGTTCTGACCAAGTTTCCCCACCGTCGTGAGATCGATGCAGGAACACATATTCCTGGGGAACACCACCATTTTGTGATGAATGAAACGCCGTCAGAATCAATTGCCCATCCGACAACTTTGCAATACACGGCTTGTAATCCTCACGAATTCCGACAGGCACCCGTTGCGCTGCCAGATGAGTGACGGCGAGTGTGCGGGAGTTTTTGACTTCGATCGAGTCCGCTTGGGCTTGTTCATTCAACAAGAACAGCCAGCTTAGAAAAATGAACATTACCTTATAAGAATCGAATCCTCGAAGACATGTTTCCATCATGGCAACACTCGATAAACTCATAGAGATTCGTGAACGTGAGATTGACTATAAGCCCACCCCATCCAGCTGTCAAACCACACTGGACGATAGAAATTGGCTTACATACTTCGCAGTCAGATCATGTCAACTATCGACACCACAGCAGAAGCTAAGGTCAACATTAGTATTTTGCTCACGAACACATCGCGTCATGAAAGGAAGCAACTTCAAAGCAGATTCTTCAGGCCACAACTCACCAAAAACAACCGCTTAGCACGACCTCAAAACCGACCGCGTATCAGCCAATCGAGCCACGGTCGAAATGATCCACCAAAGACTTTTCCAAGTGTCTACCAAACGCTTGACTAGGGGCAGCCGCTCCCTGAGGATAACATACTCCGCAAATGCATCGTTAACATTAAAATCCTGAGACACACAAAGATCACCAATACCTCGGCGATGTGATCGAACCAATCGTCCGCTGGAAGTCTGGCGGCGATGCCGACCCATTCAAAACCCGGCCTCGCAACCGAAGACTTGTCCTGCACGATGCGGACCTGCATTGGCTTCGTTTTATCTAACAGATCGGTCACCGTTGACGAAAGACGATTCCATGCTCGACAGGCGACAACTCTTGACTACGTTAGCTAGTGCCGGAATTGGAACGACCGTATTTCAACGAGCCTTGGCAGCTCAAGTCGTCACCCATGGCAACGTCACGGTAGAAATGATTCAGAATGCCGAATGGATTGCTGGCTTAGAACTGACAGAAGAAGAACGTGAACAAACAGCTCACGGAGTGCGCCGGTCTCTAGCCAAGACCGCCGTGTTGCAAGCTGTGGAAATTGACTACTTTACTCCCCCCGCATTTATCTTCCGTCCTGAGATGGGAGCGCATCCTGCTGAGTCCGCCGACCGTGGCGAAGTGCAAATGATCGAATCGGCGTCACTGGAGAAGCCCAACACACCAGAAGATCTTGCTTTCCTTCCCGTTACCAAGTTGGCTACTTTGATTCGCGAACGCAAAGTTTCGTCGACAGAACTTACCACGTTATATCTTGATCGATTGCATCAACATCAACCGAAG
The DNA here is from genome assembly GCA_022448645.1 of Pirellulaceae bacterium. The sequence goes on from JAKVBZ010000029.1 coordinate 40,877, forward strand.
TTGAATTGTGTAATTTCGTTCCTGGACGACCTCGCGCTGAAACAAGCCGCCAACGCGGACCGCGAAATCTCAGCAGGGCGTTATCGGGGACCACTACATGGAATACCATGGGGTGCCAAGGATTTGATCGCGTACCCCGGATACAACACGACTTGGGGTGCTCCTCAATTCAAAGACCAGAAGCTGGACATGAAAGCGACCGTCGCACAGCGATTGGACGATGCGGGAGCTGTGCTCATCGCGAAGTTGTCACTGGGTGCCGTCGCCATGGGCGACGACTGGTTTGGCGGAAAGACGCGCAATCCATGGAACACAGAGGAAGGATCGAGCGGTTCTTCGGCCGGTTCCGCCTCCGCGACAGCAGCAGGTTGCGTCGGCTTCTCCATCGGTAGCGAAACGACTGGCAGCATCACATCTCCGTGCCGTCGCTGTGGCGTCACCGGCTTACGGCCCACCTTCGGACGAGTGAGCCGTTTCGGTTGCATGCCATTGGCCTGGAGTCTGGACAAACTGGGACCGATCGCTCGATCGGTGGAAGATTGCGCTTTGATCTTAGACTTCATTCGGGGGCGAGACGGATTGGATCCCACGGTGGTAGATCGACCATTTTCGTGGCCCTTCGAGGAGAACCTGCAGACACTACGAGTTGGCTATGTCGAAACGGGCCTACCAACGGAAGAACGCACAGAGATTCGTACTTTACGTGAACTTGGTGTGCAACTCATTCCCATAGAATTACCAACGAAGAATCTCCCAGTGTCGGCACTGACATTAATACTGGACGTCGAATCCGCAGATATTTTTGAACCCTTGATAAAACGTGGCGATACCGAAGGCCTGAACGCCTGGCCCGCCACCTGGCATCAAGCTCACTTCATATCTGCCACTCAGTACCTGCGTGCCAACCGTGTACGAACGCTGGTGATGCAAACAATGGAAAAGGCAATGCAAGACGTTGATGCGTATGTGGGTGGCGATGATATCGTGCTGGCCAACTACACGGGACATCCCACGATCTCCATTCCAGGAAGCTTCATCGAACGAAACGGAGCCAATGTCCCCACGGCAGTAACATTTACGGGACAACTGTTCGGCGAAACAACACTCCTGGCCTTGGCTCATGCGTTCCAGCAAACCACCGACCATCACCTACAGCGACCACCGTTGTCGAACGCGTAAAACGTCGCATTCAACGTTTTAGGCAACTCAATCAGCAACATGAAGAAAATCCAAGAAAGGTCTAAAACAAGGCTCAACATCGAACAAAGATTCCCCCACGGGAAATGCACGAATGAGTTTATCACCAACCACAGAATGTCCGAGGTTCGACAATTCCCTTTGGCATTCGATACTTTGCTTGAGTGCGTAGTGAAAACATGGCAGAGCCTTTTCGGGTCGCACCAGCCGAGTTATTGGCTTACGGACTGCCAACAAAAATCTTGGTAGTGGTCCAACAAGCCAATCAGTTCTGGAGTCAGGGCTCTACTCATGCTATTCTAGAGAAGGTAAGACTTTACTTTTGAACAAATTCCATGCAAATCCAATCTCACCTTTTCTTCGCTCTATGCAACCTATTGTTGGCGTCGACGCTCTGCCTCGGCGAGACCTCGTCACTGCCTGCTCCCGTGAAGCACGAAGTTGACTTTGATCGTGACGTACGTCCCATTCTCGAGACACACTGTTTCGACTGCCATCAGGGGAAAGAGGCTTCGTCCGGAGTGCGGTTGGACCACAAGCCGAAACTGCTGGGACAAACGGATGGCATTCCGCTCGTCGAACCAGGAAACAGTGCCGAGAGCCGTCTCATCCAGCTGGTTGCTGACACAAACTCCGACGAACGAATGCCACCTGCTGGTGAAGGTGCCCCATTAACTCCCGCTCAGATTTCGGTGTTGCGCACCTGGATCGATCAGGGCGTTTCCTGGAACCATGAAATGTTCCCGGATATTTCTGCCGCAGAGACCGACCACTGGTCGTTTCAGCCGATTCGACGTCCACAATTACCTGCCATACAGGACCACCATTGGCCTCAAAATGCCATCGACCACTTTATCTTGGCACGGCTGGAAGCACACGCACTACAGCCATCACCTCCAGCCAATCAACGGGCTTTAATTCGCCGACTGGCGTTCAACCTGCAGGGCTTGCCGACGAATGGACCTCTCTTACAGGAGTCTGTTGCAGACTCAAACCAACATGCTTACGACGATCTACTAGAACGACTTCTGGCTTCACCACACTACGGCGAACGTTGGGCACGGCACTGGCTGGACGTTGCTCGATTTGCAGAATCTTCAGGCTTTGTCGAAAATCACAATTGGCCACATATCTGGCGATACCGGGACTGGGTGATCGACAGTTTTAATACTGATAAGCCCTTCGATGTTTTTGTCACGCAGCAATTGGCCGGCGATGAGCTAGAGCCTTATCAGGACGAAAACATGATCGCCACCGGTTTTTTGGCGACAGCGAGGCTATCGAGTGAAGAACTCAGTTGTGTGCGCCAAGAAAACGACATGTATGTTGACATCGTCAATGCGACTGCCTCGGCCTTTCTTGGCCTAACCATGGCTTGTTCTCAGTGCCACGATCATAAATTTGATCCCATTACTCAGCGAGATTACTACCGCCTGCAAGCTTTTTTTGTGAAGGGATATCCCGGAAATCTGGTTCTGAAGCAGTCGCAGTTAAGCGACGACTTTCACCAAGCGGCAGAAGCATTGCGACAACACACATTGGCCATTCGTGAACGTATTCTACGAACGGCTTACGAAGAAAAAATACTCCAAGATGTACGCGATATTATGTTGCTCCCCACAGAGCAGCGCACGGGATCGCAAGAATCGACATTTCGACTAACCCGAGCCGTTCTAAATATACGACTCGCCGGTTGCAATGCATATCGAATCACTGACGAGGAAAAGGAAAAAACGAAGGAACTGCAAGCCGCTCTGAATAAGGAAATGCAAGCCGTAGAGCAAGTGTGGGGATTTTTCTCTCCTCCAACCAGCAAGCATCAGCTTTCCGTTTTGCCCATGGCAGGGAATTTTCCGTTGGTTCATAACCCAGACGAACTTGGTCAACGACAGGCCTGGTTGCTACGTCGCGGCGACCCCTATAGCACCTCGTTCGCCGTGGAACCTGGCTGGCCGAAAATATTACAGCTTGAACCGACCGTAAATTCAGCACCCGAACAGAAGACGACCAAGAATCGAATTCATCTAGCTCGCTGGTTGACATCCCCTAAAAATCCTTTGACTGCACGTGTGTGGGTCAATCGCATCTGGCACTACCATTTTGGCCGTGGCTTAGTCGCAACTCCAGGAAATTTCGGAGTTCGCGGTGCCATGGCCACCCATCCCGATTTACTGGATTATCTGGCCTCCGAATTGATTACGAGTGGCTGGAGCACGAAGCACATTCACCGACTTATCCTGACATCGAACACTTATCGACAATCGGCATCGCAGAACGAGGTCGCTGCCACAAAAGATCCTGACAACCGACTTTTTTGGCGATTTCCCACAAGACGACTCGAATCCGAAGCGATCCGAGATGCCGCTTTGTGCGCTAGTGGACAATTGGATCGGCAAATCGGTGGACCGAGTGTCCCCGTCGGTCAGGATTCCAATCGCCGCAGTCTTTATCATTTTCAACGACGGGATGCTCCTCAAGACATGCAATCGCTATTCGACGGACCTACGGCGATGTCTGCCAGTTGCGACCAACGACATGTATCCACCACGACACTCCAATCGTTGTTCTTGCTGAACAGCCCCCGCGGTGAAGGCATTGCAGAATCCTTGGCCGCCCGATTGCGGCTCAGGATTGGCAACGATCCTCATGAGTTAGTCTTAGCAGCGTTCCGGCAAATATTGGGAAGGGACCCTTCACCGATTGAAATCACTTCTGCCCAAAGATACCTCTCCACGGAGATAGCACACGCGGCAAATCAAAATCCCGCCACACCGGTTTTGGCTCACGATGACCCCATCAAGCGTTGGGAAGATCAGCTAGTCGGACCTAACCAGGACTTGGACCAAGCTACGGCAAGTGCGACACACCGGCAGCCACGTTTTCGCAACGGTGAACACGGCTTGAACGGACGTCCCGTCATTCATTTTGCCGGTGGGCCATTCGGTCAAGCAGATCACGTTTTAGAAATCGAGGAATCGCCGGAAATCGAACTGCAAAATAGCTACTCTATTTTTGTAGTCTTACGGTTCTTGGGTAACGGAATCGGCAACCAAACCATATTGATGAAAGCCCGAGGGGGCGGAACCGATATCGGTACTCTTGGACTTTTACGATACGCATACAATGGTCCTGTCGGCCGAATCGGAATTGATCAAAACATCGATGGAGCTTGGAGTTCGCGTGTGCATAGCAGTAAAGACATTCCCGATGAAGTTCCGTTATTATTGATAGCGAGTTGGGACGGTACTAAGGTCACATTAGACGTACGACAAGCGGACGGTGTTTTTTCGCGGGATGAAGCAGAGTTAAAGGGTAAAATCGACACCTCGGGTACAGGAAAGCTAGGAATCGGAGGCTACCGCGACGCGTTCAGCGCCGATGGGGAGCGATTTCATGGCGACATCGCCGAGATATTGATCTATCGTCAATCGCTGCCGGAAAGCCAGGTAGAGCAGGTGGCCGGTTATTTGATCGACAAGTGGCTGACCGCCTCTCAAAAGGACGACTCGGCCAATCAACTGCCAGTGACCGAGTCGCTCGGTTTGCACTTGGATGCCGCCCAAGGAGTCGTTCCCCACCAGCCAACAACGATGTCGCCCTTGGCCAGACTTTGTCAAGTCCTGATGAATCTCAACGAATTCGTCTACATTCCATGAAGATTCACCTCATTCATACCGGCACGACAAATTAGCGAGATGCCATCAAAAAATTCCACTGAAATACCGATCTCCTTATTGGTAAGCTGCGGCTATACTAAGGTCCTTACAATCTTGTACCATTCGTTTTGAACCCACGAATCTCCGTTTCGTCAATACGCTTACCCTTTCGGAGCGTCGTACGCAATGGCAGCCACAGAGGGTGAAGCAGCGTCACTAACGACTTCGTTATATTCATCATGCCCACCGAATCATCCCCCCTTTTACCGGTAACGCGACGTGAGATGCTCATGCGATCCAGCTTGGGTTTCGGCTCGGCAGCCCTTGCCGGCTTGATCGCTGACGAACGAAATGCATGGAGTAGCGTGTTACCGAGTCCCAAATTAGGAAGTCCACATTTTCGGCCACGTGCTACGAATGCGATTTTCCTATTCATGGGAGGCGGGCCGAGTCATATCGATACATTCGACCCCAAGCCGGACTTGGACCGACTCGACGGAAAAGAGACTCCCGAGTCCATTGCCAAGTTATTCAAACGCACGGCCATGATGGGCAATGGGTCTCGCATGCTGATGGCTTCCCCGTACAAGTTTCGTCAGTACGGTGAATGCGGTCAGCCAGTCTCCAACATCCTTCCGCGTACGGCTCAACATGTGGACGATCTTTGTGTGATTCGTAGCATGCAACACGATACCGTCATTCATATGCCGGGTGAGTACATCATGACGACGGGCACCATCGTAGGTGATCGGCCATCACTGGGTTCCTGGGTACATTACGGTTTGGGTAGCGAAAACCAGGATTTACCTGGTTTTATCGTTTTTGGTGCCCCTCCACATCCAACGACTACGTCTTCCTTTTTACCGGCACGACACCAAGGAACCAAAGTAGACCAGAATGGAATTCCTTATCTCAACTTGCCGGCGGGAACATCGCCAACACAACGTCGTCGACAACTCGATCTGTTACAACAGTTAAACGATCAGCACCGTCACCAAATCGATCCTCAAAATTCAGAGTGGGAAGCTCGCATTGCAGCTTACGAGTTGGCCTTTCGAATGCAAACGTCTGCACCCGAAGCTTTTGACCTGAGCCGCGAGACAGCAAGTACCAAACAATTGTACGGATTGGAAAACAAAGAAGCGGCCGAAGTCGGCACCCAGTGCCTGCTAGCGCGGCGACTTGTTGAACGAGGAGTGCGATTTGTCCAAGTCTATGTGCCGGGTTGGGATTCCCACGCACAACTCAATGAAAACCACGCTTCCTGCGGCCGTCGCACCGACACGCCCGTGGCCGGTCTACTCACGGACTTGAAGCAGCGAGGACTGTTGGACACAACACTCGTCATCTGGGGCGGTGAATTTGGCCGTACCCCCGGTTCGGAAGGGGATCGCGGTCGTGACCATTCTCCTGGTGGTTTTACCGTCTGGCTGGCAGGTGGAGGCGTGCAGGGTGGTCAGGCAATCGGCCAAACCGATCCTGTCGGTTATACAGCGATCGAACGCCCCGTGCACCCTAACTCATTGCACGCCACCATATTGCACGCCATGGGCCTTGACCAAGAACGTGTTTCTTTTGAACACAACGGCCGAGTGGAAATTCCTACCTTTGTGAAAAGCGAAGTGGTCCACGAAGTCTTTGCATAATCTATTCGACCACATAGCCCAAGTCTTGCGCTTCTTGGCCAGTACGCCAACAACCGACTCTGATCCGTAGCGCAAGAGCTAGTCTCTGTCGAAAAAGTACCGTAGACGTGAATCGTAAAATTTCCCCAAACTGGAATCTCCAGACGGTTGTATCAGGTCGTGCGCGTCTATCTTGAGGGATACAAGGAGAAACTAATCATGGACAAATCAGTAACAGTATTCGTCACCACAGTGACAGTAACCCTCATCATTGCAATGTTTGCCACACCGCAAAGCCGTGCAGAAACAACAACGCCACCCGGCATCATTCATGAGGCACTCGTGCTCCCGGCCGATGGACCAGGAGTCTACGAAGCGCTTTTGGACCAGTTCAACGACGGAAGGTATTGCCTGCTGTTCGTAGAAAATCGAAAAATGGTCGGCAAGTATTCAGCAGACCAGGGCCGCACATGGAGTGAGCCTCAAGTGCTACAAACCGTTGATGGACAGGGAATCGCTGTAGGCAATATCGTCGGCCACCATAGTTTACTGCACCTCAGGTCTGGCAAATTGGGACTCGTCTATGGCGGCCCACGAACGCGCCCTGGCCGTGATGGCACAGTATGTTTTCGGACATCGGATGACCATGGCAACACATGGTCTGACCCGATCCATATCGATCCCCACTTCGCCGTTTCTCGAAATCAATCTGCTCGCGTCCTCAGCACCGGACGCATATTAGTACCTGTCATGAAATGGATCAGTGCTTACGCGGGTGGCGAGTCCGAAAGCGAAAGCAATAATCTCTGCTACAGCTGGGTATATTATTCAGATGACGAAGGACAAACATGGCACGCCAGCAATAGCGAATTGCTAATCATGCAACAACAGGGTAAAGCAGGCTGCTACAACGTCGAAGAACCTGTCGTTGAGGAACTTCGAGACGGGACGGTGTTGCTGTATGGTCGCACCGAATTTGGAAGACCTTATGAATCCCTCTCAAAAGACGGTGGAATTTCCTGGACCCCTGTGCGGCCAGTGGAACTGGCAAGCGGCTACTCCCCACACACTTTTGCTCGAATCCCAAAGACCGGAGACCTGTTACTTGTCTGGAATCAAGTCTCGGCAATGGAATCGGTTTCCGGACTCCAACGACATCGCCTCTCCACGGCAATCTCCCAAGACGAAGGAAGAACCTGGAAGCATTTCCGCAACCTTGAATCACTCGATGACCGGACTCGCATCAAGCCTCCCAGCGGAACGCCGCGAGTCTATCGGGCGAAGAAAGAAGAGCAGCCGACCGATCGCAGCGCATACCCACATGCTCCGGGCGTTCTACGAATCTGCTACGCCACAGTGGTTGTCACGGATGACGAGGTTGCGATCGCTTACGACTACGGATTAGGTGGTCCCGGCATATTGAACGCCGGATACGCCACAAAAATAAAAATTGTTTCCGTCGATTGGTTATACGGGAGTCATCAGAAGTGAATTTTACCACCTCAAACAAAATTCTGTGTCAGCCAGGATGGTTGGTGTATGCCGTCGCATTGTTTGCTTTTACGTGCAGTGCCAAGGCGGAACATACCCAATTCATTGACGCTAATCTTGCGGGACAGGCTGACAAGTGGGATAAGACTCCGCAGAATGGCATCCCGTGCATGCAGACCTACGCACCTTATGCTTTCCTGAGCTTCGACGTGACCGTTCCTGAACCGGGAGCCGTTTACAAGTTATCCCTTTCTCTGGTGAAAGTAACCAATGGTGCCACTCTGCGTGTATTTATCGACAACAATCTGGAAATGGAAATCGATACGTTCGCCACCACAAATCGTCGTGAGACTATCTTGATTTGCGACCGTTTTTTTACAGCCGGAAAACATTCCGTCAAAATCAAGAATGTTGGCCAAACAAGCCCAAACAATGGCAATCATCTTTCCGTGATCGGTTTTGAGATCTCCGGCCTCCACGAAAGTGGAAAGTGGCAGGTCGAAGAGCAGACTTTCAAATTCACTCCGATCCCTCAAGAAGAACCTTCTGCGCTGGCGGATTATCGTCTCACCGCTCTGCCTCCCAGACTGCAAGACGAACCATTCTCAATTCCCCCAGACAGCGAAACGGCCGACATTTTTTCTCATCCAGTCGTTCTGGTAAACAACATTCCATTCCGGATCCCGAAAGTTAGTGACGTTCCCGAAACGGGTCACCGAACCGCAGAACAAAAACCGCTTCAGATTCAGCTTCCCGAATCGACACGTGAAATGTTTTTGTTGATCTGGTCGAAGATCCCTCCGTACGACACAGATGGCGGCCCTTCTAAACCACCGATTGCTCCCATTACCCAAAGCGAACGTTTCACGCTGGAAGTCGTCTACGCCGATGGTAGTTCCGAGCATTTCATTCCGTTCAATCTGACTCATCAAAGTTATGGGCTTACCAATGGTCTCGCACTCTACGTGTTCCAGCCTCGTCGCGAAAACCCTTCACAACGCTTAGTTTTTCACGACAACATTTCCAAGTGTTCTTTCTCACTCTTGGCACTGACCTGTAACCCGAATCAACCCGTTTGGACTGCACCCCTGCCCAGCGACATTTCGCCTTGGTATCCGGTCGCTGAAAAAGATTTTCCTGCAGTAACCAGACAACTGGAATTTCTCGTTCAACAGTCCAGTGCTCGCGTTTCAGATGGGCTTATCACTGCGGAAGTTCAACTTCAACGCGGACTGACATGGAAACGGCTCCATTCACCAGCATACGGTCACGTAAATCTTAACGAGTCCCCCATTTTTGCCTGCCGACAGAACGGCAAGTGGATTGGGTCGGACCAATGGAACGTGGTGGACAGCAAAGCCTTGGCCAATGGCGTATTGATACAACTCAAATATCGAGAAGCGGCAACGCATCTTGAAGCCACCGTCAGGATCACCTTGGCAGCCGATGGTCAAATCAAGATGGGACTGAAACTGCTAAACGCGGGCAACCAGCCCTTTCACGGCAGAATCAGGTTCCCCATCCTGGAAGGGGTGAAACTCAAATCACTTGAGGATACCTGGTATTACTTTCCCGAAAACAACGGTGCATCGATGATTCATCACGTTGAGGGAAACGTATACGGAGCGCACGGGGCAGGCCACCCGCTCCAGGTTGATTCTTTCTTTAATCCAAACGAGTGGTACGCTTTGACACTCTTGAGTAACGACCTGGAAGGCCAATTCCATTGGTATGACGTCGGTAAGGGAGAGGATGGTGGTTGGTACCGACTGGAATATCTCGAAAAACAACTCAAGCCGGACGAGACCTGGACATTTCCCAATTGTATCCTATCCATTTCACCTGGTGACTGGCGTGACAGCTTCCGTTTGTATCGGGATTGGGTCAACACGTGGTACAAACCTAAACCTCAAGCTCAAGATTGGTACACACAGTCATTCCTGAATGGCGCATGGTACGTGTATTCGGGACTGGATCGAATGGTCTCCGGGGCCCAGAACATTCGTGAATTGTTCGCTTGTTGTGATGTGATGACACTCGCTGGGTGGCACGCCCGAGAACATCCCGACAATCCAACACATCGTCCTGACTACACAGACAACCACAGGCAAGAGTACTCTGGTGAATATGATCACCATGCCCTGTTCCCGGTGGGAGGTGTCGATCATTTTAAGGCAACCATTCGTCAGGCTAATGAATCAGGCGTTCCGATCAGCCTCTACACAAATCCGATTCTTATCAACGAAAACGCCCATCGCTTCGGAGCAGGACGACGCGAGTGGGGCATTGGGTATCGACCTGTCGACTACGGAAATATGATGGGATATGTTCCCTGCCTCTCCTTTCGGGAATGGCTGGATTATCTGATAGAGTCTCAAAAGTTTCTGACTCACGAAGTAGGCGCAAAAGTCGTCTACCTGGACCAACTTGGCAACGGCGCCAGCATATGTAACAGAAAAAACCACTCGCACGAAATGCCTTTGCCGCATTTCTACGGCGAGCGCGAACTAACGAGAAGAATCCGGGCAGCCATTCCGGAAGACGTCGTGATCTGTTCGGAATCGCACCCCGAAGACACACGGCTTCAGTACCAGAATGGCATGTACCAAGGGGCTGTTCTTCGTCACTTCACGAAGCAAATTGCCGTTCCTGTCAACCTGACAAGATTCGCATTTCCTGACATCAAATGTTTTAACAACATCTACAATCACGTCCTCAAAGACAACAATTGGGATCAGTTAAAGTTTGTTCTCTTTAACGGAGACGCCTTCTTCATGCCTCGGGCTTATGCCCCAGAGTCCTATTTTGGGTCAAAGGCTATTTCGGATCACCGGAAGATGTTCCGGATCCTGCACGAGAATGTAGAGGCATTCACGTCAGCCAACGTCGAACCACTCATTCCTACGTTCATTCCCGGAACATTTGTCAATCAATTCATGGCAGACAACAGCGTCATTTGGACAGTCTTCAATGCCAATTACAGGACGGTCAAAGGAAAACTTCTCGAAATCGACAATCATCCAAAATCCCAATACGTTGACTTATGGAATGGCGCGCCAATCACGATCAGCAGAACTGGAAAGACCGCGTCGCTCGTCGTGGAAATTGGCCCACGCGATGTAGCGTGCATATCGGAGATTACCCCCTAGAAAAGGCATCACCTGACAGAGCGCCCACCGCATCTACTTGCTCACCGGCTGAAATTTTACAGCGATCTCCTCAGGCAACGGTGATTCCTGTACCTCAGAATGCTCGACGAGTGCGGCCAACCGAACCACTGACCTGCGAACTTCGTACCTCATCGGGAATGGGTGATGAATTTACAATCATATACACTTGACCCGATACATGAACATCCGTATACTTACAGAAAGTTTCAAATAAGCAAAGCCTGAAAACGGCTGACCTACAAATATCAAAAAAGAGCTAGCGGGTTTCACGGATGCTGCCCCAAGATTCATTCGCCACACTAGTCGCAGGTGGTTTGTTACCGGGTAGAAAATATGCGGACGACTGCGTATGGTCTCGCATGCCTCTCGGAACCGAGCTGCTAAGTAGATCATTGGCCCTTGGCGAATCCTTGCGGCTGTCGGATTCAGATCAGCGCGAACGCGATCGAGTCCAACAGTTGCTCTGCGACCTGAATTGCTGGTATTCATCCGGAGCGAGACTCACCTGGGGCATCCCAGGATCTACCTCATCTGCCTTCCAGGACTGGTTGGGCAATCGTATCCTATGGTGGCCCAATGGAGTTCCAGAAGGGGAAAGGACTGCGATCGTTAGCTCTCGTCTGGGACGCCGGCTAGAAGAAAAACAAGACTGGTTTGAGTTCTTTCGAGACGCGTGCGCCAACGTTCATCAACGCGGAGAGCTTCTGATAAGTGCGTCATCGACGACCACAGGTCACTTTGTCGAACAGGCAACCAGCTTGTTTTCACAACCTGGACTAATATTCCACATCGGGCAGCAAAAGAATTTGGCTTCCTGGTGGCACAAGTTGAAGTTGCCAACGGCAAACGATGCTCGACCACTATATCGAGCATTCGTCTCACCAGAAATCGTTGTAGATAACTGTGCTGGGAATCGCCAAGTTTCTGACGCTCCAGCTAGAGACCGGGTGGTCATCGCTGGTAGCGATCGGATCATCGTGGTTCAAATGCGCCGCAAGGGAAATCTACAGCGACTGATTCGTGCACGACTGACAGACGGCAACCGACGCTGGCGCCCAGGCAGTACAATTTATACGACTAATGCGAAGTTAATCTCACGGCAACTGCAGGAATGGCTTACCGACAAAAACGGAGTAGCATGGCACACACCCAACAGGAAGAACTCACAATCATCGGTTGTTGCCACATCATCGTCGGCCAAGCAAAGACATAGCGATGTACGAACGCCCTCATTTCTGTCACCTACAGAGATCAGGAAGATCTGCGCCGACATCCCCTATTTGACACATTGTACTCGTCGCCAAGATAGTGACTGGCCTGGAGCCGCTAGAGCGAGTTATATCGACGCGTTAATCCTCGGGCGCAAGGAGGCGCAACACGGTGCAATCGACGCGCTAACGCGCATTATACGCAGCAAACGACTAGCGGCTAGTTCGCTGAAGACACGCGGAACAACCGCGGTTGTAAGCTTAACCTCAGTCTTCCTTGATCAGATCAGCAAATTGAGACACTTCCAAACCCACCTGGCCCGGTGGGATTTTGAACCGTATGGCATCAGTATCGAGCGAGAATGGCTGATGCAACAAGGAGCCCGTCCCGTACTCTACGGAGACGACGACACCTGGGACCAACTTTCTCCCCCACTTCAACCGTTTTTCCAATTACGTGGTACGCGCGATCGGAACGGCATCACCAATAGGCAATGGGAAACCGAACGCGAATGGCGTCACATAGGTGACATTGTTTTAGACACCTTACCAGCCAACAAGGCGTTCGTATTTGTCCCGTCCGCATCGGAAGCGCAACGGATAAACCGAATCAGCCGGTGGCCGGTAGCCGTCTTATCACCTAACTACCAGTTACCAAACTACCAGGCGAATCGCTTGTTACGACGTTGTTGAATTCCGCGTTTCCAATTGCCTTTTTTAGCTTTCATGACACGGCTATGACGGCGTGGTGTGTATTGACGTCGACTACTTAAAACAACATCGTCACGATTCTCGTCCTGAACTTCAATTTTTTCAAGTTCTTCTGTCAGTTGGACCATAATCATTCCTCCAAGTAAAAACGAAAAACAAGTCTAATATGGCCGAGGGTTTGCCTCCTCACGGCGAGTCAATCCTCGCCCCAAGAGGCATCACCTTCGGTGACGGCCGGTGTTTCACCGGCAAACATCTGCTCAATTCACGGGTGGGTTAAGCCCGTTTTGCGGGTGGGTTAAACCCGCTGGTCCGGGTGGGTTAAGCCCGTTCCAAATCGTTTGACACACAATCCTAGGGAAAGGCATCCCGAGAGCTGCGCGCCCTGAAGACGACTGAATCGTCGTCGCCAGGACGCGCCACCTTCGGTGGCGGCCGGTGTTTCACCGGCAAACGTCTATGCGATTTACGGGTGGGTTAAGCCCGCTGGTCCGGGTGGGTTAAGCCCGTTCCAAATCGTTTGACACACAAGCCTGGGGAAAGGCATCCCGAGAGTTGCGTGTCCTGGAGGCGACGGTCTCGTCGTC